>JANMXG010000273.1:0-1768 GCA_031394235.1 Betaproteobacteria bacterium
ACGCGGTTCATGTCCTCGATCGAGAGCGTGCGCGCGGGCTTGCCGAGCATGCCCTTCAACTCGCGCACCGAGCGCGTGGCGGCCACCAGTTCGAAGCGGCCGGGCTGGATTTCGACAAACTCGACCCGATCGCCGGCTTGCACGCCCAGCGTGCGGCGCACGTCTGCGGGGATGGTGATCTGGCCCTTGCTGGTCAGCGTGGCGGTGGTCATGGCGGTAATTTTCCGAGGTTTCCTTACTTCAGTGTGAGGCGTCAAATCGCACCGGTCACAGCGGAATATTGCCGTGCTTGCGCCACGGGTTTTCGAGCTTCTTGTCGCGCAGCATCACCAGCGATCGGCAAATGCGCTTGCGGGTTTCGTGCGGCTGGATCACATCGTCGATGAAGCCCCGGCTGCCCGCCACAAACGGGTTGGCAAACTGAGCCTTGTACTCGGCCTCTCGCGCCGCGAGCTTGACCGGGTCGCCCTTGTCCTCGCGGAAGATGATCTCCACCGCGCCCTTGGCGCCCATCACCGCGATCTCGGCGTTGGGCCAGGCATAGTTGACGTCGCCGCGCAGGTGCTTGCTGCTCATCACGTCGTAGGCGCCGCCGTAGGCCTTGCGGGTGATCACGGTGACCTTGGGCACCGTGCATTCGGCATAGGCGTAGAGCAGCTTGGCACCATGCTTGATGATGCCGCCGTACTCCTGGCTGGTGCCGGGCATGAAGCCGGGCACGTCGACGAAGGTCACCACCGGGATGTTGAAGGCATCGCAAAAGCGCACGAAGCGCGCCGCCTTGATGCTGCTCTTGATGTCCAGGCAGCCGGCCAGCACCTGCGGGTTGTTGGCGACGATGCCCACCGTGTTGCCCTCCATCCGGCCCAGGCCGATCACGATGTTCTTGGCGTAGTCGGGCTGCAGCTCGAAAAAGTCGCCATCGTCGACCACCTTGATGATCAGCTCCTTGATGTCGTAGGGCTTGTTGGGGTTGTCGGGGACGAGCGAATCCAGCGACAGGTCGAGCCGGTCGGCACGGTCGCCGGACAGGCGCACTGGCGGCTTTTCGCGGTTGTTCAGCGGCAGGTAGTTGTAAAAGCGCCGCAGCATCAGGATCGCCTCGACGTCATTTTCAAACGCCAGGTCGGCCACGCCGCTCTTGGTGGTGTGGGTGCCGGCGCCGCCCAGCTCCTCGGCCGTCACCTCCTCGTGCGTCACGGTCTTGACCACCTCGGGGCCGGTGACAAACATGTAGCTGCTGTCCTTGACCATGAAGATGAAGTCGGTCATGGCGGGCGAGTACACCGCACCCCCCGCACACGGCCCCATGATCAGGCTGATCTGCGGGATCACGCCGCTGGCCATCACATTGCGCTGGAACACATCGGCGTAGCCGCCGAGTGACGCGACACCCTCCTGGATGCGGGCGCCGCCCGAATCGTTCAGGCCGATCACCGGCGCGCCCACCTTCATCGCCTGGTCCATCACCTTGCAGATCTTCTCGGCATGGGCTTCGGACAGCGCACCGCCAAACACCGTGAAGTCCTGGCTGAAGACAAACACCAGCCGGCCGTTGATCATGCCGTAGCCGGTGACCACGCCGTCGCCGCGAATCTTGTTGTCGGCCATGCTGAAGTCGGTGCAGCGGTGCTCGACAAACATGTCCCACTCTTCGAAGGTGCCTTCGTCGAGCAGCAGCTCCAGCCGCTCGCGCGCCGTCAGCTTGCCCTTGGCATGCTGGGCGGCGATGCGCTTGACGCCGCCGCCCAGGCGGGCCTCGGCGCGC
>JANMXG010000274.1:0-1549 GCA_031394235.1 Betaproteobacteria bacterium
ACAGGTCGGCGGCCATCAGTGTTCAGTCCCCAGGTAGGCGGCGCGCACGACCGGGCTGGCCTGCACCTCGTCGGGTGTGCCTTCGATCAGACGGGTGCCAAACTCCATCACCACGATGCGGTCGGTCAGGCCCATCACAAAGTCCATGTCGTGTTCGACCAGCAGGATGGAGAGGCCCTCACGCTTCAACTGGCGCAGCACATCGGCCAGTGCCTGTTTCTCCTTGTGGCGCAGGCCGGCGGCGGGCTCGTCGAGCAGCAGCAGCGCCGGGTCGGTGCACAAGGCGCGCGCAATCTCCATCAGACGCTGCGGCCCCAGCGCCAGGTTGCCGGCCAGCTCATGCATTTGCTCGGCCATGCCGATACGCTGCAACTGGGCCTCGGCCTCGGCAAACAGGCTGCGCTCCTCCAAGCGGTCCAGCCGCAGGATGGCCTTGAGCGTGCCCGAGGTGGTGCGCAGGTAGCCGCCCAGCGCCACGTTCTCCAGCACCGTCATCTCGGGGATCATCTTGACGTGCTGGAAGGTGCGCGACATGCCGCGCCGGGCGATCAGCCGCGACGGCAGGCCGGCCACCGACTGGCCGCGAAAGTTGACCTTGCCGCTGGTCAGCGACAGCACGCCGGTGACCAGGTTGAAGGTGGTGGACTTGCCGGCGCCGTTGGGCCCGATCAGGCCGACGATGTCGCCGGCGCGGATCTGGAACGAGATGTCGTTGACGGCGACCAGCCCGCCAAACTCCTTGCGCACCTTGTCCACCTCCAGCACCAGTTCTCCGGGCTTTGGCTTGTCGCGCAGCGGCAACCTGGCGGCGTCACCCCAATCCCGAACCCGCTTGGGCGCCGGCAACCATTTGCCGACAAAGGTCCACAGCCCATCCGGCGCGTACTTGAGCACCGCGATCAGCACCAGACCAAAAACGATGATCTCGAAGTTGCCACTGGTGCCGATCAGCTTGGGCAGCAGGGTCTGCAACTGGTCCTCGACGATCTTGAGCACACCCGCGCCCAAAAACGCACCCCAGACATGGCCCACCCCGCCGAGCACCGCCATGAACAAATACTCGATGCCCTTGTTCAGGCCAAAAGGCGACGGGTTGACGGTGCGCTGGAAGTGCGCAAACAGCCAGCCCGAGATCGACGCCAGCACGGCGGCCAGCACAAACGCGATCACCTTGTAGCGGAAGGTCGAGATGCCCATGGCCTCGGCCATGGTCGTGCCGTTTTTCAGCGCCCGGATGGCGCGGCCGGGGCGCGAGTCGAGCAAGCGCGTCACGGCCAGCGCCGAGGCCAGTGCAAAGATCCAGATCAGCACATAGACGCCGCGCCCCGAGCCCAGGCTGGTACCGAACAGCGTGATCGGCGGCACCCCCAGCAAGCCGTCGTACTTGCCCAGGAACTCCATGTTGGAAATGGTGTAGTAGATCGTCAGGCCCCAGGCGATGGTGGCCAGCGGCAGGTAGTGGCCCGACATGCGCAGCGTGATCGCGCCCAGCACCAGCGCCACCACCACGCTCAAGGCCACACCGATGAACAGCGTCAACCAAGGCGAC
>JANMXG010000275.1:0-12507 GCA_031394235.1 Betaproteobacteria bacterium
GACTTGGCCGCCCGCGCGGTGACCGATTGGCTGGCCGAGCACCAGATCCCCAGCGCCGGCTTGGTGGTGGACAACGGCTCGGGCCTGTCACGCATGGATCGCATCAGCCCGCGCCAGCTTGCGCTGATGCTGCAAGCAGCGCAAGGCGGGCGCTGGGCGCCCGAGCTGCTGATGAGTCTGCCGGTGGCGGGGGTGGACGGCTCGATGCGCAACCGCCTGAAAACCAGCCCGGCAGCAGGCCGGGCGCGCCTGAAGACCGGGTCGATCAAGGGCGTGGTGGCGCTGGCCGGCTACGTGCCCGACCCGCAGGGCCGCTGGTGGGCGCTGGCGGCGATGCTCAACCATGAGCAGGCCGCCGCCGCCCGGCCGGCGCTGGACGCACTGGTGGACTGGGTGGCGCGGGGCGGCATGACAGCACCGTGACGGCCGGCCCACGCCCGAACCGCCGCGCCCGAGGCCCCGCACCTGAAGCCCTGCGCGCAAGCAACCGCAGCGCCGCAAGGGCAGCCAAAAAATGCGATGCTCGTGCCCTGCCGATAGCAGCAGTCGTCTCGCTGCCATAGCCCCCGGCCTTTCACCCCAACCGCGCGTCAACCCAGCCCCAACCCGCTCAAGGACTGCCTGTCATGACCTTCACCCGATTGCGCAATATCTCCCTGGCCGCCGCGGCGGCATTGGCCGCACTGACCCTGGCGGGCTGCGCTGCGATGTCAGAGCCTGCGCAATCGGTGTCGCTGGTCGAGCCGGCCAATGGCGCCACCGTCAGCAGCCCGTTCAAGGTGCGGTTTGGCGTCAAGGGCATGGCGGTTGAGCCGGCTGGCGACATCAAGCCCAACAGCGGTCACCACCACCTGGTGATCAATGGTGAGGCGGTGCCCGCAGGCCAGTCGGTGCCGTTCACCGAGCGCAGCCTGCACTTTGGCAAAGGCCAGACCGAGACCGAGCTCTCCCTGCCGCCGGGCAGCTACAGCCTGACCGCGCAGTTTGCCAACGGCGCGCACCAGAGCTACGGCAAGCCGATGAGCCAGACCATCCGCGTGACCGTCAAGTAACCGTCAAGTGACCGTGTTGCGGCCGGGGCTGGCATGAACGCCGTGCACCCCAAAAAGCTGCTGTTGTCGAAGTGGACGGCCGTTGTGCCCGGAGGGCGTGACAAGCACTTTCTGGTGGCGCTGGTGGTGCAGCCCGAGCCGCCAGTCACGCGCATTGATTGGGTCGAGATCGAGGCGGTGCATTCCAAGCGCCGCCAGCGCATCGCCTGGCGCGACCTGCGCAACGACAGCCATTGGCGCCAGGGTTGGGTATGACGCTGCGCTCGATGCCGGACGGCTACCGCGCGCTGGTGATCGGCGCGTCCGGTGCCATCGGTGCGGCCCTGCTGCATCACCTGGCCGCGGACGGGCGGTGTGCGTTGGCGCTGGGCCTGCACCGGCAGTCGCAGCCGGCGGTTGACTTTGATGACGAAGCCAGCGTGGGCAAGGCTGCCGCTGCGCTGGCGCCGCAAGGGCCGTTTCACCTGATCGTCAACGCCGCCGGGGTGTTGCACCGCGACGGCCGGATGCCCGAGAAAAAGCTCGGCGACCTGGGCTACGCCCAACTCGAGGCCACCTTCCGCGCCAACACCTTCGGGCCGGCGCTGGTGCTGCGGCATTTCAGCCCGTTGCTGGACCGGCAGCGCGCGGTGCTGGCGGTGCTGTCGGCCAAGGTCGGCAGCATCGGTGACAACCGGCTCGGCGGCTGGTACAGCTACCGGGCTTCCAAGGCGGCGCTGAACATGCTGGTCAAGACCGCCGCGATCGAGTTGCGCCGCAGCCAGCCGCAGTCGGTGCTGGTGGCGCTGCATCCGGGCACCGTGGCGTCCGGGCTGTCTCGGCCGTTCAAGGGCGAGCAGATCGGCCGCGCGCCGGATCTGGCGGCGGCCGAGATGCTGCAAGCGCTGGACGCGCTGGGCCCGGCCGACAGCGGCTCGTTTGTGGCCTACGACGGCCAGCGCCTGCCCTGGTAAGGGGCGCGCGCCGGGGGCTGGACCCACGCGTCAGGCGGGCTGCGCCAGGGCGGGCGCTGAGTGGTCGGGCGGTGAACAGTCGGGCTGTGAAAAATCGATCAGCACCTTCATCGCACGCTTGCGGTCGCTGGCCAGCTCAAACGCCTCGCGCGCCTCGGCCATCGGGAACGCGCGGGTGATCACCGGCGACAAATCCACCCGGCGTTCGTTGATCAGCCGCACCGCCAGCGCAAATTCGGCATGGAACCGGAACGACCCGCAGATCGACAGCTCTTTGGACACCACCAGGTTCTGCGGGATGCTGACATCGCCGCCCAGGCCGAGTTGCACGACGATGCCGCGCGGCCGCATCACCTCCAGCCCGTCGCGCAATGCCCGCTGGTTGCCCGAGCACTCCAGCATCACATCGAACGTGCCCTTCTCAGCCGCGTAGCGCTGCACCCAGCCGGTGTCCGTTGCCGCGTTGATCGTCAGGCTGGCGCCCAGGGCCCGCGCCGCGGCCAGGGGCTCGTCCACCACATCGGTGACCACGATCTCGGCCGCGCCGTGCACCCGGGCCGCGGCCACCGCCAGCGCGCCGATCGGGCCGCAGCCCGACACCAGCACCCGCTTGCCCAGCAGCGAGCCGGCGCGTGACACGCCGTGCAGCCCGACCGAAAACGGCTCGGCCAACGCGGCATGTTCGAGCGGGATACCGGGCGCGATCAAATGGCACTGGCTGGCGTCGCAGACCAGCGCGTCGCGGAAGGCGCCCTGCACATGCGGCATGCGCATGGCGCTGCCGTAAAACCGCATCTCCAGGCACTGGTTGGGCAGGCCTTCGAGGCAGAACTTGCAGAGCCCGCAGGGCCGGCTGGGGTTGACGGCCACCCGGTCGCCCACCTTGACGCTGGTGACACCGTCGGCCACCGCCGCCACCGTGCCGGCCACCTCATGGCCCAGCACCATCGGCTGCTGGATCCGCACCGCACCGAACCCGCCGTGGTGAAAGTAGTGCAAGTCCGACCCGCAAATGCCACCAAAACCCACCCGCACCAGCACCTGGCCGGGGCCGATGTCGCCGGCGTCCTGCTCGTCGAGGCGCAGGTCGGTGGGGGCGTGGATGACGAGGCACATGCAGCGAAGTCGCATGGGGAGGGCTCCTGGAGCGGGTGGGTTGGGAAACGCGATCTTGCCAGCGCGGACAGCCGGCGGGTCAACGGTCCAGCCGGGGATCGGGTACTGCATCGCCACGGCGTCGTCGCGTGCGCCCAGGCCATGCTGTCGGTAGGGCGGGTGGGCGCGCTCAACCGCGGCCCGGTCGAATTCAACCGTGAGGTCTGGGGTTTGGGGCACCTGCAGCCGCCCGCCCTGGATTTGCAGCGGTCGGCAGCGGTATGCCGGTTGGCAGTGCATCCGCGGAAGGCATCGGTCAGCGCGCCATCACGCAAATCGACTGCGCCATTTTGGCCCAGCACCAGCGGGCAACCTTGGGGGCAGCCTTGCGGGCGGTGGGCCCGGGTGCGTGAGGGACCGGGCTGCTGAAATAGCGCAGGGCCACGGCGATGGGCTGGTGCCCGTGTTGGCAGGCCGAGCCGTTGGCCGCCTGCCGGCCGGGGTCATCCAGCGGAAGTTTCGGTGCCGGCTGGCGGCGTGCAGTTGCATTGATTTTCGGCAAGAACTACTGGGCCTGTTCGTGGGGCAAAGAGTTTCAATCCAAGACACGTCAGATATCTCCACGCCGCCATGCCCACCAAACCTATTCACCGGCTGCTGTTCGTGCAGGGCGGCGCTTGCTTTTTCTGCAAAGGCCACCTGGCCAAAGCGGAGGCAAGCGTCGAGCACCTTGTCGCCCAAACCGACAGTGGATCGGACAACGGCGAAAACTGCGTGGTGTGCTGCAAGACGCTCAATTCACTGTTCGGCCGGTTCTCGTTGAAGGAGAAGATTCAGATCGTGCTGAACCAGAAGGGCGATTTCAGGTGCCCACGGTCGGCCCAGCCTGCTGCTGTGCAAACCCTGAAATCGGAGGTCGCAGATCCGGCCCTGGAGCCGGCCCTGAAGCCGCCCCTGAAGCCGCCCCTGAAGCCGGCGCCGAGCGAGCCGCGTGAGGCGGTGCTTGAAGATCTCCGACGGCGTGGCAACTCCAGGCCAGGCAAACCAGATCGGCTGCTGAACACCATCAAGGCAACACTGGTCAGCCAAGGTCAGCCGCCCGAGCTGGCTCAAACAGTACTTGAGGATTTGGTTGCCTTGGGCTATGCATCCATCAAGGCATCCAAGGTTGAGTACAAGCTTCCCCGGATGCTCGCCTGACACGGCCGCCGGGTTTGGCGGCTTGCCGTGCGCTCAAGGCAAAAAAACGGACGTTGTCAAAAGGTCAGCTGACCCGGCCAGATATGCCGCGCCGGTCGGCCTTGCGGATGCCGCCGATCAGCGCAAAGGCCCGCAGTCCAGTGGCCTGCGGGCCTTGTTTGCCCGGTTGAGCGGGGTGCTTTTTAAAACGGAATGTCGTCGTCCATGTCGTCAAAGCCGGTGCTCGACTTGGGCGCCGGGCGCGGGGCGGGCGCAGGCGCTGCGGCACGCGGGGGTGGCGCGGCGCGGCGGGGAGCCTCTGCGCGGGCGTCACTGCGGGCGGCTTCCGGCTCGCCGTAGTTGCCGTGGTCATCACCGCGGTTGCTGCTGCCAGCACCCCCGCCAGCACCACCGCCGCCACCGCCACCGTCTTCACGGCCGCCCAACAGTTGCATGTTCTCGGCGTAGACCTCTGTCGTGTACTTCTCGACGCCGTCCTTGTCGGTCCATTTGCGCGTGCGCAGCCGTCCTTCGACGTAGACCGGCCGACCTTTTTTCAGGTACTCGCCGGCAATTTCGGCCAGGCGGTCGAAAAACACCACGCGGTGCCATTCGGTCTCCTCCTGGCGCTCGCCGGAATCCTTGTTTTTCCAGTTGCGGGTGGTGGCGATGCCGACGTTGCAAACCGCGCTGCCGCTGGGCGTGTAGCGCACCTCGGGATCACGCCCCAGGTTGCCGATGAGGATGACTTTGTTGACCGATGCCATGGGGGCTCCTTGCTGTAACGGGGGGTGTGCGGGGTGCGGGGGCGCGATTGTCCGCTGTCAGCCGATGATACCGAGCGGGCGGGCGGTGGCATCACCCGCCCGGGGGTGTCGGGCCCACCTGAAACGGGGGCGGCCGGCCGCAATCACCCGGCGGCTGCGGGCGGTCATCTGGTGCCAGACACCTGCTGCCGGTCAGCCGCCCAGCGCCTTGTACAGCGCCACCCGGTTGTTCAGCTCGGCCAGGCGCACCTGCAGCACCGCCTGCTCGGCGGCAAACAGTGAGCGCTGGGCGTCGAGCTGCTCCAGCACGCTGGCGGCACCCACGCTGGCCTTGAGCCCGACCAGGCGTGCGGTGTCGCGGGCAGCGTCGCGCTGCTGGCGCTGCGCAATGCCCTGCTCGCGCCAGGTGGCCAGGCCGGCCAGACCGTCCGCCGTTTCGCGGAAGGCGGACTGGATGGCGCGCTCGTACTGGGCCTGGGCGATCTGCTGTGCGGCCTCGGCCGACGCCACGTTGGCCTGGCGGCGGCCAGCGTCGAATACGGTGATCAGCGCGTTGGCCGCCAGCGTGTAGACAAAAGCACCGCTGTTGAACAGGCCCGCCAGCTGGCTGGACCCGACGCCGCCCTGGCCGGTCAGCGACAGCGTGGGCCAGAAGGCGGCGCGTGCGGCGCCGATGTTGGCTTGTGCTGCGCGCATCGTCTGCTCGGCGGCGATCACGTCGGGCCGGCGCAGCAGTGCGGCCGACGACAGGCCGGCCGGTACCTCGGCCAGCCAGCGGTCGTCGGCCAGGGGCGAGGCGACTGGCGTGGCCGGCGGCGGCAGGCCGGTGGCGGCGGCTGCCGGGTTGGCCGGAGTGGCTGGTGTGGTGGCCGTGACGGCCGTGGCGGCCGTGGCCGGCACGGGCGGGCTTGCCACCGCGCCGAGCGCTGTCACCGGCTGGCCCAGCAGCAGCGCCAGCGTGTTCAGGTCCTGCGACTGCTGGCGGGTGAACTGCGCCAGCGCTACCCGGCCCTGGGCCGTCAGGGTTTGCTGGGCTTGCAGGTCCAGCAGCGATACGGCGCCAGCGGATTCGCGCAGGGCCGTCAGCTTGAGCGTCTGTTCGCGGCTGTCCAGCGACTGTCGCGCCAGGGCCAGCAGCTCGTCGTCGGCCTGCAGCGCCAGCCCGGCCTGCACCACCGCGGCCACCAGCGTCAGTTCGGCGGCGCGGCGGCCAGCTTCGGTGGACAGCAGCTGCGCGCGGGCGGCGTCGTTCAGGTTGGCGAGGCGACCGAACAGGTCGATCTCCCAGCTGCTGAGCGCCAACCCGGCAGTCAGCGTGTTGGCCTCGTTGCCCTTGCTGTTGGGCGCACGCGCGGCACTGACGCCGGCGCCGACGGTGGGCAGGCGGTTGGCTTCGGTCGCGATGAGCTGGGCCTGGGCGCGCTGCACGGCGAGCATCGCCACCCGCAGGTCGCGGTTGTTTTGCAGGGCCAGCTCGACCCAGGCGACCAGGCGCGGCTCGCGCACCCAGTCGCGCCAGGCGGCGGCAGGCAGGTCCGCCGGTGCGCCGGCGCCCACCGGCAAGGTGGTCGGCACGCCGGCCTGCTGAAGTTGCAGGTCGGTGGGCGTGGTGGTGCCGGGGCCGGGGTTGGCGCAGCCGGCCAGCAGGGCAGCGGCGCTGACGGCGATCGCCAGCCGACCCAAAGGGTGGTTCAAAGCGGAATTCATGTCTGGCCCCCTTCCAGATCGGCGGCTGGCTTGGGCAGCGCAGGTGCAGCGGGCGCAGGCGGTTTTGGCGGGGCGATGGTCTGGCTGTGCGGCGCGACGTGCGTGACCGGCAAGAGCCGGCGCACCACAACATAAAACACCGGCACAAAAAACACCGCCAGCACGGTGGCGGTGATCATGCCGCCCATCACGCCGGTGCCGATGGCGCGCTGGCTGGCCGAACCGGCGCCGGTGGACAACGCCAGCGGCAGCACGCCCAGGATGAAGGCCAGCGATGTCATCAGGATCGGCCGGAACCGCAGCTTGCAGGCCAGCAGCGTGGCGTCGATCAGCGCCATGCCCTCGGCCTGCAGGTCCTTGGCAAATTCGATGATCAGGATGGCGTTTTTGGCCGACAGGCCGATCACCGTGATCTGGCCGACCTTGAAGTACACATCGTTGGGCATGTCGCGCAGCGACACCCCCAGCAGGGCGCCCAGCACGCCCAGCGGCACCACCAGCAGCACGGCCACCGGGATGGTCCAGCTCTCGTAGAGTGCCGCCAGGCACAAGAACACCGCCAGCATCGAAAACGCCAGCAAGATGCCGGCCTGCGAGCCGGAGAGTTTTTCCTCGCGCGACTGGCCTGTCCACTCAAAGCCAAAGCCCGGTGGCAGCTTGGCGGCCAGCGCCTCCATCTCGTCCATCGCCTCGCCGGTGGACCGGCCGGGTGCGGCATCGCCGGCCAGCCGCATCGCCGAGTAGCCGTTGTAGCGGGTGGTCTGCATCGGGCCGATGATCCAGCGGGTGCTGGCAAAGGTGGACAGCGGCACCAGCTGGCCGCGGTTGCCCGGCACCTGCAGCTTGAGCAGGTCGTCGGGCGCCATGCGCGCGCTGGCGTCGGCCTGCACCACCACCCGCTGCAGCCGGCCCTTGCTGGGAAAGTCATTGATGTAGCTCGACCCGACCGCCGTGGCCAGCAGCGCGTTGATGGCATCAAACGTCACGCCCTGGGCGTAGGCGCGCTCGCGGTCGATGTCGATCTGCAGCTGGGGTGCGTCCTCCAGCCCGTCGGGCCGCACGCCGGCCAACAGCTTGCTGCCGCGCGCCATGCCCAGCAGCTGGTTGCGGGCGGCCAGCAGCGCGTCGTGGCCCAGGCCGCCGCGGTCTTGCAGGCGGAAGTTGAACCCCGTGGCCGTGCCCAGCTCGGGGATAGGCGGTGGGCTGAGGGGGAACACAAACGCGTCCCGGATGCCCATCATCGCGCCAAAGGCCCGGCCGGCCAGCGCCTGCGCCGAGTGCGCTTTGCCTTTTCGTTCGTCCCAGTCCTTGAGCGGCACAAACACCAGGCCGGAGTTCTGGCCCTGGCCCGAGAAGCTGAAGCCCAGCACCGCCACCACCTGGTCAACCTCGGGTTGTTTCATGAAAAAGCCCTCGACCTGCTGCATCACCGCGGTGGTGCGCTCCAGCGTGGCGCCGGCGGGCAACTGCACGTTGACGATCAGGTAGCCCTGGTCCTCGTTGGGCAGAAACGACGACGGCAGGCGCACATACATCCAGCCCACCACCGCCAGTACCACGCCAAAGGCCAGCATCCAGCGCCCGGCGCGCTTGAGCACCCGCGCAGCCAGGCTTTCATAGCCGGTTGCGGTGCGTTTGAAGCCCCGGTTGAACAGGCCGTAGAAGCCGCCGCGCTCATGGTGGCCGGCCGGAATGGGCTTCAAGAAGCTGGCGCACAACGCCGGTGTCAGCGTGAGCGCCAAAAAGGCCGAGAATAAAATGGCCGAGACCATCGTGAGTGAAAACTGCCGGTAGATGCTGCCCACCGCGCCGGCAAAAAATGCCATCGGCACAAACACGCTGACCAGCACCACGGTGATGCCGATCACCGCACCGGTGATCTGGCCCATCGCCTTGCGGGTGGCCTCGCGCGGGCCCAGGCCCTCGTCGGCCATCAGGCGCTCGACGTTTTCAACCACCACGATGGCGTCGTCCACCAGGATGCCGATGGCCAGCACCATGCCAAACAAGGTCAGCACGTTGATCGAGTAACCCATCGCGAACAGCATGCCAAAGCTGCCCAGCAGCGCCACCGGCACCACGATGGTGGGGATCAGCGTGTAGCGCAGGTTCTGCAAGAAGATCAACATCACGATGAACACCAGCACCACTGCGATGGCCAGGGTCTCGATCACCTGCTTGATCGAGATGCGCACGAACTTGGAGCTGTCGTACGGCACTTTGTAGTCCATGCCCGGCGGAAAGTAGGCCTTGAGCTGCTTCATCCGGGCCTTGACCGCATCCGCCGTGGCCAGCGCATTGCCGCTGGGCGACAGCTGCACGCCCACGCCTGCGGCGGGTTGGCCGTTCAGGCGCTGGAAGCTGCCGTAGCCCTGGCCGCCCAGCTCGACGCGCGCCACGTCGCGCAGCCGCACGGTCGAGCCGTCGGCATTGGCACGCATCACCACCGCGCCAAACTCGGCCGGGTTGGCGAGCTGGCCGTTGACCACGATGGTGGCGCTCATGGCCTGACCGGGGATGCCGGGCACGTCGCCCAGGTTACCGGCCGAGACCTGCGCGTTTTGCGCCCGGAGGGCGGTGTTGACATCGCCGGGCGACAGGCCGAAGGACACCAGCTTGGTCGGGTCCAGCCAGATGCGCATCGCGCGCTCGGTGCCAAAAAGCTGGGCTTGGCCGACGCCGGGCACGCGTTGCAGCTCGGGCTGGATGTAGCGGGCGATGTAGTCGCCCAGCGCGATCGGGTCGTCGGCCGGGTTGGTGGACGTCAGCGAGACAAACAGCAAGAAGTTGGAGCGCGCCTTGTCGATGCGCACGCCTTGCTGCACCACCGAGCTGGGCAGGCGCGGGGTGGCGCGGCTGAGGCGGTTTTGCAGCTCGACCTGCGCCAGGTCGACGTTGGTGCCGGTCTCAAAGGTGGCGGTGATCGTGCCCGAGCCGTTGGCCTGGGCGATAGATTCGACATAAATCATGCCGGCCGAGCCATTGAGCTCGCGCTCGATGACCGACAGCACGCTGTCTTCCAGCACCTGGGCCGACGCGCCCGGGTAGGCCACGCTGACGACGATGGAGGGCGGTGCGACCGACGGGTATTGCGCCACCGGCAGCTTGTTGATGGCGGCCGCGCCGAGCAGCGCGATGAACAGCGCGATGACCCAGGCAAAGATCGGCCTGTCAATGAAAAATCCGGACAACATGGCGGCGCTCCGGGATCAGCGACTGGCGGCCGGCGTAGCGGCCGGGGCTGCTGATGCTGGGCCAGCAGATGCCGAGGTTGCTGATGCCGAGGTTGCTGATGCCGGGGCGCCGGCTGACGCCGGGGCCGGGCCCGCAGCAGGGGCCTGTCCCGCCTTGCCCGGCGGCGACCACGGCACCGGATTGACCGGCGTGCCGGGCGGCACCATCGCCAGCTTCTGCACCCCGTCCACGATCACCCGCTCACCGGCCGTCAGGCCGCTCTGCACCACCCAGTCGTTGCCCAGACCACTGCCGATGACGATCTTGCGCGGCATGGGTTTGTTGTCCGCGCCCACCACCAGCACGCTGTCGCCGCCGGGGCCGCGGGTGACGGCCTGCTGCGGCAGGCGGATGGCCCGCTCGCTGGTGGCCTGCACCAGCCGCACCCGCACAAACAGGCCGGGCAGCAGCACGTCCTTGGGGTTGGGCAGCTCGGCGCGCAGGTTGACCTGGCCGGTGGCGGCATCCACCGTCGGGTCGGTGAACAACAGCTTGGCCGGCAACGGGTACTCGCTGCCGTCGTCCAGCAGCACCCGCAACTCGGCCGCGGCGCCGGCGTCGGCGCGCTTGAGCTGGCCCGAATCAAAGGCCCGGCGCAGGCGCAAGGCCTCGGCCGCCGACTGGGTGAAGTTGACGTACAGCGGGTGGGTCTGCTGGATCACGGCCAGCTGGGTGGCTTCGCCCTGGCCGACCAGCGCACCTTCGGTCACCAGCGATCGGCCGATGCGGCCGGCGATCGGCGCCTTGACCAACGCGTAATCGAGGTTGATGCGGGCGGTCTGCGCCGCGGCGCGGGCGGTGGCGGCGTCGGCCTTGGCCACCGCCAGCGTGGTTTGGGTGACGAGCCATTCTTGCGCGCTGATCGCCTTGGCATCGGCCAGCGGCTGGTTGCGCTGCACCTGGGCCTGGGCCTGGGCGACGTTGGCATCGGCCCGGGCGACAGCGGCGTCGGTGCTGGCCTGCGTGGCGCGGTAGGGTGCAGCGTCCAGCCGGAACAGGGGCTGGCCGGTACGCACCGCCGAACCTTCGGTGAACAGGCGTTGCTCGACGATGCCGGGCACCCTGGCGCGCACCTGCACCACGCGCCAGGCCTCCAGCCGGCCGGGCAGCTCGACACTGAGCGAGACATCAGCCGGCTGCACCGTGACCACGCCCACAGTCGGGCCGGGCATGCCGCCACCGGGCGGGCCGGCAGGCTTGCCGGCTGACCCGCCCGGTTTGGCGCCGGCGTCGGCTGGGCCGGCGGCCTGCGGGCCACAGCCGGCCAGGGCCAGCATCAGGATGGCGAAGGCGCCCGCGACAGCGGTGCGTACGGGGCAAGACAGCGTTGAAATGGGGGGCATCGGCGGCTTTGACGGCAGGGGCGGGTCCGGTCGGCGGGATCGCGCGGCGGGGGTCGGCGCGGTTCTGGCAAACGGTCATGTTGGCATATTGAGGGGAAACCCGGCGCCGCGCAGCGCCAGAGGATCTGTGTGCACAGGGCGGCCGCTGCCGCGCGGCGGTCAAACCCGCTGCAAACTCACCACTTGAGCGCCCCGCTGCCGATGTCCATCACCATGCGGGTCGACAGCACCAGGCGCGGTGCGATCGATGGGATCACGATGTACTCCTCGTCATTGGAATGGGCGCCAAAGCCGCGCAGTCCAAAGCTTTCCAGCACGCCGCCTTTGGGCCGTAGGCCGGCGAAAGCGGCATCGGTGCCGCCGCCGGTGGCCCGGTCGCGCACCAGCAGCGGCAGGCCCATCTGCTGGAACACCGATTGGGCATGGGTGGCCAGCACGCCCGACACCGCATTGGCCTTGAAGGCCGGCCGGCTGCGGTAGAAGTCCAGCTCGATCCTGGTGTCCGGGATCAGCTTGTCCAAGATGGCAGCGCGCAGCGCGGCCTCCATCCGGTCCAGGTCTTCGTTGGTCAGCGAGCGCACGTCGGCGATGGCGCTGGCCGACGCCGGGATCACGTTGCGTGTGCCACCGGCGTTGGCCACGGTCCAGTTGATCTTCAGGCCCTGCTCGGCATTGCCGAGGTTGCGGGTTTTCAGGATCTGGTGCGCCAGCTCGTACAGCGCGTTGCGGCCAGCCTCGGGGCTCGCACCGGCGAGCGACGCCTTGCCGGTGACCCGCATCTCGACGATGGCAATGCTGCTGGTGGCCAGGCGCACCATGTCCTGGGTGGTGCCGCCGCCCTCGAACGACAGCACCGCGTCGTACTCGCTGCCCAGTTGCGTCAAAAACGCGGCTGATCCGGGCGAGCCGATCTCCTCGTCGGCGTTGATCAGCACGCCCAGCTGGGCGTAGTCGGCAAAGCCGATCTGCTGCAGCAGATCCACCGTGTGCAGGATCAGCGCAACGCCGCTCTTGTCGTCGGCTATACCCAGGCCGTAGGCCTTGTCGCCGTCGATGCGAAACGGCTGCTTGGCGCCCATGCCGCGCGGGTAGACGGTGTCCTTCGAGGGCGGCGGCACCACCCAGGACATGGTGCGCCTGGCCACCAGCAGCATTGCCATCGTCGAGATGCGGGTCA
>JANMXG010000276.1:0-11338 GCA_031394235.1 Betaproteobacteria bacterium
TTGCCGGCAAATTCAACCGAGCGGATCTGCAGCACCTTGCTGCCCAGGCTGGCCATCTCCAGCATTTCCTCGAAACTGATGGTGTTCATGCGCCGGGCTTCGGGCACCACGCGGGGGTCGGTGGTGTAGACACCGTCAACGTCGGTGTAGATAAGGCATTCGGCCGCGCCCATGGCCGCGGCCACCGCCACCGCCGAGGTGTCCGAGCCACCGCGCCCCAGCGTGGTGATCGACCCGGTCTCGTCGATGCCCTGGAAGCCGGTGATCACCACCACCCGGCCGGCGGCCAGGTCGGCCCGCACCCGGCTGTCGTCGATGCTTTCAATACGGGCCTTGGTGTAGGACGAGTCGGTCTTGACCGGCACTTGCCAGCCGGTGTAGCTGACTGCGGCCATACCTTCGGCCTGCAGTGCCAGCGCCAGCAGGCCGACCGAGACCTGCTCGCCGGTGGCGGCGATCATGTCGAGTTCGCGCATCGCAGCGGCATCCGGCGTGCCGGGGTTGACCTCGCGGGCCAGGCCCAGCAGGCGGTTGGTTTCGCCGCTCATGGCGGAGGGGACGACCACCAACTGGTGGCCGGCGCGGGCCCATTTGGCCACGCGCTTGGCGACGTTGCGGATGCGCTCGGGCGAGCCCATCGACGTGCCGCCGTACTTGTGAACGATCAATGCCATGGTTGTTGGCACCAGGAGGTGCCGGATGCTGGGGCGCCATCGGTACTCGATGCTGAATCGGGCGTGCGCGGCCCCGGTGCGCAACAACGCATTTTAGCCGGCGGGCTTGGGCCGGGCTGACAGCGCCGGGTCTGGGCACCAACGCAACGTCAGGCCCGTCGCTGCGCCCGCCGCCCGGCAACGTGCATCCACACCCAGCCCTGGTACAAAAAGCAATTGCCCGGCCGACCACAGCAGTGGACCAACGCGGTCGAGCTCGGGCACTGCCGCGGCCTGGAACTGCTTTTTCAGACTGCGTGGCAAGCCACCTGGGGCGCACTGGAACCGCTCGCCCCCGGCACGCTGCCGTACCTGCAACTGCTGCAACCGTGTGGGACTTGCGCCCTGCGGACCCTCTGCCACCTCTATGGCGCCGGCCCAGCCGGGCACAGGCCAGCGGCCGGGGCAAGACAGGTCTAGCAACGCCGGGGCCGGCGCTGCCGTGCCGGCCGGCACAGTCCGGGCCTGGCGTGCCTTCACCAGACTCAGCCCTGCCGCGCCGGACGCACAGTCCAACCGACCCCGGTACTGCACGCACCAGCGCCCTGCCCCCGCCGGCCAACGCGCCGCGCCCGCGGGCTTGACCTCAGCGAGCAATCGCTGCACCGCGGCATTGGGCAAGGCCTGGCCGGTACGGCTCTGCCACCAGGCGCGCAAGGCATTGGCCTGGCGGGCAGCCGACAGACGGCGCCAGCCTGCGACATCCAGGCGCCCCGAAGCGTCGACCAGCAGCGCCAGATCCAGCGTCGCCAACTCGGCCAGCGCCGCACGGGCCTCCTGGGCGCGGCGCGCGGCGCCGGCCAGGGCCGCCTCGGCATCGCCAAATGCGGCCAGCAGCGAAGGCCAGACCTGCAGACGCAGCCGGTTGCGGGCCAGTCGCAGGTCGTGGTTGGACGGGTCTTCGAGCGGACGCAGACGGTACTTGCGGAGATAGGCGTCGATGGCCTCGCGCGGTTGGTCCAGCCAGGGTCGGGCCCAGGTCAGTCCGTGCCTGTGCGCCGAGGCCGGCATGGCCGACAGCCCGGCCGGCCCGCCGCCCCGCAGCGCCTGCAGCAACACGGTCTCGGCCTGGTCGCGCCGTTGATGGGCCAGCAGCACCAGGTCTGCACCCTCGTGCTGGGCCAGTTGGACCAGCGCGGCATAACGCCCGGCCCTGGCCCAGGCTTCCAGGCTGTCGCCGGCGGCGGGTGCACCGTCTAGGCGCTGCCAGCGCAATCGCAACGGCCAGCCACGCTGGTGCCAGCGTGCACACAGCCGTTGCGCCCAACGCACCCAGCCCTCGGCCTCGGGCAGCAAGCCGTGGTGCACATGCAAGGCCACGACCTGCAAACCCAGTCCTGCGGCAGCGCGGCAGGTGGCGTGCAACAAGGCCAATGAATCTCGACCGCCACTGAACGCCACGGCCACCGTGGCCACGGGCGTGGCCGTCATCTCAAATGCGCAGGCGCTCAGCGGTCTTTGGTGTCGGCAAATCGCCCGTAGGACTGCAGCCGGTCATAGCGGCGTTGCAGCAAATCCTTGGGCTTGAGGTCCGATACCTGGCGCAGTGCATCCACCAGCGCGCGTTTGAGCTGCGACGCCATCTGCCGCGTGTCGCGGTGCGCGCCGCCTACCGGCTCGCTGACCACCTTGTCGATCAGCCCCAGCGCCTTGAGCCGGTGCGCAGTGATGCCCAGTGCCTCGGCGGCGTCGGGCGCCCGCTCGGAGGTCTTCCAGAGGATCGACGCGCAGCCCTCGGGCGAGATCACCGAGTAGACCGAAAACTGCAGCATCAGCACCTGGTCGCCCACGCTGATGGCGAGTGCGCCGCCCGATCCGCCCTCGCCGATGATGGTGACGATGATCGGCACCTCGAGCTGGCACATCTCGAAGATGTTGCGGCCGATGGCCTCGGACTGGCCGCGTTCTTCGGCGCCGATGCCGGGATAGGCGCCCGGCGTGTCGACGAAGGTGAAGACGGGCAGACCGAATTTTTCGGCCAGCTTCATCAACCGCAGCGCCTTGCGGTAGCCCTCGGGGCGTGACATGCCGAAGTTGCGGACGCCGCGCTCCTTGGTGTCACGGCCTTTTTGCTGGCCGATCACCATGCAGGCCAGGCCGTTGAAGCGCGCAAGGCCGCCAACGATGGACGCATCGTCAGCGTAGTGGCGGTCACCGTGCAGCTCTTGCCAATCGGTGAACATCTCGCTGACGTAATCGAGCGTGTACGGCCGCTGCGGGTGGCGCGCAATCTGCGTTACCTGCCAGGGCGTCAGGTTCGAGTAGATGTCCTTGGCGAGTTGCTGGCTTTTTTTGTCGAGCCGGCCGATCTCGTCCGAGATGTCGACCGCGGACTCGGACTGCACAAAACGCAGTTCGTCGATCTTGTTTTCGAGTTCGGCGATGGGTTGCTCGAAGTCGAGGAAGTGTCTTTTGCTCATCCGCCGGTTCGGGTTGGGTGGATCGGGGCCGGTGCGGGTGTTGCTGGCAACTCCCGCGAGCGGTGCCGGCCCGGTCAGGGCCTGCAGGATCAATAGTCTACCGGCAGCGGGTCCAGGCTACGCCAGATGTACCAGGTGGCGACCGATCGGAACGGCGCCCAGGCTTCGCCCACTTCACGCGCCTCGGCCCGCGACACCGGCTCGCCGCTGAAATAGCCCTGGCTGATGCCCTTGATCAGGCCCAGGTCGTCAAGCGGCAGCACGTTGGGCCGCATCAGGTGGAAGATCAAGAACATCTCGGCGGTCCAGCGGCCGATGCCGCGGATCGCCACCAGCTCGTCGATGATGGCCTCGTCGTCCATGTGCTGCCATTGCTGCACATGCACCGCGCCTGACTCGAAATGCCGGGCCAGGTCGCCCAGGTACTCGGACTTTCTGGTCGACAGGCCGGCGCCGCGCAGCGCGGGTATCTCCTGGGCCAGCACCGACGCGGGCGCCAGCAAGGTCGGCGGGCCGCCCACCACATCCACAAAGCGGTTCCAGACCGACTGCGCCGCCTTGACCGATATCTGTTGACCGACGATGGACCGCGCCAAGGTGGTGAAGGCGTCGCCCCGGCTTTGCAGGCGCGCCTCCCCAAACTTCGGAATCAGCTTTTTCATGACGCGGTCACGCTTGGCCAGGTGGCGACAGGCATCGTCCCAATAGTCCGGTGTCACGCATGCGGCGATCGGGATCGCTGCGGCCGGTAAATCTTGGGCATCGACCGCCGTGGCGGGCAGGCCCAGATCGGGTTTTTGGCCCGGCTGACTGCTTTTGGCCATGCTCAAGCTTTCACCCAGGTGGTACCGGCGGCTGAATCCTTGAGCTCAATACCCTGCTCAGCCAGCGCAAGACGGATGCGGTCGGCCTCGGCAAAGTTCTTGGCGCGCTTTGCCGCTGACCTGGCCTCGATCAGCGCGCTGATTGTCGACTCGTCCAGGATGCTGCCGGCCTGCAGGTAGCTGCTGGGCCGCTGTTGCAGCACGCCCAGGGTGCCGGCCAGCGCGCGCAGCAGCTGGCCGGCGTCGATCGAACCGCTGCGGTTGCAGTCGTTGGCCAGCTCAAACAGCACGGCCAGCGCGCCCGGCGTGTTGAAGTCCTCGTCCATCGCTGCCTTGAATGCCGCAGCCTGCGGTTGCGACCAGTCGATGTCCGGCTGGGCATCGGGCAAGGTCAAGCCGTCCAGCGCGGTGTAGAGCCTGCGCAAGGCGGTTCGGGCGTCGTCGAGCAGTTGGTCGCTGAAGTTGAACGGGCTGCGGTAGTGCGTGCGCAACATGAAAAACCGGAGCGTCTCGCCATCGAAGCGCTTGAGCACATCGCGGATGGTGAAGAAATTGCCCAGGCTCTTGGACATCTTCTCGTTGTCGATATTCAAGAAGCCGTTGTGCAGCCAGGTGTTGACAAATGGATGGCCCAGCACGCCTTCGCTTTGCGCAATCTCGTTTTCATGGTGCGGAAACTGCAGGTCCATGCCGCCGCCGTGGATGTCGAAGCGCTCACCCAGCAGCGCGCAGCTCATGGCCGAGCATTCGATATGCCAGCCAGGCCGGCCAGGGCCATAGTCGCTGTCGAACTTGGCATCGTCGGGCTCGTCGGCCTTGGCCGCCTTCCAAAGCACGAAGTCCAGCGGATCGTCCTTGCCCTCGGCCACGGCCACCCGCTCGCCGGCACGCAAGTCGTCCAGGCTCTTGCCCGACAGCTTGCCGTAGCCCGGGAACTTGCGCACCGCAAAGTTGACGTCGCCGCCCGATGCCCCAGCACCAGCATCCCCAGCACCAGCGCTTGCGCCCGCACGGTAAGCCAGGCCCTTCTGCTCCAGCGTTCGGATCATGGCCAGCATCTGCGGCACGTAGTCGGTGGCGCGGGGCTCGAAGGTGGGTGGCACGGTACCGATCGCGGCCAGATCCTCGCGCATGGCGGCGATCATCTCGTCGGTCAACGCCCGGATCGTGATGCCACGCTCCACGGCCCGCTTGATGATCTTGTCTTCGATGTCGGTGATGTTGCGCACATAGACGACCCGGTAGCCACTGGCCTCCAGCCAGCGGTAGACCACATCGAACGCCATCATCATGCGCGCATGGCCCATATGGCACAGGTCGTAGATCGTCATGCCGCAAACGTACATGCGCACCTGTCCCGATTGAATCGGGATGAAGGGCTCCAGGCGGCGGGTCAGCGAATTGAAGAGGCGCAGTGTCATCAGAAAATGCAAAAAACGGCCGCATCCAAGGCGGCCGAGAAATTCGGGGTAGGCGGGTTAGCGAGCAAGGGCAACAACCCAACGGCACACGGTGTCGGGCGCCGCTTGGCAGGGCGTTGCTGGGCAGTCGCCAGACCCCGCAACAGGGGGTCGATACAATGAAATCAGTATAGCGGCGGCGTTGTTGCCGTCACCCCCGCGTCACCCCCGATTCGACTGACAGGCCTGCCGTTTGCCCTCGCGTCCGACCTCACTGTCCCGCCTTGTTTGCCTGCGCTCGACCCGACCTGGTGCGCGGTTGCGCGTGCGCAGCCTTGTAGCCGTGCTGCTGGGTCTGGGGTGCGGCCTGGGCGGTGGGATGGCCCAGCCCGCGCAGGCCGCTGAGGCGGGCAACCCGGCGCGGGAGATCGAGCAACAATTTCGCCGCGGCGAGACCGCACTGGCCTGGCAGCGCCTCGACCAGGCATTGGCGGCACCCCCCGGCGACACCCGCTTGCGATTTCTCAAGGGCGTGATGCTGTCTGAAACAGGTCGGGCTGCAGAGGCGTCAACGCTTTTCGAGCGGCTGACGCAGGAGTTTCCCGACCTGCCTGAGCCTTACAACAACCTGGCCGTCTTGCTGGCCGCTGCCGGCAACTTGGATGGCGCGCGCGCGCAGCTCGAGGCCGCACTGCGGCTGGACCCCAGCTACCGCACCGCCCATGAGAATTTGGGTGATGTTTTTTTGCGGCTGGCATTGCGTGCGTTCGAGTCGGCAGCGGGCCCGCGCAGCGAGGCGGCACTGCTCAACAAGCTGCGACTGGCGCGTGAACTGGCAGCGCTGCGCTGACGGCGCATGCACCGATTCCTCCCTGATCTCCAACCTCCAACCTCCAACCTCCAACCTCCAACTCCATCCCGAGAGCCACCCCAATGAAATTGCTTACCTTGGTCGCTGTGCTGACTGCCAGCCTGGTCACCGCTTCGCCCGTCTGGGCCCAGAAAGTCAAGCTCAGCACCTCGATGGGCGACATCGTGTTGCAGCTCGACGCGCAGAAGGCGCCGATGACCGTGGCCAACTTTGTGGAGTACGTCAAGGCGGGGCAGTACAACGGCACCGTCTTTCACCGCGTGATCGACGGCTTCATGGTCCAAGGTGGCGGCATGACGCCCGACTTGCAGGAGAAGCCGGTGCGCGCGCCGATCAAGCTGGAGGCCAAGAACGGCCTGTCCAATGTGCGCGGCAGCGTGGCAATGGCCCGGACCGGCATCCCGGACTCCGCCACGGCGCAGTTTTTCATCAACCTCGGCGACAACCTGAGGCTGGACGCCGCGAACGCGGCAGACGGCAACGGGTACGCCGTGTTCGGCCAGGTGATCGAGGGCATGGACGTGGTCGACAAGATCAAGACCGTACCGGTTGGCAACAGGGCCGGCCACCAAAATGTGCCGCAGCAAGCGGTGCTGATCAAGCAAGCAACCCTTTTGGAGAAATGACATGACCAAGACCGTAGAAATGACCACTGCCCAGGGCAGCTTCAGTATCGAGCTCGACGACGCCAAGGCACCGTTGTCAGTCGCCAACTTCCTGGCCTACGTCAACAGCGGCCACTACGACGGCACCGTGTTCCACCGTGTGATCCCGGGCTTCATGATCCAGGGCGGCGGTTTTGAGGTGGGCATGAAGCAAAAGCCCACCCGGGGCGAGATCAAGAACGAGGCCAACAACGGTCTGAAAAACGTCAAGTACTCGTTGGCCATGGCGCGCACCAGCGCACCGCATTCGGCCAGCTCGCAGTTTTTCATCAATGCCACCGACAACACTTTCCTCAACCACAGCAGCGAAAGTGCGCAGGGTTGGGGCTACGCGGTGTTCGGCAAGGTCACCAGCGGCACCGACGTGGTGGACCAGATCGAGCGTGTGGCCACGGGCCGCAAGGGCGGCCACGACGATGTGCCGGTCGAGGACGTCGTGATCCTGAAGGCGGTCGAGATCGTCTGAGCCTGAGGCCTACGGGCATGGACATCTTGTCAGGCGTGGCCGGTCACGATGCGCTGGGCGGCAGGCTGGCGTCCACTTCCGCATCTGCATGTCCGGTATTCAAAGCCGACCCAGCCTGGTCCCGCATCGACCTGCTGTCCGACGTTCACCTGCAGGCCGACCGACCCACCACTTTTGCTGCCTGGCGCCAGCATTTGTTGCACACCCCTGCCGACGCGGTGCTGATCCTGGGCGATCTGTTCGAGGTATGGATCGGTGACGACGCCCGCTGCGGCCGTTTTGTAGCCGACTGCACCACGGTACTGAAGCAAGCAGCCCGGCACTGTCAGCTGGCCTTCATGCCGGGCAACCGGGATTTTCTGGTTGGCGACACCTGGCTGGCCGAAACCGGGCTACAGCGGCTGGCCGACCCCACACTGTTGCTGGCTTTCGGCCGCCGCTGGCTGCTCAGCCATGGGGACGCCCTGTGCCTGTCGGACACCGCGTACCAGCAATTTCGCCGGCAGGTGCGCGGCGCCGCATGGCAGGCCCAGTTCCTGGCGCAACCACTGGCCGAGCGCGAACACCAGGCACGCACGATGCGCGATGCCAGCGCAGCTCACCAGGCCCGCCAGGGACCCACTGGCTGGAGCGAGGTGGACAACGCGGCGGCCGCCGACTGGCTGCTGCAGACCGGTGCTGACGCACTGATCCACGGCCACACCCACCGCCCCGCCACCCATGCACTGCCGGGTGAACTGACGCGCCATGTGCTGGGGGATTGGGATTTTGAAGCGGTACCCGCCCGGGGGCGCATCCTGCGGCTGAGCGCGGCCGGCTTGCAGGCGCTGGACTTGGGCGCCGCACCGCCTTGAAAGCACTCTGGCAGCGTTGGCAGGCACACCGCGAGACCAGGGCACTGGCGCGGCGGGCGATCCCGGATGCACTGTGGCAGCTCACGCTGGCCCGCCTGCCGTTTCTCGCCGCACGACCGCCCGATGATGTGGCCGAACTGCGTCGCTTGGCCAGCCTGTTCCTGGACGAAAAAGAGTTCACCGGCGCGGGTGGCTTGGCGGTCGATGATGCAATGGCGGTGTGCATTGCTGCCCAGGCCGTGCTACCCGTGCTGCGGTTTGGGCTGGCACCCTACCGCGGCTTTGTCGGCATTGTGGTGCACCCTGACGAGGTAGTCGCTCGCCGCGAAGTGACCGACGACGACGGCATCGTGCACGCCTACGACGAAGTGCTCACCGGTGAGGCGATGGCCGGCGGGCCGGTGATGCTGTCCTGGGTGGATGTCAGCGAATCGGGCGACTCAGCCGATTGGGGCTACAACGTGGTGATCCATGAGTTTGCCCATGTGCTCGACATGGGCGACGGCGAGGCCGACGGTGTGCCACCCATGACCAGCCCCGCTGAGCGTGAAGCCTGGATGGCGGTGATCGACCCCGCGTTCGAGCAATTCAGCGCGCAAATCGATGCGGGCATCGAAACCCTGCTCGACCCCTACGGCGCCACCGGTATCGATGAGTTTTTTGCGGTCGCTGCCGAGACGTTTTTCACCGGACCCAAAGAGATGCGCGCCAGGCATCCCGATCTCTACGGGTTGCTGGCGCGCTATTTTCAGCAAGATCCCGCGGCGTACCGCGGAACCTGACCGACCTCTGGCCGGGTGTCAGGCGGGGGTCGGTTCGACCTTGGACTTGTCGTTCTTCTTTGGCGGCTGAATGTCAAGTTGCACTTCACCCTTGTCATCAAAGTCGACCGTCAGTCGGCCGCCATCCACCAGCCGGCCAAACAGCAATTCGTCGGCCAAGGCACGGCGGATCGTGTCCTGGATCAGGCGCTGCATGGGCCGCGCGCCCATCAGCGGGTCAAAGCCCTTCTTGGCCAGGTGCTTTCGCAGCGTGTCGGTGAAGGTGACCTCGACCTTCTTCTCGGCCAGCTGGGCTTCGAGTTGCAACAAGAACTTGTCGACCACCCGCAGGATGATCGACTCATCCAGCGCCTTGAAACTGACAGTGGCGTCAAGCCGGTTTCGGAATTCGGGCGTGAACAGCCGCTTGATGTCGGCCATCTCGTCGCCCTGCTCGCGCGCCGTGGTGAAGCCGATGGTCGACTTGTTCATGGTCTCGGCACCCGCATTGGTCGTCATGATGATGATGACGTTGCGGAAGTCTGCCTTGCGTCCGTTATTGTCGGTCAGCGAGCCGTGGTCCATCACCTGGAGCAGCACGTTGTAGACGTCAGGGTGGGCTTTTTCGATTTCGTCGAGCAGCAACACGCAGTGCGGTTTCTTGGTCACCGCCTCGGTCAGCAAACCACCTTGGTCGAAGCCGACATAGCCCGGCGGCGCGCCGATCAGCCGGCTGACCGCGTGGCGCTCCATGTACTCGGACATGTCGAAACGGATCAACTCTATGCCCAGGATGTAGGCCAACTGCTTGGCCACTTCGGTCTTGCCCACGCCGGTCGGGCCGCTGAACAAAAAGCTGCCGATCGGCTTGTCCGGCCGACCCAGACCCGAGCGCGCCATCTTGATCGCGGCGGCCAGCGCGTCGATCGCCGGCTCTTGGCCGAACACCACGCTTTTCAAGTCGCGGTCCAGGCTTTTGAGCTTGCCGCGGTCGTCGTTGCTGACCGACGCCGGTGGGATTCGCGCGATCTTGGCGACGATCTCCTCGACTTCGTTGCGGGTGATCGTTTTTTTCTGCTTGCTCTTGGGCAGGATGCGTTGCGCGGCGCCGGCCTCGTCGATCACGTCGATCGCCTTGTCAGGCAAATGGCGGTCGTTGATGAACTTGGCCGACAACTCGGCCGCCGCCTGCAGCGCGCCCAGCGCGTACTTGACGTTGTGGTGGTCCTCGAAGCGGGATTTGAGGCCCTTCAAGATCTCGACCGTCTGCTCGACCGACGGCTCGACCACGTCGATCTTCTGGAAGCGCCGCGACAAGGCCGCGTCTTTCTCAAAAATGCCGCGATATTCGGTGAAGGTGGTGGCACCGATGCACTTCATGGTGCCGTTGGACAACGCCGGCTTGAGCAGGTTGCTGGCGTCTAACGTGCCGCCCGAAGCGGCGCCCGCGCCAATCAGGGTGTGGATCTCGTCGATGAACAGCACGGCATTTGGCTGGTCTTTGAGCTGCTTGAGCACACCCTTGAGTCGCTGCTCAAAGTCACCGCGGTACTTGGTGCCGGCCAGCAGTGCGCCCATGTCGAGCGAGTAGACCGTGGACGATGCCAGCACCTCGGGCACATCGCCCTGGGTGATGCGCCAGGCCAGGCCCTCTGCAATCGCGGTCTTCCCCACGCCGGCCTCACCGACCAACAGCGGGTTGTTCTTGCGGCGGCGGCACAGGATCTGGATCACCCGCTCCACCTCGTATTCGCGGCCGATCAGCGGATCGATCTTGCCGTCCCTGGCCGCCTGGTTCAGGTTTTGCGTGTACTGCTCAAGCGGCGATTGCTTTTCGTTTTTTTCAGCACCTTCTTCATTTTCCGCAGCGCTTTCCCCTGCTTTGGTTGGCTCGGGAGGGTCGCTCTTTTTAATGCCATGCGCAATAAAGTTCACGACGTCAAGGCGCGTCACGCCCTGCTGGTGAAGGTAATACACGGCATGCGAGTCTTTTTCACCAAAAATGGCGACAAGTACATTCGCGCCGGTAACTTCTTTTTTACCATTGCCGGTGGACTGCACATGCATGATGGCACGCTGAATGACGCGCTGAAAACCCAGCGTAGGCTGCGTGTCTACATCGTCAGAGCCTGCCACCTGTGGCGTATTGTCCTTGATGAAGTTGCTAAGGGACTTGCGCAAATCATCCACATTGGCAGAACAGGCGCGCAACACTTCAGCAGCACTTGGGTTGTCAAGCAGGGCGAGCAACAAGTGCTCCACGGTGATGAACTCGTGACGCTGCTGGCGCGCTTCGACAAAAGCCATGTGCAAGCTGACTTCTAATTCTTGGGCAATCATTGGATTTCCTTTCGGCTTGCTACG
>JANMXG010000277.1:0-2525 GCA_031394235.1 Betaproteobacteria bacterium
CGGCGCGCAGCGTGGCATTGGCCGGCACCTCGTGGCCGGCGTCGGCGTCGCTGGCGAGTTGAAAATGCGTGGCCAGCACGCGCAACGCCGCGTCCATCTCGGTGCGTGCGGCCACCGGTACCTGCCAGCCCTGGCTGACCAACTCGGCCACCCGCAGCTGGGCGGGGGTGATGCGCAGCAAGCGCGCCCGCTCTGGGCCGTCGCGCAGCAGCAGCACACCCGGCCGGCTCAGGTCGGCAATGCGCCGACCGCTGTAGTCGAAGTCGTCCTCGTCGTCGAGCAGGTCATCGTCGTCGTCCAGTTCGGCAGCCGCCAGCGCGGCATCGTCCGGCCGGATCGGATCGACCACCCGAAACTGCAGAAACTCGCCGCGTGTCAGCACCTCCAGCTGCGGCAGGCCTTCACTCAGCTCGACGAACTGCAAGGGCGCGTCGGCCCAGGCCACATGCGGATGGCGCACCAGGGCCTGAACGGCTTGCTGTTTGTCGAAGGCCAGCCGGCCGCCAAACGGCAGCTTTTTGAGGGCCCGCAACACGGCAGCGTCGTGCGCCGGCAGGTCCGTGCGCTTGGCCAGGCCGGCGAGCGCGACAGGCTTGGGTTTGCCCAGGCCGCGTGCGCCGGCCTTTTGCTCCAGCGGCTCGACCTTGCGCACCTGGCCCGCGGCGTCGGCGCTCAGGGTCCAGATCAGGCGGTCGGCCACACCGCCGGCAGCACCGCCTGCGGCCGATGCGCCGCCCACGGCGCCCAGCGCGACGATGGCGGTCAGCGCCTCGCGCCAGCGGTCCACCGGCGCGCCGACCGGGAACGGCTGGGCGGCGTCGGCGGCCTCAGGCTCAAGCCCGCGCAGCAAGGCGGCCGACCGGCGCACCAGCATCGCCAGCCAGGGCTGACCGCTGGCAGCGTAGTCGCTGGCCAGCTTGGCGGCCAGCGTGCCCAGCACTGCGGGCTGCGGCGGCTTGTGGCCCAGCCAGGCGGCCAGCAGCCAGTGGCTGAGCTGCATCAGACCGTGCAATCGCATGCCTTGCAGCGGGGCCATCACAAAGGCGCGGGGGTTGCGGGGTGCGTCGCCCAGGCGCTGGTCGATGGCCTCCTGCCACACGCCCCAGAAGGTGTAGGCGTCGGCGTCGCGCTTGCCCGCCTCACCGGCGGCAAACTTGCGGGCCTTGGTCCACACCGCCGGGTCGGGCTGGGCGATCAGCGCCAGCAGGTAGAACCAGGACGTGGCGTCGGCAAACAGCTGCTTGCGCCGGCCCACGGTGGCCGATTGTTCTTTCCAGGCCAGCTCAAAAGCGGTCGCGCCGCTGGCGTAGTGGCCGTCGGCAATGTCCGCGGCTGCGCGGAGCGCCTGAGCCTCGGCATGGTCCACGCCCAGCAGCACGCGGCGCGCCTCGTCGCGCTGGCCGGCCAGCACCAGGTGCTCGCCCAGGCGCAGGCGCAGCGACTCGTGCAGTTGGCCAGCGTCAGGCTGTGATTCGGCCAGCAGCCAGGCCCACAGCGACACGGTGTGCAGATCACTGTCGCCGCCCAGGTGGTTGAGCAGTTGCCGCAGCAGCGGGAAACGCAGGTCGGGGCTGACGCGCTGCCACAGTACGGGCTCAAACGGCCGCAGCAGTGCGGCCGCCAGCAGGCCGGGCTGCTGCGGTGCGGTGCTGCGGCTCAGGCTGCACAGCCGGTCATAGGCGTCGGGCGTGCCGCCGGCATAGACCACCACGCGCAGGGCGCCCACCATCGCCTCGTCGCCAAACACCTCCAGGTGCCAGGTGTTGTCGAAGCGGTACAGCCGCCGCCAAGCGGCCCACCAGCGATCGCATTCGGCCGGTTGCTGCACCAATGCGACAAAACGCGGCCACGACAGGGCCGGCGTGGCCCACCACTGGCCCTGGGCATTGCAACCCACTTGCTGGGCCTGAAGCAGCTCACCCAGCAACCCGCGCAGGCTGGTCGTGTTGAAGCCGGTGCCGCGGGTAGTGTGCCGATCGGCCAGCAACTCGGCCAGCCGGGTGACGTTGATCGGCGCCTGGGCGAAGCTCAGGGCGTCGAACACGGTCTGCCGGTCGGACGGTGGCGGGTGGGCAGGATCAACGGACAGCAGCGGCATGAGGCTTCGATCGGTGTGGCGGGCAAGGCGGTCAGGTGCCGCAAGGTGGCGCGACAGTGTAAAAGACAGGGTGTTGGTGCTGACCTGCGGCCTGGCGTATGCTTCGTCCTACGCGAAAGGTGGATTGTCGACTTCCGTGTACTGGCGCTTCACCCTTCGCGCATCATCGCAGTGCGGCGCCACCTGCGCACGGGCCGATCCCGCCCACCCCCACGCCACCGTGCACGTTTACCAATGTGAGCCGGCAGCGGCGCCGGTGTTGCCGCACCCGGCCCGTCGGGGTTGCCCCGGCTGCGGTCCTGCAGCCCGTTCACTTCGCACCGCGGTTCATCCGTTTTCCATCCGTAACGCCTCCACTGCGCGATGCGCTTCGACCTGCTCACCCTCAACCTCGTGCTCGCCATTGCCGAGACGCGCAGCATCACGC
>JANMXG010000278.1:0-25401 GCA_031394235.1 Betaproteobacteria bacterium
TGCAGGCGGGGGTGAGCGCCGTTGCCGGGCGCGGCAGACTCAGGCCACCACGCCGTCCCGAGCCTGGCGGTGGGCTGAAGTGATCAGGCCACCGTCGCAACGCTCCTCGGGAGAACCCGGATTCTATCGGCCGGGCACGCCACAGGAAGACTCACCACAAGCGCCTGTCTGCGCACGGTGTCACGCCAGCAGCGGCCGGCGCCCGCCGGTCAGGCCGCTACCAGCTTCGAGAGCAGTGGATCGTTGCGGCCGCGCGGCCGGTAGACCGACACCCGGCGGGCGATCTCGGCGATGTGCTCGGGCGTGGTGCCACAGCAGCCGCCGACGAGGTTGACAAAGCCGGCCTGCGCAAATTCGGCCAGCATGCTGCCGGTGACCTCGGGCGTTTCATCAAACCCGGTCTCGGACATCGGGTTGGGCAGGCCGGCGTTGGGGTAGCAGCTGATGAAGGTGTCGCCCGCCACCTTGGCCAGCTCTTCGATGTAGGGCCGCATCACTGCCGCGCCCAGCGCGCAGTTCAGGCCCACCGCCAGCGGCCGGGCATGGCGCACCGAGTGCCAGAACGCCGGCACCGTCTGGCCCGACAGGATGCGGCCGGACGCATCGGTCACGGTGCCGCTGATGATCACAGGCAGACGTTCACCGGTTTGCTCCATCAACTCGTCGAGCGCAAAGATTGCGGCCTTGGCGTTGAGCGTGTCGAAGATCGTCTCGACCAGAAACAAGTCACAGCCGCCCTCCAGCAAGCCGCTGGCCTGCTCGAAGTACGAGGCGCGCAACTCGTCAAAGCTGGTGTTGCGCGCGCCCGGGTCGTTGACATCCGGGCTGATGCTGGCGGTGCGCGGCGTGGGGCCGAGTGCGCCGGCCACAAAGCGCGGCTTGTCAGGGGTGCTGTAGGCGTCGGCGGCTTCGCGCGCCAGCCGTGCGGCCACCACGTTCAACTCGCGGGCGATGTGGCCCAGGCCGTAGTCTTCTTGCGCGATGGAGGTGGCGCCGAAGGTGTTGGTTTCGACCATGTCGGCGCCGGCCGCCAGGTACTGGCGGTGGATTTCGCTGATCACATCGGGCCGGGTCAGCTGCAACAGGTCGTTGTTGCCTTTCAGGTCCTTCGGGTGGTCGGCAAAACGGGCACCGCGAAAGTCGGCTTCGGTCAGCCGGTGGCGCTGGATCATGGTGCCCATCGCGCCGTCGATGATGACGATGCGCTGCTGCAGCAATGCCGGCAGCGTGGCTCCGCGGGTGTAGGCTGGGGCTTGAAAGACGGTGGCTCGACTCATGACGGAATTGTAGAAGCCGGGTGCCTGACCGACGACACCACCGAGGTTTTGACCCGCGTCCGTGACCCAACCCGCGCCTGGGCTTGCAGCCCGGCCCCGTCAGTGCAGCAGCACAGGCTGCTGCGCCAGCAGCGTGAAGCCGGCGATGAAGTCGTCCAGCGCCTCCGCGTCAGGCGCGCCGTTGGCCACCAGCGCCTGCACACCTTGCTGGAACGATTCGGCCACCGCACCTTGAAGGAAGATCCCCTTTTGCGCAAATTTGTCGACGATTTCGAATCCGCCTTGGCTGCGCGGCGCCTCACCGCTGCCGGCGACGGCGGCCATCTCGAAGGCCACCACGGTAAAACTGTCTGAGTTGTAGAGCGTGTGCATCAGGTTCTCCTTGAACGGTAGCTGGGGACGGGCAGGCCGGATTCAAGCCGGCGGGTGCGAGCGTCGCGGCGGGTCAGCGCGGCAAACCGGGTTCACTGGCCAGCCGCAGCTCGACCACGTCGCCGTTGCGCAGCGACGTGGTGCGCAGCAGCACCGGCCAATGGCCGCGCGTGGCGTCCAACCAGACCTCGGTGCGCTGGCTGTCGTGGCGGTCGGCCGCATCGGGGTCGCGCCGCCAATGCTGCGCCGCTACCCGGCCCACGGCGGTATCGAGCACCGCCTCGCCCTGCGGCACAAAGCGCCACCAGTCGCCCGCGCCCCGGGCGTCCACCACAAACAGCGTGATGGCCGACAGCGGTGAGGTGGCCGCAGCCTGTATCGCCGCCAGCTGCGCCCACCAGCTCAGGCGGTCTTGCGCGCCCGGCCACGCCGGGTAGTCGATCTGCGGGCCCGAAAAGCCGATGCGGCCGATGTCGCGCCTGAAGTTGGCGGCCCGCTGCCCGCGCCCGCGACGCCGGTCAGTGAAACGCTCGGGCGCCAGCCCGGCCGCATCAAACCCACCCTGGCTGAGCTGTTCGAGCAGCGGCTGCACCCGGTTGCTTCGGGCCTCCAGCGCCAGAACATAGCGTTGACCATCATGGCGCCAGTCCAGCACGGCGTCACCCGCCTGGCCGTTGAGCTGCAGCGCATAGCGCAGTTGCACCGGTGCGGGCAGGCGGGTGGGGTAGACCGGCGGTGGTGCGGTGCTGTCGGACGCGCTGCTGTCGGGTGCCGTGCTGTCCGGTGCGGCGGTGTCGGGTGCGCGGATGTCGGGTGCGGCGGTGTCGGGTGAAGCACGGCTCGGCGCGGCGGCAGTGGGGGCCGCAACGCCGGCTACCGGCGGCTGCGCGGCCGGCAGCGGTGTCGCCGCAGCAACAACCGGCGCCGCCGCCACCGGTGCTGGCGCCGCCAACCCCAGGTCTGGCGCCGGGGCCAGCGGTCGCGCCGACAGGGTGCGCACCTGCACCGGCCGCACCGGCAGGGTCTCGCGCCCGCGCCCCGCACCCGGTGGTGGCCGCGGCACCAGGCCGTCCAGCAGCATGCCGTGCAGCAGCAGCACCGCCAGCAGCAAGCCAGCGCCCACCCGCCAGCGCGTCGGCCGGCGGGTGGGCTCGGGGGGTGTCAAGGGCGGGCGCATCGGACAATGCTGCCATCAAGCCCGCCACTGCCACCGCCCAACGCGGACTGCCATGAAACTCGCCACCTACAAGGACGGCTCGCGCGACGGCCAACTGGTCGTCGTCTCGCGCGACATGGCCCTGGCCCACTTTGCCGCGGGCACCGCCACCCGGCTGCAACAGGTGCTGGACGACTGGAACTTCCTGTCACCCCAGCTCCAGGACCTGTACGTCACCCTCAACCAGGGCCGGGCGCGCCATGCGTTTGCCTTTGAGCCGCGCCAATGTTTGGCGCCGCTGCCCCGGGCCTACCAGTGGGCTGATGGCTCGGCCTACCTGAGTCATTTGACGCGGCTGCGCCAGGCCCGCGGCGCCGAGCTGCCCGCCAGCAGCGCCACCGATCCCCTGATGTACCAGGGCGGCAGCGACAGTTTCTTGGGGCCACGCGACGACGCCTGGTTCGGATCCGACGCCTGGGGCATCGATTTCGAGGCCGAGCTGGCGGTGATCACAGGCGACGTGGAGATGGGGGCCAGCCCGGCCCAGGCGCTGGACGGCGTGCGCCTGCTGATGCTGGCCAACGACTGGAGCTTGCGCAACCTGGTGCCGGCCGAGCTGGACAAGGGCTTTGGCTTGTTGCAGAGCAAGCCGGCCACCGCATTCAGCCCGGTGGCCGTGACGCCCGACGAGCTGGGCGCGGCCTGGCAAGGCGGCCGGGTGCACCTGGTGATGCAGTCGGCGATCAATGGCAAGCCCGTGGGCGGGTGCGACGCCGGGCCGGAGATGGCCTTTCACTTCGGACAGCTCATTGCCCACCTGGCCAAGACCCGTAACGTGCGCGCCGGCTCGGTGGTCGGGTCGGGCACGGTCAGCAACACGGACGCCACCCGAGGCTGGCACTGCATCGCCGAACAACGGGCGATCGAGACCATCGATTCGGGTGGGCCGCGCACGCCCTACCTGGTGACCGGCGACACGGTGCGGATCGAGATGACAGGCCGGGATGGCCTGAGCGTGTTCGGTGCGATCGAGCAACGCGTGGCCGGTCCGCTGGACTTGGCCGCGCCGCCTGGCGGCCCTGACGGGGCGTAGGCCGGCGCGACACCGGTCAGCGCAGCACCTGCAGGTGCTGCGCCAGAAAGCGCTCCATACGGCGGGCAAAGTCAAAGCGGTTGTCGGGCCGCAGCCAGCCGTGGCCCTCGTCGGGGTAGACCACCCAGGTCGGGTCCTGGCCGGCGGCCTGCATCGCGCTGCGCAGCTTCTCGCCGTGCTCGATCGGCACCCGCGCGTCTTGCTGGCCGTAGGCCAGCAGCAGTGGTGTGCGGATGCGAGCGGCCTGGGCCAGCGGCGAGTTGGCGGTAAGCATGGCGGAGTCGGCCACCGGGTCGCCGATCAGTTGTGGGTAGGCGAACTGGCGCGATTCGTTGTTGATATCGGACACCCAGGACCACTCGAACATCAGCCGGGGTTCCGTCACGCCGACCCAGGCCACGCCGCAGCGGTAGAGCTCGGGATGGCGCACCAGACCCATCAGCGTGGCGTAACCGCCGTAACTGGCGCCGGCAATGCAGACGCGCTGGGGATCGACCCAGCCCTGGCCCACCGCCCACTGCAGCGCATCGGCCACATCGTCCTGCATCGCCTGGCCCCACTGCTTGAAACCGGCGCGGTACAGCCGGTCGCCGTAGCCGGTGCTGCCCCGAAACTCGGGCTCGATCACCGCATAACCCCGCGAGGCCAGGAACTGCGCGTCGTCGTGCCAGGCCCAGTGATTGCCCCGAACCCAGGGCCCGCCGTGCACCAGCACCACGGCCGGGCGCGGTGTGGGCTTGGCCGACATCTTGGGCCCGGGCGGCAGCGTGACCCAGACCGGGATCTCCAGGCCGTCGCGCGCCTTGAACCGGTAGAAGTCGAGCGGGGCCATGCGGCGCGGCTCGATGTCCTTGCGCACCGCGCCCACACGCTGCCACTGCGCGCCAGCGGCCTGGTAGATCCAGAACTGGCCGGGGTCCCGGTCTGACGAGGACTGCACCAGCACCACCGCATCGGCGCTGTCGCAGGCCCGGCAACTGATCCGGTTGGTCAGGCCCGGCAGCTTGTCATCGACGATTTTTTGCAGGCGGGTCAGGCGCTCGTCGAACCAGACCGTGGTTTCGGCATCGGTCAGCACCCGCACACCCAGCGCACGCGCGGTCGACCGGCCCTGCAGGTCGATGTCATGCACGATCCCGCCCTGGAAGTCAAAACCCGGCGTGCGTACCAACGCCTCGGCCTCGGGCTTGCCGGTGGCAAAGTCGAACAGCCTGAGCTCGCTGGTGCGGTCCGCCCCGGCGTTGGCCACAGTGACATAGAGCTTGCCGGCCGCGTCCACCTCGCGCGGCGTGAACTTGCGCGCCAGTGCCGGAAACCGGTCGAGCAACGCCCAGGTGTCGCTGCCCGGCGCGCGCCAGAACACCGACACCTGGCCGTCGCGGCGCGACTCGCCGACCCGGGGCTCGCCCTGCGGGTCGAACCACCAGCGCGTCACGCCCTCGGGCATGCCCATGGCCAGCGACTGGGTGCGCCCGGTCACGACATTGAGCTTGAGCGGCAGCACCGCCTGCAACTCGCCCGCGCCGTCGCGCCTGAACTTGCCCACCACGACCTCATCGCCGCCGCCCAGGGGTACCGCCAGCAAGCCGTGGTTGGCATCCAGCGGCTCGCGCACCGCCCGGCTGCTGTCGCCCACGACAAAATCCCGGTTGGTGCGCACCAGCAGCCGGGGCCGCGCCCCGTCCAGACCGACCGACAGCAAGCCCGGGCCCCAGCGCTGGTCAGCGCCGCCAGCGTCGAGCTCGATCAGGTTGAACACCAGCCGCTCGTCGTTGACCCAGGCAAAGCTGCGCACATCGGTACTGCCGTAGTGCGCCACGATCTTGACCGGCGTGCCGCCGGCCAGGTCGAACACCGCCAGCGCGACCCGCCCCGCCTGGTTGACGCTGACCGCCAGGCGCTTGCCGGACGGCGACAGCCGGGCGGCGCCAAGGTCGGCGTGGCGGTAAAACATCTCGACCGGCAGCAGCGCCGGGCTGTCCGGCAGCGCGGCAGCGGCAACCGTCCGGGCGGCGTCCGCGGCCACCGGCTGGGCAGTGGCGGCGCCCGGCGCCAAGGTCAGCGCCAACGACAGTACCGACGTCAGTACCAACGTCAGCAATGACGTCGGCAATAGCGTCGGCAATAGCGTCGGCAACACCGTCAGCACCCGTGCAACAGCGGCCGCCCGGCGGGGCCTGCTGTTACCGCGTTCAAGCCCGTAGGGCCCGTGTTTGACCTGCTTGTGCATCACATCTTTCCTGTTTTTGCGGCGCGGGCTGCGCCGATGAGGCGCAGCCGGTTTGCCACCCCGCGCTCTGCCCATCACACCACAAGCCAGAGCGCACCACCATGACCCCACGCGACGCCTACCTTGCCAAGATGAAGCGCCAGCTCGGCGCGTGGAACCACAAGCCGACCCAACGGGCCCGGAAGGCCAAGGAAGCTGGCCTCAAGCTTGACGGGGTGAGGGCCACGAACGAGGCCGCCCGGGTTGCCAAGTTGAACAAGTGGCTCGACAGCGACAGCAGCGCCGTCAACGGCGTCAAGTCACCATTCGGGGGCGGCGGGTAGGCCGGTGCAGGGGCCGGTCGGGTTTCGTGGCATCGTCCGGGCATGACGGACTTTCCACGCACGCTCAAGCACATCACGTTCTGGCTGCTGCTCGGCACCGCCGTGTTCCTGGCGCTGCAGGCCTGGCAGACCCGCCAGCGCCAGAGCCAGTTCACCGCCGCTGGTGGCGTGGTCGAGCTGCGGCGGGGGCCGGACGGTCACTTCCACTGGCCCGGCCACGTCAACGGGCTGGCGGTGGAGTTTCTGGTCGACACCGGTGCCACCCGCAGCGCGCTGCCACAGGCGCTGGCCCAGGCCGCCGGCCTGGTGCCCGAGCGCAGCGTGCAGTCGTCCACCGCCGGCGGCACGGTGCAGGGCTGGACCGGCCGCGCCGACCTGGCGCTGCAAGGCGGCCTGCGCGTCAGCCGGCTGCCCCTGACCGTGCTGCCGGCGCTGACCTCGCCCTTGCTGGGCATGGACGTGCTGGGCAAGCTGTCGTTCAGCCAGTCCGACGGCGTGCTGCGCCTGCGCCCACCGGCGCCGTAAACGGCCCGATGGCGTTGCCGCGGCGGCGGGCCCTGTGCGGATTCATCGCCCAACCCGGGCCGCCCGCGCTCACCAGCGCCCGTTGAAAGACCGCTGCCAACGCAAGCGTCGGCTGTCCGCCGGGGCTACCATGCGGCGGACAGCAGCACAGACCCCCCAAGGAGACAGCATGAGCGATACGACAGGCGGCTTTGCCAACATGGTGCCCGGCTTCGACTTTCTGCAAAACCTGGTCAAAAGTGCCGGGGCCGCAATGCCCGGCGTGGGCCAGTGGATCGCCCCGACGCTGGACCCGGAAGCGCTGGAGAAGCGCATCGGCGAGTTGCGCACGGTGCAGTTCTGGCTGGAGCAAAACGCCCGCTTGCTGGGCACCACGATCCAGGCGCTGGAGGTGCAGCGCATGACCTTGACGACGCTCAAGACCATGAACGTCTCGCTCGGCGACCTGACCGAATCGCTCAAGATCAAGCTGCCCGAGGCCGCACCGCCGGCACCTGCCGCGGCGCCTGTCCCGCCCAGTGCACCGGCCGAGTCCGCCGCTGCCGCGCCGGTCGCGCCACCCGGTGTCATCGACCCGATGCAGTGGTGGGGGGCGCTGACGCAGCAGTTCAGCGAGCTGGCGGCCAATGCGATGAAGGACAGCAACACCGACGCCGCCCGCAGCCTGGCCGGTGCGATGGTCAAGCAGGGCATCGAGGCCGCCGGTGGCGCCCTCAAACAAGCCGCTGCGGTGCCGATGGCTGTCGCCAAGTCCGCCGCAGCGTCCGCACAAAAGATGACCGGTGCTTCCGTGTCGGCACCCGCCAAGGCCGCCGGGGCAGCGGCCCGAAAAACCAAACCCGCGTCTCCCCGTAAGTCCCGCTGACGCACCCAGCACCGCCCCCGCCCCAACATGTTCATTACCGGGCACGCCACCCACCCCGACGCCCACATGGCGCTGGCGCTGGCCGCTGCGCAAATCGATGCCCAGCGCGCCACGCACGGGCCTGATTTTGTCGCCGCGCTGGGCCTGGTCTACCTGACCGACCGGCTGGTGTCACAGGCCGACGCGCTGCTGGCCGAGTTGCAGCAGCGCTGGCCCGGCGTGCACTGGGCCGGCAATGTCGGCGTGGGGGTGCTGGCCAGCGGCGTCGAGTACATCGACGAGCCGGCGCTGGTGTTGATGCTGTGCAACCTGCCGGCCAGCAGCTTTCAGCTGTTCAACGGCCGCCAGCCGCTGGCCGCACAGCAGGCCTACAGCGCACTGGTGCATGCCGACCCCGCCACCCACGACCTGGACGAGTTGCTGGTCGAACTGGCGGGTCGCACCCGCAGCGGCTACCTGTTTGGCGGGCTCACCGGCTCGCGCAGCCGGCACCTGCACCTGGCGGACGGCGTGTTCGAGGGCGGGCTGTCGGGCGTGGCGTTTCTGGACGATCCAGCGCCCCGGTCGGTGGGCAACCCGGGGCGGACTGTCAGCCCGCCCCGCCTGATCTCTCGCGTGACCCAGGGCTGCCAGCCGCTGGGTCCGGCCCGCCGCATCACCGCGGGCGAGCGCAACCTGGTGCTTGAACTCGACGGCCAGCCCGCGCTGCCGCTGCTGCTGGTCGACCTGGGCATTTCGCTGGACGCACCCAAGCCGGCGATGGCCGCGCTGCGCAGCACGCTGGTCGGGCTGACCGACGCCAGCGATGCAGTGCTGTCCCGGGGCGGGCAGTTTGGCACCGACACCCGGGTGCGCCACCTGATTGGCATCGACCCCGCGCGGTTCGGCATCGCGATGGCGGACCAGGCCAGTGTCGGTCTGCAACTGACTTTCTGCCGGCGCGATGCAGCCGCTGCCCGGCGCGACCTGGTGCGCATCTGCGCCGAGATCCGCGACGAGATCGAGGTCGAATCCCCCGCCGCCGTCGCCGCCCACGAAAGCGCCGTACGGCGGGGCGCCGCCAACCCCGATGCCGCAAGCGGCCCCGGCGCCCCACCGGCCGGCGCCCACATCGTCGGCGCGGTTTATGTGTCGTGCGCCGGCCGTGGCGGGTCGCATTTCGGCGCCCCATCGGCCGAGGCCCAGATCGTTCAGCACGCGCTGGGCGATGTCCCGCTGGTCGGATTTTTTGCCGCCGGCGAGATCGCCCGCCACCACCTGTACGGTTACACCGGTGTATTGACAGTGTTTGTGGCCGACTGACCGCGCGGCGCGGCGCGGCGCGGCGCGGCGCGGCGCGGCGACCGACCGACCGACCGTCCGGCCAGACCGCCCTGCATGGCCGCGACTCCGTTCCCAACCTGCAAGGCGCAGCCTGCGGGGACCAGGTCCGGCTGACGCTGCAGGCCTTGCGCCAGATTCGCAACCCGCTGCTGCCCTGGAGCGCGGGGTTCAACGCCTGCGGCATCCCGCAGACCCGGGGCAAGCTGGCCACCGACTGGCTCGACAGCGGCCGGCTGGAGCGGCTGTCGCCGCGCAACGTGGCCTCGCCATTCCACCACTTCCTGTGCTGGAAACCCGGCACGCTGGCGCGTTGGGGGTGCGCGGCCTTTGTCGACTGGCTCAGCGCCGCGTGTCACGCCGCCTGCCGCACTGCCTCGCCGCGGGCATACCCAAGCAGGCCAGACACCGGGCCTGCGGGCGCATCCACCACGACCGGAGGAGCCACCCCTTGTGCAAGCCCATGTCTGGCCCATCACGCTGATGCGGGTGCATTGATCTAGACTTCCAGCGCCCTGTACCGGGCGCTCAGTCCCTACCCGAGGTTCTCCGCATGAACGCCCCCGCCGATCTGTCCACATCCGACGCCATGTTGCAGGTTGAACGCCGCGCGCGCGGCGCCCGCCAGGCCGAGGTGGTGGCCGCCCTGCGAACCGTGCTGCCGGCGCATGCGCTGCTGTTCCGGCAAGAAGACACCGTGCCCTACGAGTGTGATGGCCTGACCGCCTATCGCCAGCTGCCACTGGCAGTAGTCCTGCCCGAGACCGAAGCGCAAGTGGCCGCCGTGCTCAAGACCTGCCACGGCATGGGCGTGCCGGTGGTGGCGCGGGGCGCGGGCACCGGCTTGTCGGGCGGCGCGATGCCCCACGCACTCGGTGTGACGGTGTCGCTGGCCAAGTTCAACCGCATCGTCAAGCTCGACGTGCTGGCCCGGACCGCCGTGGTGCAGTGCGGCGTGCGCAACCTGGCGATCAGCGAGGCAGCGGCGCCCTACGGCCTGTACTACGCGCCCGACCCGAGCAGCCAGATCGCCTGCACCATCGGCGGCAACGTGGCTGAGAACTCCGGCGGCGTGCACTGCCTCAAGTACGGCCTGACGCTGCACAACCTGCTCAAGGTGCGCGGCTTCACCGCGGACGGCGAGCCGATCGAGTTTGGCGGCGACGCACTCGACGCGCCCGGCCTGGACCTGCTCTCGGTCGTGGTCGGCAGCGAGGGCATGCTGGCCGTCACCATCGAAGTCACCGTCAAGCTCCTGCCCAAACCCCAGGTGGCGCGCTGCATCATGGCCAGCTTTGACGACATCCGCGCTGCCGGTGATGCGGTGGCCGCGGTGATTGCCGCCGGCATCATCCCGGCCGGGCTGGAGATGATGGACAAGCCGATGACGGCGGCCGTCGAAGACTACGTGCACGCCGGCTACGACCTGGACGCAGCGGCGATCCTGCTGTGCGAGAGCGACGGCACGCCCGAGGAAGTGACCGAGGAGATCGGCCGCATGCAGGCCGTGCTGCTGGCCCACGGTGCCACCCGGCTGGCGGTGAGCGAAAACGAGGCCCAGCGCTTGCGGTTCTGGAGCGGGCGCAAAAACGCCTTTCCGGCATCAGGCCGCATCAGCCCCGATTACATGTGCATGGACTCGACCATCCCCAGAAAGCGCCTGGCCGACATCCTGATCGCGATTGCCGCGATGGAAAAAAAGTACCAGCTGCGCTGCTGCAACGTCTTCCATGCCGGCGACGGCAACCTGCATCCGCTGATCCTGTTTGATGCCGCCGACCCGGACCAGCTGCACCGTTGCGAGCTGTTTGGCGCCGACATCCTGGAGACCAGCGTGGCGCTGGGCGGCACCGTCACCGGCGAGCACGGTGTGGGCGTGGAAAAGCTCAGCTCGATGTGTGTGCAGTTCTCGCCCGAGGAGCGCGAGCAGATGTTTGCCGTCAAGCGGGCGTTTGACCCGGCCGGCGGCCTCAACCCCGGCAAGGTGATCCCCACGCTGCACCGCTGCGCGGAGTACGGCCGCATGCATGTCAAGAAAGGCCTGCTGCCGTTTGCCGAGCTGGAGCGGTTTTGAGCATGACGGATGCCGCACTCGACACCCTGATCGACCGCGTTCGCGCGGCCCGCGCCGACAAGACGCCACTCAACATCCTGGGGGGCAGCACCAAGGCCTTCTACGGCGAGCCGCCATCCGCCGGCCCCGGCCTGGCCGCGCTCGACATCCGGCCATTGGCCGGCATCAGCAGCTATGAGCCCAGCGAGCTGGTCGTCACCGTGCGGGCCGGCACCCCGCTGGCCGAGCTGGAGGCCGCGCTGGCCGAACAGCGCCAATGCCTGCCGTTCGAGCCGCCCAGGTTCACGTCCCCAAACGCAGCCGGCGGTACCATCGGCGGCATGGTGGCCGCCGGTCTGGCCGGTCCGGCCCGCGCCGCGGTGGGCGGGCTGCGCGACTATGTGCTGGGCGCCACGCTGCTGACCGGCCAGGCCGAACTGCTGACCTTTGGCGGCCAGGTGATGAAAAACGTCGCCGGGTACGACGTGTCGCGCCTGCTGGCCGGGTCGATGGGCATGCTGGGCGTGGTCTGTGAGGTCTCGCTCAAGGTGCTGCCGGTGGCCGTGGCCACGGCCACGCTGCGCTTCGAGCAAGACGAGGACAGCGCCTTGAAGCAGCTCAACACCTGGGGCGGCCAGCCGCTGCCGGTCAATGCCAGCGCCTGGTGGGACGGCATGCTGGTGCTGCGCTTGTCGGGCGCGGCGGCGGCGGTGCAGTCGGCCATTCAAAAACTGGGCGGCGAGCGGGTGGACCCGGTGCTGGCGGCCAATTTCTGGACCGGCTTGCGCGACCAGACCGATGAGTTTTTCACCAAGGCGCAAGTCGCGGTTGACGCTGGCGCCACGCTGTGGCGGCTGGCCCTGCCTCAAACCGCACCACCCCTGGCGCTGGCAGGCGAGCACCTGGTCGAGTGGGGCGGCGCCCAGCGCTGGGTCGTCACCACCACCCCGGCTGGCGCGGTGCGGGATGCCGCAGCGCGGGCCGGCGGCCATGCCACGGTGTTCCGCAGCAGCCGTCCCGGCAGTGCCGGGGCTGCGGCCGGGTTCGACGGGCCACGCTTTGCGCCGCTCTCGGCGCCGCTGATGCGCATCCACTTGGCGCTGAAAACCGCTTTTGACCCGGACCACCTCTTCAATCCGGGCCGGCTTTACGCCGGTCTCTGAGGCGCCCGCGCATGTCCGCTGCCAAGCCCGCTGCCGACCCTGGACCGGGTGCCCCACCAGACGCTCAAGCCTCGGCCGCCAGCATGGCCGCTTACTACTCGCGTCGCGCCGCAAGCTACGAGCAGGTCTACGCCAAACCCGAGCGGCAAACCGACCTGCGGGCCATCGAGGCCTGGCTGACCGGCCAGTTCAGCGGCCGGCGGGTGCTGGAGATCGCCTGCGGCACCGGCTGGTGGACGCCGCACGGTGCCGCCGGCGCCACGCACTGGCGCGCCACCGACGTCAACCCCGAGACGATGGACGTGGCGCGACGCAAACCGATGCCGGCCGGCATCGTGCAGTTCCAGGCGCTGGACGCCTACACGCTGGACGGCCTGCAAGACGAATACTTCGACGCCGCCTTTGCCGGCTTCTGGTGGAGCCATGTGCCGCTGGCCCGCCTGCCCGGCTGGCTGCACACGCTGCACAGCCGCTTGGCGCCGGGTGCCCGCATCGTGATGCTGGACAACCGCTTTGTGCCCGGCAGCAGCACACCTTTCAGCCGCACTGACGAAGGCGGCAACACGTACCAGATGCGCCCGCTGCCCGACGGCAGCCGCCATGAGGTGCTGAAGAACTTTCCGACCGCAGCCCAGGCCATCGCTGCGCTGGGCCCGCGCGCCCGCGACGCCCAGTGGACAGGGTTCGAGCACTACTGGTTGCTGCATTACCGGCTGGCCAACGCCCCATGACCGTGCTGCAAGGCCTGGCCTGGTTGCTGCTGTGCCAATCGGTCGGCGAGGCGCTCGCCCGTCTGGCCCACCTGCCGCTGCCCGGGCCGGTGCTGGGCATGCTGCTGTTGATCGCGCTGCTGCAATGGCCGCCGGTACGCGCCGCCATCGGTGCGGCGTCCGACGCGCTGCTGGCGCATTTGTCGCTGCTGTTTGTGCCGGTGGGCGTGGGCGTGATGACGCACCTGGGTCTGCTGTCCACCTACGGCCTGCGGCTGCTGGTGGCCATCACGCTGTCGACCTGGATCGGCCTGGCCGTCACCGCTGGCATGCTTCGGGCGCTGCGCGGCCCGCCAGGCTCGGCACCGGCACCGACACCGGCGGACGGTACGCCATGACCGACTTCGTGCAACTGTGGGTCTACCTGTCGGCCACGCCGTTGTTTGGCCTGACTGCCACGCTGTTGGCCTACCTGCTGGCACAGGCCTTCTACCAGCGCATGCAGCACGCGCCCTGGGCCAATCCGGTGGCCTGGACGGTGGTGGTGCTGGCGCTGCTGCTGACGCTCAGCGCCACCCCCTACCCGACTTACTTTTCGGGTGCGCAGTTCATCCACTTCTTGCTCGGGCCGGCGGTGGTGGCGCTGGGCTGGCCGCTGTGGCAGCGCCGGGCACAGCTGCGCCGGCGTGGCCCGGCCCTGCTGGCGGCTGCATTGGTGGGCGGCGCCGCCGCGGCGGCCAGCGCCGTGGCCATCGGCTGGGCGCTGGGCCTGCCGGCCGATCTGCTGCGCACGTTGGTGCCCAAATCCGTGACCGCGCCGGTGGCCATGGGCATTGCCGAGCAGATCGGCGGCATCCCGGCGCTGGCAGCGATGTTTGCGCTGATCACCGGGCTGGTGGGCGCGCTCACCGCCAAATACCTGTTCGATGCGCTGGGCGTCCGGTCGGCCGAAGTGCGCGGCTTTGCGCTGGGCACCACCTCGCACGGCATCGGTGCGGCACGCGCGATGCAGGTCAATGCCGATGCGGGCGCCTACGCCGGCATGGCCCTGGGTCTGCAGGCGCTGCTGGCCGCGCTGCTGATGCCGCTGACCGTCTCCCTGCTGCTGCCCGTGCTGCAGCGCTTTTTCTAGCCTTGCTCGATCCCCCACCCTCGTTCCCCACCGTCGCCCCCCGACCCCTCGCCATGCAAACCGCACTTGCTCCACAGTACCAAGGCACGCCCGACGGCGAGGCCGCCCAGGCCATCCTGCGCAAGTGTGTGCACTGCGGTTTTTGTACCGCCACCTGCCCCACCTACCAGCTGCTGGGCGACGAGCTGGACGGTCCGCGCGGCCGCATCTACCTGATGAAACAGGTGCTCGAAGGGGCTGCGCCCACCCGCACCACCCAGCTGCACCTGGATCGCTGCCTGACCTGCCGCAATTGCGAGACCACCTGCCCCAGCGGCGTGCAGTACGGCGCCCTGGTCGAGATCGGCCGCAGGGTGGTGGACGCGCAGGTTGAACGGCCGGCCGCCGAGCGCGCGGTGCGCTGGCTGCTCAAGGAAGGCCTGACCTCGCCGGTGTTCAAGCCGGCGATGGCGCTGGGCCAGCTGCTCCGCCCGGTGCTGCCGGGCATGCTGCAAGACAAGGTGCCCGCCGCCGCCCACCCACGCGCCAAGGTCTGGCCACAGCGTACCCACGCCCGCAAGGTGCTGATGCTGGCCGGTTGTGTGCAGCCCGCGATGATGCCCAACATCAACAGCGCCACCGCCCGGGTGCTGGACGCCGCCGGCATCCAGACCCTGGTGGCGGACAAGGCTGGCTGCTGCGGCGCGCTGCGCACCCATCTGAACGACACCGACGGCGGCTTGGCCGACATGCGCCGCAACATCGACGCCTGGTGGCCGCTGGTCAGCGCGAGTGCGGTCGAGGCCATCGTGATGAACGCCTCGGGCTGCGGCGCCCAGGTCAAGGACTACGGCCACGCGCTGGCGCGGGATCCGGCCTATGCCGACAAGGCCCGGCGCATTGGCGAGCTGACCCGCGACTTGAGCGAATTGCTGCCCGACATCGTGACCGCGCTCAAACCCTTGCTGACGGCGTCAACCCCCCGCGCAGCCCCCGGCGCAGTCGGCCGGCTGGCGTTCCACCCGCCCTGCACCTTGCAGCACGGCCAGCAGCTGCGCGGCGGTGTCGAAGCCGGCCTGCGCGAACTGGGCTTCGACGTGGCGGTGGCGATGAACGAATCGCATCTCTGCTGCGGCTCGGCCGGCACCTACAGCGTGCTGCAGCCCGAGCTGTCGCACCAGCTGCGCGACCGCAAGCTGATGAACCTGGCCGAGCTGCAACCCGCGGCGATCGTGTCCGCCAACATCGGCTGCATCGGCCATTTGCAGAGCGGAACAAAGCTGCCGGTCAAGCATTGGGTCGAGGCACTGGACGATGCGCTGCACGCCGCGCAGCTGGCCGCCAAGACGCTGTGAGGCCCAGACCAGGCCGGCGCCGGGGCCACCGCCGCCGGTTTTTGCGCCGCCCACCAGCTAACCTAGCGGCATGAGTGTTTTCCTGTTCAAGCGCCTGTTGACCTTTTTGGCCACGCTGGCGGTGGCGTCGGTGCTGGTGTTTGCCGTGTTGGAGCTGCTGCCCGGCAACGTCGCCCAGGTGATGCTGGGCGAAACGGCCACCCCCGAGGCCACCGCCGCGCTGGAGAAAAAACTCGGCCTGGACCAGCCGGCGCCGCAGCGCTATGCCCGCTGGATCACCGGCCTGCTGCAAGGCCGCACCGCCAACAGCTTCTCCTACGACACCCCCACCGCCGAGCTGATCGCCGAGCGGCTGCAGGTCACCCTGCCACTGGCCGCGCTGGCGATGGGCCTGACGACCGCGCTGGCGCTGGCGCTGGGCATTTTTGCCGCGTCGCGCCACAACCAGATCGGCGACGTCGGCGTGATGGCGGCCAGCCAGATCGGCATCGCCATCCCCAGCTTCTGGTTCGCGATCCTGCTGATCCTGTTGTTTGCGGTCAAGTTGCAGTGGGTCAGCGCGGGTGGGTTTCCGGGCTGGACCGAGGATGCTGGCGGCGGTCTGCTGGACGGCCTCAAATCCCTGCTGCTGCCGGCCATCGCGCTGGCGCTGGTGCAGGCGGCGATCCTGGCGCGGGTCACCCGGTCGGCGGTGCTGGAGGTGATGCGCGAGGATTTTGTGCGCACCGCCCGCGCCAAGGGGCTGAGCCGGCGCGCCACGCTGTGGAAACACGTGCTGCGCAACGCGATGATCCCGGTGCTGACCATCATGGGCCTGCAATTTGCCAACCTGATCACCGGCACCATCGTGGTCGAAAACGTCTTCGTGCTGCCCGGCATCGGCCGGCTGGTGTTCCAGGCGATTGCCAACCGGGATCTGGTGGTGGTGCGTGACGTGGTGATGCTGCTGGTGGCGATGGTGGTGGTGGTCAATTTTTGCGTCGATGTGCTGTATGCACTGGTCGATCCGCGGCTCAAGGCGAGTGATGCCTAGATGAGCGCCGTCCCGCCCGCCGTCCCGACGCCGCTGCTGCCGGACAGCCGCACGCCGCCCGGCCTGCCCGGTTTCTGGCAACGCGCGCTGCGCCATCCCAGCTTTGCGGTCGGGGCGGGGTTGTCCGCGCTACTGCTGCTCTCGGCCCTGCTGTCGCTGGTCTGGTCGCCCTACCCGCCGGCCGAGATCGACATCCCGGCCAAGCTGCAGCCGCCTGGCGCCCAGCACTGGCTGGGGACCGACAGCCTGGGCCGCGACATCGCCTCGCAACTGCTGGTGGGGGCGCAAAACTCGATCGTCGTCGGCGTGGTGGCGGTGGGCATCGGGTTGGGGCTTGGCGTGATCCTGGGATGCCTGGCCGCCGCCCGGCGCGGCTGGGTCGAGGAGCTGGTGATGCGGGCATCCGACTTCACCTTCGCCTTTCCCGCGCTGCTGTCGGCCATCATGCTGGGCGCGATCTACGGGCCCGGGTTGCTGACCGGCATCCTGGCGATCGGCATCTTCAATATCCCGGTGTTTGCGCGCATTACCCGCGGTGCGGCCAACGCGGTCTGGTCGCGCGAGTACGTGTTGGCCTCGCGCGCAGCGGGTTTTGCGCCGCTTCGCATCACGCTGGACCATGTGCTGCCCAACATCGCCAGCGTGCTGATCGTGCAGGCCACGATCTCGTTTGCCACCGCCATCCTGGCCGAGGCGGCGCTGAGCTACCTGGGCCTGGGCACCCAGCCGCCGCAGCCCAGCTGGGGCCGCATGCTCAACGAGGCGCAGACCATGCTGTTCCAGGCGCCGATGCTGGCGGTCTACCCGGGCGTGGCGATTGCGCTCAGCGTGTTGGGCCTGAACCTGATGGGCGACGGCCTGCGCGACCTGCTGGACCCAAAGCTGGCGCGCCGGCGCTAGATTGGCCAAAACCAGCCACCCAAGCCCTGCAGAAGCCCTGCTGGGCCCAATGGGTATAATCAGGGGTTGGGTGCGTGGTGCCGACGTCATGGCTAGCCGTGAACAGCCGTCTGCTGCCCCGTCCGGCGCCACCATGCCAGGCGCCGAACCTGCCCGCCTCACGCCATGAGGCAGGCCCACGATTTCACCCACAAGAGATACACGCTACAGACTCACGTCGCCTGTGGCTTGCCGCCGTTGCCTGTCCGGGTACCCCCCCCAGGCAGCGGGCCGGCAGGTTGCGGGTTCATTGACCGTTGTTGCGCCGGCGCTGCTGGCCGCAACACCTTGACGATTTGCCGGAGACCCGCGCCCCATGGCCAAGGAAGAACTGATCGAAATGCAGGGCAAGGTGACTGAGGTCCTGCCCGACTCGCGTTACCGCGTCACGCTGGACAACGGCCATGTGCTGATCGCCTACACCTCCGGCAAGATGCGCAAGCACCACATCCGGATCCTGGCCGGTGATGCTGTGTCGCTGGAGCTGTCGGCCTACGACCTGACCAAGGGCCGGATCACGTTCCGCCACATCGAGCGGCGCGGCCCCGGCCCGGGCGACCGGCGTTAAGCCCCCACCGGGCAAGTCCCCTTGCCGCCTCACGGCCGGCGGCCCTGCCCACCCCCCACGCGGCGCCTGGTCTCCAGGGCTGCGTCCACCAGACAGACCGCGGGCTGGGCGATCGGCTGCGGCCCAACGACCTGATGGCCTGGAATGAACACCGCGCCCGCATGCCGGCGGCAATGCCCAGCGAGTACCTGAGCAACGCGCTGGCGCAGTCGCGCTACCCGGTGGCCGGGCGTGCGGTGTCGCGCGCCGACATCAGCCTGCCGCTGTGGCTGGTCGGCACCGAAAAGACCCTTACTCTCGCTGGAAGTCGGACTGCAAGCCGCACGGCCTGTGCGCCGCGCGCGGCGGCAACAGGCCATGCGCCACAATCCGGCCCATGCCAGCCAACGTCGAGATCAAGGCCCGCATCGACAGCGTCGAGGCGCTGCTGCCGCTGGCCCGGGCCCTCAGCGACGGTGACCCGCCGCAGCTGATCCACCAGGACGACACCTTCTTCGACGCGCCGCACGGCCGTCTCAAGCTGCGGGTGTTTGGTGACGGCTCGGGCGAGCTGATCCACTACCGCCGCGGCGATGAGGACGGCCCCAAGCGGTCGGACTATGTGCTGGCGCCCGCGCCCGAGCCCGAGAGCCTGCGCGCAGCGCTAGCGCTGGCGATGGGCTTGCTCGGCCGGGTGCGCAAAGAACGCATCCTGCTGCTGGTCGGCCCCACCCGCATCCACCTGGACCGGGTCGAAGGCCTGGGCGACTTTCTGGAGCTGGAGGTGATGCTGCAAGGCGACCAGACCGAGGCCGAGGGCACCGCTATCGCCCACGACCTGATGGCCCGGTTGCAAATTGCCCCCAACCAGCTGGTCAGCGGCGCCTACCTGGACCTGCTGCGCAGCGCCGCCGCCACGGCAGCCGGCGCTACGACCGCGCCTGCGCCCCCCGCACCGGGATGAGCGCAGCGCCCCTGCTGGTTGTAGGCGACCTGCGTGTCACGCTGGCCACGCCGCGGGGCCCGGCCGACGCCTTGCGCGGTATCTCGTTTGCCATCGAACGCGGTCAGACCCTGGGCCTGATCGGCGAGTCAGGCTGCGGCAAGAGCATCACGGCGCTGGCGCTGATGGGCCTGCTGCCCGACAGCGCCACGGTGTCCGGCTCGCTGCGCTTCGACGGCCGCGAGCTGGTCGGCCTGCCTGAGCACGACTGGTGCCGGCTGCGTGGCAACCGGCTGGCAATGGTGTTCCAGGAGCCGATGACCGCGCTCAACCCGCTGCACACCATCGGCCAGCAGATCGGCGAATCGCTGCGGCTGCACAAGCGGTTGGACGCCGGCGCAGCCCGCGCCGAGGCCCTGCGCCTGCTGGAGCGGGTGCAGCTGCCGCAGGCCGCGCAGCGGCTGGACGCCTACCCGCACCAGCTCTCAGGCGGCCAGCGCCAGCGGGTGGTGATTGCGATCGCGCTGGCCTGCGGACCCGACCTGCTGATCGCCGACGAACCCACCACCGCGCTGGACGTGACGATCCAGCGCGAGGTGCTGGACCTGATCGGCCAACTGGTGGCCGAGGACGGCATGGCGCTGCTGCTGATCAGCCACGACCTGGGCGTGATGGCCGAATCGGTGCAACAGCTGATGGTGATGTACGGCGGCACGGTGGTCGAGAGCGGGCCGACCGGATCAGTGTTCGGCCGGCTCGCGCACCCGTACTCGCAAGGCCTGTTTGCGGCCCGACCCCGCTTGGGCATGCCGCGCGGCCACCGCCTGGCCACCATCCCGGGCCGGGTGCCAGACCTGATCGACCTGCCGACAGGTTGCGGCTTTGCCGACCGCTGCCGGTTGGCGGTAGACGCCTGCCGCGCCGCTCCGCCGCCGGCCGTCGAGGTGACGCCCGACCACACCGCACGTTGCATCCGGCTGGACGCCGCGCTCGCAACCCCCGCATCCGCCGCATGACCGCGCTGCTGCAGGTCGAGAACCTGGTCCGGCACTACCACCTGCCGCGCGAGCACCTGCTTGCGCGCGCGCCGGTGGTGCAGGCACTGCAAGGCGTGAGCTTTGCGCTGCAGGCCGGCCGCAGCCTGGGCGTGGTGGGCGAATCGGGCTCGGGCAAAAGCACGCTGGCCAGGCTGGTGATGGCGCTGGAGTCCCCCACCGCCGGCCGGGTGCTGATGGCCGGCCAGGACCTGGCCAGGCTGGACGCCGCCGCGCTGCGCCGCGCCCGGACTGATTTCCAGATGGTGTTCCAGGACCCGTTTGGCTCGCTCGACCCGCGCCAGACCGTGCGCCGCATCGTCGCCGAGCCACTGGCCGCCCAAGGTTTGGTGGCAACCGGCATCCAGCATGACCGGGTGGCGGCCATGCTGGACGCCGTGGGCCTGCGCGCGGCCGACGCCAGCAAGTACCCGCACGAGTTCTCCGGCGGCCAGCGCCAGCGCATCGCCATCGCCCGGGCGCTGGTCACGCACCCCAAGCTGATCGTCGCCGACGAGCCGGTCAGCGCGCTGGACGTGTCGGTGCAGGCCCAGGTGCTCAACCTGATGCAGGACCTGCAGGACAGCCTGGGCGTGACCTACCTGTTCATCAGCCACGACCTGGCGGTGGTGGACCTGGTCTGCGACGAGGTGCTGGTGCTCTACCGGGGTCGGGTGGTCGAGCAGGGCAGCCCCGAGACCTTGTTCCGCGCTGCGGCGCATCCCTACACCCGCGCACTGATGGACGCCGTGCCCGGGCTGCAGCCGGGTCTGCGCAGCGCCCGCCACCGCCTGCAGCCGCCCGCGTTACCGGCAGCCGACGGTGCAGCGGCCCTGGCCGGGGCCGCCGCGGCGTCGGGCTGCGCCTTCGCTGCCCGCTGCCCCTGGCGGCAGGCAGTCTGCGTGGCCACGCCACCGCCGTTGCGCCCGCTGGCCAGCGGCCACTGGGCTGCCTGCCACCTCGCTGAACAAGTGCTGGCCGACGCCCCCCGCGACACTGCAGAATCACTGGGCTTTTGAACCGCCAACACCGGCCCTCTCCAAGGACAGCCCCCATGACCCTTCGTCGACGCACTTTGGCCCAGGCCGCCGCCCTGCTGGCCCTGCCCAGCCTGTCAACTGAGCTGTTCGCGCAACGCGCCAAGGACAGCCTGGTGCTGGGCATGGTGTTGGAGCCGACCAGCCTGGACCCGACCACCGCGCCGGCCGCGGCCATCGGCGAAATCGTGCACTACAACGTGCTGGAAGGCCTGACCAAGGTCAACGCCGCAGGCGCGGTGCTGCCGCTGCTGGCTGAAGACTGGAGCAGCGAGCCCGACGGCAAGTCCTACACCTTCAAGCTGCGCAAGGGCGTGAAGTTCCAGGACGGCAGCGCCTTCGATGCGGCCGCCGTCAAGTTCAGCTTCGAGCGTGCCAAGGCACCCGACAGCACCAACAAGGCCAAGAAGGGCGTGTTCGACAACATCTCGTCGATCAGCACACCCGACCCGTGGGTGGTGATCCTGACACTGAACAACCCCGACGCGACGTTGCCGTTCCGGCTGGGCGAAAACACCGCCGTGATCCTCAGCCCGCAGAGCGCGGCCACCACGGCCACGCAGCCGGTGGGCACCGGGCCGTACCGGCTCGACAGCTGGCAAAAAGGCTCGGCCGTCACCCTGGTCAAGTGGGACGGCTTCCGCGATGCGGCCGCGATCAAGCTGCGGCGGGTCACGTTCCGCTTCATCAACGACAACGCCGCGCAAGTGGCGGCACTGCTGGCCGGCGACATCGACGGCATGCCGCGCTTTGGCGCGGTGCAAAACTTGAAGCAGTTCCAGGCCGACAAGCGTTTCACGGTCGAGATCGGCAGCACCGCCGGCAAGGGCATCCTGGCGATCAACAACAGACGAAAACCGCTGGACGACGTGCGGGTGCGGCGCGCGATCATGCACGCCATCGACCGCCAGGCCTTCATCGACGGTGTGCTTGAAGGCCTGGGCAAGCCGATCGGCAGCCACGCCACCCCCGCCGACGTGGGCTATGTCGACCTGACGGGTGTCTACCCGTTCAACCCCGACAAGGCCAGGGCGCTGCTCAAGGACGCCGGCGTGAGCAGCCCGCTGAACCTGACTCTGAGCCTGCCGCCGCCCAGCTACGCCCGCAAAGGCGGCGAGGTGGTGGCGGCGATGCTGGCCAAGGTGGGCATCAACGCCAAGATCGAAAACGTCGAATGGGCGCAGTGGCTGGCCGGGCCGTTCAAGGGCAATTTCGACCTGACGATCATCAACCACGTTGAGCCGCTGGACTACATGCAGTACGCCAACCCGCAGTACTACTGGGGCTACGACAGCAAGACGTTCAACGAAATTGCCAAAAAGCGGGCCGAGGCCGGCCGCGGCAAGGCGCAAGTGGCGCTGTACGGCGACCTGCAGCGCCAGATCACCAGCGACGCGGTCAACGCCTTCATCTTCAATCCCACCCAGGTGGCGATAGCGCGCAAGGGCTTGAAAGGCCTGTGGGCCAGCTCGCCGATAGCGGCCAACGACTTGTCGCAGGTGAGCTGGTTGTGAACCTACCGCCAAGCCCCGAAGTCATCGCCCTGACGGCCGAGTTGCGGGCGCTCGAAGAGCGCCTGCTCGACCCCGCCGTGCGCGCCCTGCCTGCGCAGGTGCGCGCCCTGCTGGCACCCGAATTTGTCGAGTTCGGCGCGTCCGGCCGGGTTTTCAACCGCGATGCGATCCTGGCGATGCTGGCGGCCGAACCGCCGCGAGTGGCACGCCAGGCGCGCGGCTTCAAGGTACGCCTGCTGGCGCCGGGCGCGGCCCTGACCACCTGGCGCGTGCTGCGTGACGATGGCATCGAGACCTTGCGCAGCAGCGTCTGGCAGCAGCAGGACGGCCGCTGGCTGATGGTGTTCCACCAGGGCACGCAAGCCGCACGCGACGACGAGGCCACTTCGTGAGCCAACGCTGGGCCGCTCCCGAGTTGACTCCGCCCCTTCGGGGGGCAGGCGGCGGGCATTTGCCGCCGCCTTGGGGGCGCGCGTGACGCCGGCCCAGACCGCCGCCAAGCCGGCGCCAACCCCGGCGGCGCGGCGTCGCTAACGGCCGCGCTCTCCTGACCCCGGCGCCACCCCCTCGCAAGGTTTCCTGACATGGCCCACCTGCATACCCTCAGCGCGGTTGCGCTGTCCAAGGCCTTTGCCCGCCACAGCCTGTCGCCGGTGGAAGTGACCCAGGCAGTCATCGCCCAGATCGAGCGCTGCGAGCCCCGTCTGAACGCGCTCTACGCTTATGACCCCGAGGCCGCGCTGGCCCAGGCCAGCGCCAGCGAGGCGCGCTGGGCGCGGGGTGAGCCGCTATCGCCGCTGGACGGCGTACCCGGTACCTTGAAAGAAAACCTGGCCACCCAGGGCTGCCCCATGCCCGGCGGCACCGCCGCCAGTGACCTGGTGCCGATGGCCGAGGACAGCCCACCTGCCGCCCGCTGGCGCGAGGCCGGCCTGGTGCTGCTGGCCAAGACCACGATGCCCGACTACGGCATGTTGTCGTCCGGTCTGTCCAGTTTTCACCCGCTGGCGCGCAACCCCTGGGACACCCGCATGACGCCGGGCGGCAGCAGCGCCGGCGCCGGTGCAGCGGCCGCTGGCGGCTATGGCCCGTTGCACGTGGGCACCGACATCGGCGGCTCGGTGCGGTTGCCGGCCGGCTGGTGCGGGCTGGTCGGCCTGAAGCCCAGCGCCGGCCGGGTGCCGATCAAGCCGGCTTACGTCGGCCGGGTGGCCGGGCCGATGGCCCGCACCGTGGCCGATTGCGCCGCGATGATGGCGGTCCTGAGCCGGCCCGACTGGCGCGATTCCACCAGCCTGCCGCCGCAGGCCATCGTCTGGACGCTGGCGGGCCGCGAGCTGCGCGGTCTCAAGCTCGGCCTGTTGATGGACGCCGGCTGGGGCCTGGACGTGGACCCCGAGACCCGAGCCGCCGTGCAGGCCGCTGCGCTGGCACTGCAAGCCGCCGGCGCCAGCGTCGAGCCCCTGGCGCCGTTTTGCACCCGGGCGATGGCCGACGGCATGGACCGCTTCTGGCGTATGCGCAGCTTCCTGGACATGAACGCCCTGCCCGAAGCGCGCCGCGCCAAGGTGCTGCCCTACATCCGCGACTGGGTGGCCACCGGCGCCACGCTGAGCGCGGCCGACGTGTTCACCGGCTACAGCCAGATCGCGGCGCTGCGCGAAGCCGCGGTGACGGCCTGCCAGCCGTTTGACTTTGTGCTGTCACCCACCAGCCCGGTGCCCAGTTTTCCGGCCGAATGGGCCAGCCCGCTGAACGACCCGGCACGGCCGTTTGAACACATCGCACACACCTTGCCGTACAACATGAGCGAGCAGCCGGCGCTGTCGATCAACTGCGGCTTCAACGCCGCCGGCCTGCCGATCGGCCTGCAGATCGTTGGCCACCGGCACGATGACCTGGGCGTGCTGCAACTGGGCGCAGCCTACGAACAGCTGCGCGGCGCGCTGCGGCCCTGGCCGATGGACCTGGCCTGACGGCCCCAGGCGTTCAGCCGGCCGGCGGCCAGTGGTGGGTCTCGGCCTGGCGCTCGCGGCACCAGGCGTACAGCGCGCCGTACATCACCAAGCCGTGCCGCAGCATCGCATGGTCGTCGCTGAGCACACGGGACAGCCCCAGCGAGATCGCATACAGCCCGGCCGATTGCGGCGCCAGGTCGAGAAGCGCGGTGTCGGCGCCGCGCACGGTGGTGGCCAGCCGGTCCAGCGCCGGCTCGGTCAGCGGGTACTTCAGCATGAACGCGTCGAAGCTGCACCGCTCACCGATTTGACTCTTCGCCACACCCGGGATGTCGTAGGGCGTGGCGCCGGTGGCAGCGGCCGTGGCCCGCATGTCGGCCGCCGGCACCTAGAGAAACTCGGCCTCAGCGTCGATGAACCGCAGCACCAGCCAGGGACAGGCGTTGCGGTCGCATCTTTGGGCGCTCGCGGGTGACCCATTTCATGACGCTGCACCTGTTGGGCCGGCCTTGGCGGCCAGCGGACGGCCCGCGGTCTGCCAGCCGTCGATGCCGCCAATCAGGAATCGGGCATCCAGCCCGGCAGCGCACAAGCGCAGCGCGGTGACGCGGCCCACCTCGTGGCCGTAGACGCAGTACACCAGCACGGCTTGGCCGGATGGCAGCTGCTGCGACCAGTCGCCCACGCGGGCCGGGTCGCACCAACGGGCGTCGGGCAAGGTGCTGGGTGCGGCCTCGAACACACCGGCACGGCGCACGTCCAGCACCGTGCGACCGGCGATGTCCTGCGCGGCCAGGCCCAGGTCGGCGCCAGCGTCGTGCACGGCGGTCTGGTAGCGGCTAT
>JANMXG010000279.1:0-2314 GCA_031394235.1 Betaproteobacteria bacterium
GGTGACCTCGGCCACCCGCAACCCGATGCTGCCCGAGGTGCCGACGATGCGCGAGGCCGGCCTGCCCGGTTACGAAGTCGGTGGCTGGTACGCGCTGTACGGCCCGCCCAAGATGGCGCCGGCGCTGGTGGACCGGCTGGCAGACGCCACCCGCCGGGTACTGGCCAAGCCCGACTTCCAGTCCCGGCTGGCCGCGCTGGGCTACAGCCCGTGGTCGGGCACTGGCGAGCAACTGGCCGTTCAGGCCGCCAAAGACCTGGCGCTGTGGGGCACCGTCACCAAGGGCATCGAGATCGAGTGAGCCTGCCGGCCAGGTAGGCTAGAGTTTGCGGCTGCCCCGGCACCGGACCGCACCCCTCAGGAGAACCCCATGGACATGAAAACCTCACCGCTTGCGACCCTCACCGACCCCAGCCTGCTCAAGACCGACGCACTGATCGGTGGCGAGTGGGTCGCCGCCGGCGCGGCTGGCGCCAGCCGGTTCGACGTCACCGACCCGGCCACCGGCATGACGCTGACCGACGTGGCCAACCTCGGCCCGGTCGATTGCCACAACGCCATCGTCGCCGCCGAGAAAGCCCTGGGCCCCTGGCGCGCCAAGACCGCCAAGGAGCGCGGCGCGATCATGATGAAGTGGTTTGCGCTGCTCATCGCCCATGCCGACGACCTGGCCCGCATCATGACGGCCGAGCAGGGCAAGCCGCTGGCCGAGGCACGCGGCGAGGTGATCTACGGCGCCAGCTTCATCGAGTGGTTTGCCGAAGAGGCCAAGCGCGTCTACGGCGAAACCATCCCCACCACCGACAACAACAAGCGCTACATCGTCATCAAGCAGCCGATCGGCGTTTGTGCGGCGATCACGCCCTGGAACTTTCCGATCGCGATGATCACCCGCAAGGTGGCACCCGCGCTGGCCGCCGGCTGCACCGTGGTGATCAAGCCGGCCGAGGCGACGCCGCTGTCCGCACTGGCGGTGGCCGAGCTGGCGCAGCGCGCCGGCATGCCCGCCGGGGTGCTCAACATCATCACCGCCGACGCCGAACAATCGATTGAAATCGGCAAGGTGCTGTGCAGCAGCGACGTGGTGCGCCACCTGTCGTTCACCGGGTCGACCGAGGTCGGTCGCATCCTGGCCCGGCAATGCGCGCCCACGGTCAAGAAAATCAGCCTGGAGCTGGGCGGCAATGCACCCTTCATCGTGTTTGACGACGCCGACATCGACTCGGCGGTTGAGGGCGCAATGGTCAGCAAGTACCGCAATGCCGGCCAGACCTGCGTCTGCGCCAATCGTTTCTACGTTCAGTCTGGCGTCTACGACCAGTTTGTTGAAAAACTCGCCGCCAAGGCGGGCGCGATCAAGGTCGGCAACGGCTTTGAGGCCGGCATCAACCAGGGCCCGATGATTGACGACCAGGCCATCGTCAAGGTCGAAGCGCATGTGGCCGACGCGCTGGCCAAGGGCGCCCGGCTGCTGGTGGGTGGCAGCAAGCTCGGTGAGCGGTTTTACACCCCCACCGTGTTGGCCGACGTCACATCCGACATGCTCTGCGCCAAGGAGGAGACCTTTGGCCCGGTCGCGCCGGTGTTCCGCTTCGAGACCGAGGCCGAGGTGGTGGCCTTGGCCAACGACACCGAGTTTGGCCTGGCCAGCTACTTCTACAGCCGCGACATCGGCCGGGTGTTCCGGGTTGGCGAGGCACTGGAGTACGGCATGGTGGGCATCAACACCGGGCTGATCTCGGTGGCCGAGGTGCCGTTTGGCGGTGTCAAGCAGTCGGGCCTGGGCCGCGAAGGGGCGCACCAGGGCATGGACGACTATGTCGAGATCAAGTACCTCTGCCTGGGCGACATCCTGAAGTGAGGCAGGCTGACGGTTGACGCGGGCTGTCCAGGCCACGCGCGCCCGGCCGGCAGAGGCTGCTGCAGGTCAATCGTCGTTGGCAGCGGCAGCACCACCGCCGTGCGGGCTCAGGCCGGCGCGGCCCAGCGACCGGCTGGCCCCCGCCTGGGCCAAGGCGCGGCGCAGCAGGGCTTCGGCCTCCTTGCCATGCTGCGGGTACTGCGCCACGCCCACGCTCACGGCCACCGCCACATCTTGCCCGGCCACGCTGAACGGCCGCTGCAGCGATTGGGCCAGTTTGGCCACCACCCGGTCGGCATTGGCAGCATCGTCGATCCAGGCCAGCAGCACCCAATGGCGTGTCTCGAGGGTCGGCAAGTTCATAGGTGCGATCGCGCAGTGGGGTGCTGCATCAGCGCTGGATGTCGCCGAGGCACACGTATTTGAGCTCGACATAGTCGTCGATGCCGTGGT
>JANMXG010000280.1:0-9938 GCA_031394235.1 Betaproteobacteria bacterium
AGGTGCTGGCTCTCCTCGTCGAGCAGCATCTCCACCACGGCTGCGCTGGCGATGATCCGAAACTCTTTGGGGTTGAACTGCCGGGCCTCGCGCAAGATCTCGCGCAGCACGTCGTAACAGACGCTGCGGGCTGTCTTGACCTGGCCCCGGCCGTCGCAGGTGGGGCACGGCTGGCACAGCATGTGGGCCAGGCTTTCTCGGGTGCGCTTGCGCGTCATCTCGACCAGGCCGAGCTGGCTGAACCCGCTGACCGACACCTTGGTCCGGTCGCGGCTGAGCTGCTTCTTGAACTCGGCCAGCACCGCCGTGCGGTGCTCTTCGCGGACCATGTCGATGAAGTCCACGATGATGATGCCACCCAGGTTGCGCAGACGCAGCTGGCGGGCAATGGCGCCGGCCGACTCCAGGTTGGTCTTGAAGATCGTGTCGTCGAAGTTGCGCGCACCCACAAAGCCGCCGGTGTTCACGTCCACCGTGGTCAGGGCCTCGGTCTGGTCGATGATCAGGTAGCCACCGCTCTTCAGATCAACCCGCCGCGCCAGTGCCCGGGCAATTTCTTCCTCGATGCCGAACAGGTCGAAGATCGGCCGCTCGCCCTTGTACAGCTCCAGCTTGGACGCCGAGCCGGGCGTGAAGACATCGCCAAAGGCCTTGAGGTCGTCGTGTTGCAGCTTGCTGTCGATGCGGATGCTTTGGGTGCTGTCGTTGACCATGTCGCGCAGCACCCGCTCGGCCAGGTTCAGGTCCTCGTGCAGCAACGTGCCGGGCGGCTGCGACAGGCCCTGGGCCTTGATCGTCGCCCAGGCCTTGCGCAAGTAGGCGATGTCGTCAGCCAGTTCGGCGTCGCCGGCATCCTCGGCGTTGGTGCGCAGGATGAAGCCGCCGGTGGGGCTGCCGTCCGCTGTCGCGGTCAAGGTCTGCATGCGGCTGCGCAATTGCTCGCGCGCCTCGGGAGAGCCGATCTTTTGCGAGATGCCGATGTGGTTGTCCTGCGGCAAAAAAACCAGCATGCGCCCGGCAATGCTGACCTGGGTTGACAGCCGTGCGCCCTTGCTGCCGATCGGGTCCTTGATGACCTGCACCATCAGGGTCTGGCCCTCGAACACTTGGCGCTCGATCGGCACCTGCACCAGCGCCTCATGCTTGGGCACGTGGTGGTGGCCGCCGTGCAGGTCGGCCACATGCAAAAAGGCAGCGCGCTCCAGGCCGACATCGATGAACGCGCTTTGCATGCCCGGCAAGACCCGCGCCACCTTGCCCAGGTAGACGTTGCCGACCAGTCCGCGCTCCAACGTGCGCTCGATGTGCAAGTCCTGCACGGCGCCGTTTTCGATGATGGCGACGCGGGTTTCCTGCGGAGCCCAGTTGATCAGGATGTCATGCATGCGCGGGGCTTTTCTCGGGCGCGCCGTGGGCGCCTAGAACCGATCCTAGAAAGCCACGCGCGCGTGTCTCAGCAACTGGGCCGTCTCGAAGAGGGGCAAACCCATGATACCGGAGTAGCTTCCGGCGACATGGGCGATCCAGCCCGCCAGCTGGCTCTGGATGGCGTAGGCGCCAGCCTTGCCGTAGGGCTCGCCGCTGGCGATGTAGGCATCGATGGTGGCCGGGCTGAGCACCGCAAAACGCACCTGCGACAGGCTCAGCGCGCACAGCGTGCGGCGGGCGCTGCCGGCGGGTGCCACCGCCACCGCCGTGAGCACCCGGTGGCTGCGGCCGGACAGTGCCGCCAGCATCGCCGCGGCCTCATCGGCATCGGCCGGCTTGCCCAAGATGCGCCGGCCCAGCGCCACGGTGGTGTCGGCGCACAGGATGGCGGCAGCGGGCAGGCCGCGGCGCCGGTGGCGCGCCCGGGCGGCCTGCAGCTTCAGGCCAGTAACCCGCTGCACATAGTCGGCCGGCAGTTCGCCGGGCAGCACGGCCTCCAGCGCCTCGGCGTCTTCGTCAGCGCCCGCCAGCAGCAACTCGTGCGGCACGCCCAACTGGTCCAGCAACTGGCGGCGGCGCGGGCTTTGTGAGGCCAGGTAGATCGGGGTGGCAGCGGGCATGTCGGTGCGGGGGTTGGGCAAAACGGGGTTCAGCAAAAACAGGGTTCAGCGAACAAGGGCTTGGCGAAACCCGGGACACCGCTGCGGCGCGGCGCGTCGGCTATTCACGGTGGTAGGGATGGCCGGCGGTGACGCTCCAGGCGCGGTACAGCGCCTCGGCCAGCAGCACCCGCACAAAGGCGTGGGGCAGCGTCAGATCGGACAGCCGCAGGGTCTCGTCGGCGCTGGCCTTGAGGGCCGGGTCCAGCCCGTCCGGCCCGCCCACCAGCAAGACCACGTCCCGGCCGTCACCCAGCCAGAAGCGGATCCGGTCGGCCAGCTGGGCGGTCGTCAACCGGGTGCCGCGCTCGTCCAGCACCACCCGGCGGGCACCTTTGGGGCAGGCTGCGTCCAGCCGACCTGCTTCGGCCGCCATCATCTGCGCGGCGGTCTTGGCGGTGGTGCGAGGCTCGGCCTTGATGGCCTTGAGCTCCAGCCTCATCTCGGGCGGAAAGCGCTTGGCAAAGTCCTCGTAAGCGGCGTCAGCCCAGGCCGGCGGCCGCTGCCCCACCGCTGCCAGCAGCAGGCGCATGGCTTCGGATCAGCGCCGGGTCGAGGGCTTGGACGACGGCTTGGAGATCGTCTTGGCCGCCGATTTGCGGCCGGACGGTGCCGCAGCACGTCCGCCCGCAGCCGTCTTGCGCGCCGGGCCGGCGGTCTTGCGGGCCGCAGCCGATGCGGTCTTGACGGCGGCCGTGCGGCGGTCCACCGCCTTGACGACGATGGTCTTAAGCACAGGCGCCTTGGCGATGGCCTTCTTGCGTGCCACCACCTTCTTGGCTGCAGCCACCTTGGCCGCCACCTTCTTGGCCGCAGCGGCCTTGGACGCCGGGCGTTGCGATGGCTCGGGCTTGGCGGCCACGGCCATGCGCGCTTCTTGCTGAGGCGCAACCTTCTTGACGGCTTTTTTTGCGGCTGTCTTGCGAGCCGGCTTCTTGGCGACGGGCTCATCGTCCTCGTCGTCCTCGTCGCTGCCGCCTTCGGACGCCTTGACCAAGCCCTTGGCCACACCGCCGAGCTTCATCTTGACCGGCTTGCCGCCCCAGATCTCCTCCAGGCGGTAGTAGTCGCGGATGGCCGGCTGCATGATGTGGGCCACCGCCGCACCGCAGTCGACGATGATCCACTCGCCGTTTTCACCACCCTCGGTGGCCAGCACCGGAAACCCGGCCTCGCGCACCGCGTTGCGCACCCCCGAGGCCAGCGCCTTGGTCTGCCGGTTGCTGGTGCCTGAGGCGATGATCACGCGCTCGAACAGCGACGACAGGTGCTCGGTGTTGAGAACCAGGATGTCCTGGGCCTTGACGTCCTCGAGTCCATCGACGATGGCCCGTTGAAGTTTTCGAATGTCCATTCAGTGGGGGGTGTCCCGTGGGGTTTCGGGCAAATCGCCCTGTTTATAGAGATGATGCTGCGAAATGTAGCCGGCTACGCGCTCGCCTACCAGTGTTGCAACCGGCTGGCCAGCGGCCAGACGTTGGCGGATGTCGCTGGCGGCGATGTGCAGCGGCGGCAGATTGAGGATTTTCACCCGGTGTGGCAACGCCGACAGCGCCGCGGGCGCCTTTGGCGCTTGGCCCGCCCGTCCGGCCACCGCCAGCGTGAGCCGCTGCAACAGATCGCGCCAGTCGCGCCAGGTGTCGAAACGGGCGTACTGGTCCTGGCCCAGCACCAAAAACCAGGCAGCGTCAGGTTGTTCGGCCTGCAACTCGCGCACCGAGTCGATGGTGTAGGTGGCGCCCGCGCGCTGCAACTCTCGCGGGTCGATCACCTGGCAGCCCGGCTCGTCGCCCACCAGCGCAGCCAGCATGGCGGCCCGGTGCTGCGGCGGCGCCATCAGACGACCGGCCTTTTGCCAAGGTGCACCGGCCGGCAGCCACCGCAACTCGTCCAGCGCCAAGGCCTGCATCGCCACCCGGCCCAGTGCCAGGTGCGCCAAGTGCGGGGGGTCGAAGCTGCCGCCGAGCAGTCCGATGCGCCGTGCGCGGGTCAAAGCGTGCCGACCCAGTCGCGTGGCCGCAGGAAGTCGCTGTAAAGCCGGGCCTCGGGCGTGCCGGGCTCGGGCTGCCAGTTGTAGCGCCACTTCACCACCGGCGGCATCGACATCAGGATGCTCTCGGTGCGCCCGCCGGACTGCAATCCGAACAACGTGCCGCGGTCAAACACCAGGTTGAACTCGACATAGCGGCCGCGCCGATAGGCCTGGAAGTCACGCTCGGGCTCGCCGTAGGCCAGCGCGCGGCGGCGTTCGACGATCGGCAAGTAGGCCGGCAAAAAGGCATCGCCCACAGCGCGCAGCAGGGCAAAACTCTGCTCGAAACCCAGGTCGGCAAAGTCGTCGAAAAAGATGCCGCCGATGCCGCGGGGCTCGTTGCGGTGCTTCAAGAAGAAGTACTCATCGCACCAGGTCTTGAAGCGCGGGTAGAGCGCCGGGCCAAACGGCGCAAGCGCGTCGCAGCAGGTCTGGTGAAAGTGCCGGGCGTCGTCCTCGAAGCCGTAATACGGCGTCAGGTCCATGCCGCCGCCAAACCAAACCACCGGCGCCTTGCCGTCTGGCAAGGCGGCAAACATTCGCACGTTCATGTGCACGGTCGGCACCCAGGGGTTGCGCGGATGCAACACCAGCGACACGCCCATCGCCTCAAACGGCGCGCCCGACAGCTCGGGCCGGTGCTGGGTGGCCGAGGGCGGCAGCTGCTGCCCGCGGACATGGCTGAAATTGCAGCCGCCACGCTCCAGCAGGCCGCCGTCTTCCACCAGTTGGGTGCGGCCATCGCCTTGCAGCCGTTCGCCGGGCGCACGCACCCAGGCGTCGGTCACGAACGGCTTGCCATCGGCCGCCTGCAGCGCACCGATGATGCGCTGCTGCAAACCCAGCAGGTAGTCGCGCACGGCCTGGGTGTTCACAACGTCTCCAGGCTGGCCGGCAGGCTCGGCGCTGCTCAACGCTTGATGGCGCGGTGGCCGATGTCGCGGCGGTACAGCACGCCGTCGATGTGGATGCCGCGCAAGGCGTCGTAGGCGCGTTGCTGCGCCAGCTTGGCCGAGTCGCCCAGCGCGGTCACACACAGCACCCGGCCACCGGTCACGCGCAGGCTGCTGCCGTCGCTGGCCGTGCCGGCATGGAAGACGACCGCATCCTCGGTATCGACCGGCAGACCGGTGATGGTGTCCCCCTTGCGCGGTGCGGCCGGGTAACCCGCCGCCGCCAGCACTACGCCCAGCGCAAAGCGCCGGTCCCACTGCAGTTCAACCTGGTCGAGCGTGCCGTCGGTGGCGTGCATCAGCACATCGACCAGATCGCTCTTGAGCCGCATCAGGATCGGCTGGGTCTCGGGGTCGCCCATGCGGGTGTTGAACTCCAGCGTCTTGGGCCGACCCTGGGCGTCGATCATCAGCCCGGCGTACAGGAACCCGGTGAACGGGATGCCGTCACGCGCCATGCCCGCGACCGTGGGCAGGATGATGTCCTGCATTGCCTTGGCATGCACATTGGGCGTGACCACCGGCGCGGGTGAATACGCGCCCATGCCGCCGGTGTTGGGGCCGGTGTCGGCATCGCCCAGGCGCTTGTGGTCCTGGCTGCTGGCCAGCGCCAGCACGTTCTTGCCGTCCACCATCACGATGAAACTGGCTTCTTCGCCCTGCAAGAACTCCTCGATCACCACCCGCGGCACCGCCTGGCCATCGGCGCTGGTGTTGTGCACCACCTCAAGACCACCGTCCTGCAGCATGAAGTCGATCGCGGCATGGGCCTCGGCCAGGTCCATCGCCACCACCACGCCCTTGCCGGCAGCCAGGCCGTCCGCCTTGATCACGATGGGCGCGCCTACCGCGTCGATGTGGTCATGGGCCAGCACCGCGTCGGTGAAGGTGGCGTAGCTGGCCGTGGGGATGGCATGCCGCTGCATGAAGTCCTTGGCAAAGGCCTTGGAGCTCTCCAGCTGCGCTGCAGCCTGGGTCGGGCCAAAAATGCGCAGCCCGCGGTTGCGGAAGATGTCGACCACGCCAGCAGCCAGCGGTGCCTCGGGCCCGACCACGGTCAGGCCGATCTTGTGGGCCTCGGCAAAGTCGGCCAGCGCCACCGGGTCGGTGATGGCCAGATTGGTCAGGCGGTTGTCGCGGGCGGTGCCGCCGTTGCCCGGTGCGACATAGACCGCCTGGGCCCGCTCGCTCTGTGCCAGCTTCCAGGCCAGCGCGTGCTCGCGGCCACCGCCGCCGATGACAAGTATGTTCATGAGTCCATTTCGGCGTTGTGAAACACCGCTTGCACGTCGTCCAGGTCCTCGATCACGTCGAGCAGTTTTTGCATGCGCTCGGTGTCTTCGCCGGCCAGCGCGATGTTGTTCTCGGCCCGCATCGTCACCTCGGCGATCTCGGGCACCAGGCCAGCGGCCTCCAGCGCGGCCTTGACGGCCTCGAAGTCGGGCGCGGCGCACAGCACCTCGGTCGACCCGTCGTCGTGGGTGATCACGTCCTCGGCGCCGGCGTCCAGCACCACTTCCATCAGCGTGTCCTCGGGTGCGCCGGGCGCAAACACAAACTGCCCGCAGTGCTTGAACTGGAACGCCACCGAGCCCTCTGTGCCCAGGTTGCCGCCGTACTTGCTGAAGGCGTGTCGCACCTCGGCCACGGTGCGCACCCGGTTGTCGGTCATGGTGTCGACGATGATGGCCGCTCCGCCGATGCCGTAGCCCTCGTAACGGATCTCCTCGTAGCTGATGCCTTCCAGCGTGCCCGAGGCCTTGTCGATGTTGTACTTGATGCGGTCGGCCGGCATGTTGGCCGCCTTGGCCCCGGCAATCGCCAGTCTGAGCCGCGGATTGACGCCGACGTCGCCGCCACCCTGGCGCGCCGCCACCGTGATCTCGCGGATGATGCGGGTCCAGATCTTGCCGCGTTTTTCATCCTGCCGGCCCTTGCGGTGCTGGATGTTGGCCCATTTGGAATGACCCGCCATGCTGGAAAAGCTCCTTGTTCGAAGCTTTCTAGTTTAAGTGGGCGGGCTGACACCACACGCCGGCGGCCCGTTGCCTCAGCCGCACCAGCCTGCGCAGCGCCCGACGGCCCAGCCGCCAGCCGCTAGACTGATCCGGCGCCGGCCCCGTCAGCCGGTGGAGCCCCCTCCCATGCCCGATCCGATCCTGCTTGCCCAGCGCGGCGCCACCGAATGCCTGCTGCTGCCCGCCCTGGCCAACCGCCACGGCCTGGTCACCGGCGCCACTGGCACCGGCAAGACCATCACACTGCAAACCCTGGCCGAGAACTTCTCGCGGCTGGGGGTGCCGGTGTTCATGGCCGACGTCAAGGGCGACCTGACCGGCATCAGCCAGGCCGGCCGGGTCAGTGCCAGGCTGGCCAGCACGCTGGCTGAGCGCGGCATCACACCCAGCGCGCCACTGGCCTGCCCGACCACCTTGTGGGACGTGTTCGGCACGGCCGGCCACCCGCTGCGCGCCACCGTCAGCGACATGGGCCCGCTGCTGCTGTCGCGCATGTTGGCGCTCAACGACACCCAGGCCGGCGTGTTGAACCTGGTGTTCAAGATTGCCGACGACCAGGGCCTGTTGCTGCTGGACCTGAAAGACCTGCGCGCCATGCTGCAGCACGTGGGCGACAACGCCAGTGACTTCACCACCGAATACGGCAATGTCAGCGCCGCGTCGATCGGCGCGATCCAGCGCGGGCTGTTGCAGATCGAGCAGCAAGGCGGCGACCGGTTTTTTGGCGAGCCGATGCTCGACATCGCCGACTTCATCCAGACCTCGGACGGCCTGGGAGTGGTCAACATCCTGGCGGCCGACCAGCTGATGAACGCGCCGCGGCTGTACGACACCTTTTTGCTGTGGATGCTGTCCGAGCTGTTCGAACTGCTGCCCGAGGTGGGCGACCTGGAAAAGCCGAAGTTGGTGTTTTTCTTCGACGAGGCGCATTTGCTGTTCAAGGACGCGCCGCCGGCGCTGGTCGAGCGCATCGAGCTGGTGGTGCGGTTGGTGCGCAGCAAGGGCGTGGGCGTGTACTTCGTGACGCAAAACCCGCTGGACCTGCCCGATACCGTTCTGGGCCAGCTGGGCAACCGGGTGCAGCATGCACTGCGCGCCTTCACGCCCCGCGACCAGAAAGCGGTCAAGGCAGCGGCCAGCACGATGCGCGCCAACCCGGGGTTGGATGTCGAAACCGCCATCACCGAACTGGCCGTGGGCGAGGCGCTGGTCAGCCTGCTGGACGCGCAAGGCCGGCCCTGCCCGACCGAGCGGGTGTTTGTGCTGCCGCCGGGCAGCCAGATCGGGCCGATCACGCCGGAACAACGCCGGGCCTTGATTGCCGGATCGCTGGTGGCCGGGGTGTACGACCAGACGGCGGACCGGGAATCGGCCTACGAGCGCATCAAGGGGCGTGCCGCACCGGCGGGCGGCCGCATGCCCGGCAGCGACGCCGGCACCGGGCGCAGCATGGCCGATGAGGCCCAGGCCGCGGCGCGCAGCGGCAACACCCACAGCGGCGCAGACGCCACCGCTCCGGCCCCATCCGGCGGCGGGCTGATGGACAGCTTGAAGGACATGGTGTTTGGCAGCACCGGCCCACGCGGCGGCCGCCATCCCGGCCTGGCGCAGACGGCCGCCAACTCGGCGATGCGCTCGATCGGCTCGGCGGTGGGGCGAGAAATCATCCGCGGCGTGCTGGGCTCGTTGCTGGGCGGCGGCGGGCGGCGGCGCTGATCCCGCAGCCAGGCCGCGCTGCACTCAGGCCGCGCTGCGCACTCTCCGCGCTGCACTCAATCCCCGCCGCCCACCTTGCCGCGCAGCGCCTTGACCTGACCGCGCTGCACCTTGCCCTCCACCCGCCGACGCTGCGAGCCGCGGGTCGGTTTGGTGGCACGCCGCAGCAAAGGCACATGGGCAGCCTCCAGGATCAAGGCGCGCAAACGCTCGACCGCATCGGCCCGGTTGCGCTCCAGGCTGCGGTGGTCCTGCGCCTTGATCACCACCACGCCGTCGCCGCTGATGCGCTGGTCACGCCAGGCCAGCAAACGTACTTTTACCGAGTCTGGCAGGCTGGATCCGGCGATGTCGTAGCGCAGGTGCACCGCATTGCTGACCTTGTTGACGTTCTGGCCGCCAGCTCCCTGGGCCCGGATCGCGCTGAACTCGATCTCGTCCTCGCGCGGATGGTGCAACAGCCCGGCCGACGCTGGCATCATGGCCGGACTTTCATGGGTTGAGGAGCAGGCATGTTCGGTGTGGCGGACTACGGCGCATTTGTGGTGGCGGTGATTGTCTTCCTGGCCATCCCCGGGCCGGGCAACCTGGCGCTGATCACGTCCACCGGCAAGGGCGGCGTGCTGGGCGGGATGGCCGCCACGCTGGGCGTGATTGCCGGCGACCAGGTGCTGATGTGGCTGGCGGTGGCCGGCGTGGCCGCGCTGCTGGCGGCCACGCCGCTGGTGTTTGCTGGCGTGCAGTGGCTGGGTGCCGCTTACCTGGCCTGGCTGGGCTGGCGCATGATCACCGTCAAACCGGGTGATGCGCCGGTGCTGCAGATGCGTGCCGGGCACTACTTTCGCCAGGCTTTCACAATCACGCTGCTCAACCCCAAGGCGATCGTGTTCTACATGGCATTTTTCCCGTTGTTTGTCGATCCGGCACGCCACCAGGGGCTGGCCACCTTCGGTTTCATGGCGGCCACCGTGGCCGGGCTGACCGCGATCTACTGTCTGGTGGCCGTGACACTGACCCACCACTTTGCCGACCGGCTTCGCGCCAGCCCCCGCGTCACCCGTTGGCTGAACCGGGTGGCCGGCACCGTGCTGCTGGGTTTCGGGGTGAAGCTGGCGCTGTCGCGCTGACGGCT
>JANMXG010000281.1:0-5253 GCA_031394235.1 Betaproteobacteria bacterium
GGCCGGCTTGCCGCCCGACGCCACCCTGCTGATCGACCCACGCCGCATCACGCTGGGATTCCGCCAGCAGGTGCCGGCGGCGCTGCGGGTGGTTGAGGCGATCAACCCCAGCACGCTGTTCAAGAGCCGCAAGTCGGGTGCCGAGGCCGCATTTGTGCGCCAGGCAATGGCGCAGGACGGCGCAGCCATGTGCCACTTCTATGCCTGGTTCGAAGCCGCGCTGGCCCGGGGCGAGCGCATCAGTGAGCTGACGGTCGATGAAAAACTCTCCGCCGAGCGCGCCAGGCGCCCCGGCTTTGTGGGCCTGAGTTTTTCGACCATCGCCGGCTTCAACGCCAATGGCGCGCAGCCGCACTACCGGGCGCTGCCCGAGTCGTATGCCTGGATCGAGGGCGACGGCCTGCTGCTGATCGACTCGGGCGGCCAGTACCTGGGCGGCACCACTGACATCACCCGGGTCTGGCCGATCGGCACCGTCACGGCGGCGCAGCGGCGCGATTTCACGCTGGTGCTCAAGGGCATGATGAACCTGGCCCGGGCGCGCTTTCCGCGCGGCACGCTCAGCCCGTTTCTCGACACGCTGGCGCGCGCACCGTTGTGGGCGCACGGTGTGGACTTTGGCCACGGCACCGGTCACGGCGTGGGCTACTTCCTGAATGTGCACGAGGGTCCGCAGACCATCAGCAAGGCGGTGCCCGAGGCCCACATGGCGATGGAGCCCGGCATGATCACCTCCGACGAGCCGGGCGTGTACCGCCCGGGCCAGTGGGGCGTGCGCATCGAGAACCTGCTGCTCAGCGTGCCCTCGGACACGCCCGAGAACGGCGCGTTTGGCGAGATGCTCGAGTTCGAGACGCTGACGCTGTGCCCGATCGATGCCCGTTGCCTGGACCGCAGCCTGCTGCGTGCCGACGAGATCGACTGGCTCAACGGCTACCACGCCACGGTGCGGGCGCGGCTGTCGCCGCTGGTGGATGGCGCCGCGCTGGACTGGCTGCTGCTGCGCACCGCGGCAATCTGATGGCGGTTGCGGCGCCGGCGCCCGCCACCGCCGCAACCGGTGCAACGGGTTCAACGGTTGCTGCTGCAGCCTTCGCCATCGGCATCGACCTGGGCGGCACCAAGACTGAGGCGGTTGTGCTGGACACGGCGGGCGCCGAGTGCTGGCGCCAGCGCATCGCCACACCGTCGGCCCAAGGTTATGCGGCCATGGTCGACAGCATCGCCGGCTTGGTGGCTGGCGCGCGGCAGGCGGTCGGGCTGCGCGCCCTCCCGACCAACACCGGACCGGCTGAGGGTCCTGGCGCCACCGTGGGTCTGGGCACGCCGGGCAGCCTGACGGCCGACGGGCTGATCAAAAACGCCAACACCCTGTGTCTGAACGGCCGACCGCTGGCGTCGGACCTGGCGGCGCGGTTGTGCCAGCCGGTACGCATCGCCAACGATTCCAACTGCCTGGCCTTGTCCGAGGCCACAGACGGCGCGGGTCGGGCAGCAAGCGTGGTGTTTGCCGCGATCCTGGGCACCGGCTGCGGCGCCGGAATCGCCGTTGCCGGCCGGGTGCTTGCCGGGCCGAACCGGCTGGCCGGTGAATGGGGCCACAACCCGTTGCCCTGGGCGCGTGCCGACGAGCCGGGTACCGCCTGCTACTGCGGCCAGACCAGCTGCATCGAGACCTGGCTGAGCGGCCCTGGCTTGGCCGCCGACCACCTGCGCCGGCACGGCAGGGCGCTCACGGCCTTGCAGCTTGCCCAGGCCGCCGCTGCCGGTGATGCGTTGTGCCAGGCCAGCATAGATCGCTGGTGCGACCGGCTGGCACGTGCGTTGGCCAGTGTCATCAACCTGCTGGACTCGGATGTGATCGTGCTGGGCGGCGGCCTGTCGCGGCTGCCCGATACCTACACCCGCGTGCCGGCGATTTGGGACCGCTGGGTGTTTTCGGCGGGCTTGCGCCAGCCGGTGCGGACCCGGCTGCTGCCGGCCGCACACGGAGACGCCTCCGGCGTGCGCGGCGCCGCCTGGCTGGGACGCTCCCCCGGCTTGACGGCCTGAAAGCGCTGTGGGCCCGCCCCGAGGCCGGCCCGCAGGCTCAGGCGCAAATGCCGGTCTGCGGCCTCAAACGCCAGCGCGTGCCAGCGGTGCGGCCAGCGCAGCGCGCAGGTTCTCGGCGCTGTCGCTCAGGTGGGCGCGGGCTTCTTCGCTGAGCCCGGTCTGGCGTTGCGCCGCCTCGATGCGACCGGCCAGCGCAGTGGCCCGGCTGCGCAGCAGCGAGCGGGCGTCGGCGCGCGACATCGCGCCCGGTCGCAGCACCAGCGTGGTTATCCGGTTGAGGTGCTCGCGCTGCAGCTCGCGCCGTGGCTGTGGGATGTCGCGGGCGTCCGCCGATTTACCGGCCAGCTCGCTCCAGACATCGGCCTCCAGCTGGCGGTACAAATCGTTCAGCCGCAGCGCTTTGGCGGGCGGGCTGACCTTGGCCTCGCTGTCCAGCACCCGCCCCGCCAGCGCGTCGCTCATCAGCCGGTTCAGCAGGGCGCGCTGCATGTCCAGCACGGCCTGGCTCAGCGAGTACTCGGTGGGCACTGCGCCGCCGGCTTCGCTGCGCTCAAAGTAGTTGGGCGCCAGCCGGCGCTGCAGGCCCGGGCTGACCGCAAAACTCTCTGTCGAGAACACCCGCTTGGACAGCAGCGTCAACGCCGCCTGCTGGTCGGCCGCCGGCAGCGGCTGCAGCGGATCGCGCCCGGTGTTGGGGAAGTCGCGCAGCGTGCGCACGCCGCCGATCTGGCGCAGCAGGATGCCTGCGGCCTGGGCTGCATCACGCACCGCAAAGGCCAGCGCCCGGCGCAGCTTGGCGTAGTCCTCATCGGGCTTGAGCGTCCGCGTCTCCTGGCGCTTGAACAGGTCTTGCGCGATATCGAAACGCCGGGCGGCAAAGTCCAGCACGTCGTTGCCCAGGTCCGACTGCAACGCGTCGGGATCGATGCCCAGGAAGTTGTCCTCGTCGGTGCCATAGGCCAGCGCCGGCTCTCCGCTGCGGCCGGCGATTTTGCCCAGCTCGGCAGCCTCTTGCCCAGGCGCCAGCGGCCTGTAGGCGTACTCGATAGCCCAGTAGTCGTACGGCCCCAGCGTGGTCTGGAACGGCGCGACCTGCGGTTCACCGACCCGGGGCAGGTTGATGGCGGCGTACTCCATCACCGAGCCGGTGAAGGCATGGTTACGGGTGAACTCGGTGTCCGACACCTGCTTGGCCGAGAACGCATGCGAGGCGCGGAAGTTGTGGCGCAGGCCCAGCGTGTGGCCCACCTCGTGCATCATCACGTCCTTCAGGTAGTCGAGCACAAAGGCTTGCGCGGCCGGGCTGTCGGGCTCGATCTCGCCACGGGCCTCCATCACGTCCAGGCCATAGCTCAGCTGGTCGGCGCCCAGGTCGGCGGCGCGGCAGGCCAGACTGTCATGCAGCGGGCTTCCGGGCCAGGCGGCGGCGTCGGTGGTGGGCGCGCCGCCCACCTGCAGCAAGTCGGCCCAGGCCTGGGGTGATGCGCCCAGCACCTGCGCTTTGAAGCTGCGCCGGTTGCGCGACGACAAACTCTCCATGCCGATGTCGGCGTCCAGGATCTCGCCACTGCGCGGGTCGACATGGCTGGGGCCGATGGCGCCAAAAATCGGCTCGCGGTTGACCATCCAGCGCACCGACGCCACGCCCACATCCAGCGTGTCGAAATCAGCATCGTCGGGCTGCTGCTTGACGACGATCGCGTTCTTGAAGCCGATCGCCTCGAACGCCTTGTTCCACTCCAGCACGCCAGCGGTCAATGTGGGGCGGTAGCGCAGCGGGATGTTGCGGTCCAGCCAGAAGGTGATCGGCTTGACCGGCTCGGACAGCGCGGCCGCCGGGTCGGCCTTGTCCAACCGCCAGCGGTTGACCACCCGCTGGCGTGGGCTGCGCGCCAGGTCGTCGCTGAAGTCGTCGCTGAGCGAGACAAAGTGGCCGATGCGGGCATCCGCCAGGCGCGGCGCCATCGGCTGGGCCGGCAGGCGCGCCAGCGAGTAGTGGATGCCCAGGAACAGGCTGCGCGGGTCGGGCAGGCCGGTGGGCACGGTCGGCGCCGGCGCGCCGGGCGGGCCACCGGGCTGCGGCACGGCTATGGCAGCGGTGGCGTAGTGGTTGAGCGCCTCCAGCACCAACAGGTCGGGCTTGCCACGCACGGCGGTGATGGCCGAGTTGCGCACGTCCAGCCCATAGCCCTGGCGGTAGGTTCGCTGCAGTTGCGCACCCAGGCCCAGCAGGTCGGTCATGAACATGGCGCTGGCGTCGACCAGCACGGTCTTGCGCTCCGGGTGGGGCAGGCTGGCCACCGGGTTGGCAGCCAGCAGGCTGGGCGAGATGGCCGATGCCACCGCCCGGGCCTCGGGCGTGCCGGCCTTGGCCACCTGCTGCTCGTTGATCGCGACCAGTTGCACCACGTTGTGCAGGCGGCGGAACTGCAGCAGGCGCGGCGACGACAGCATCAGCCCGCCGAACAGGCCGGCTTCGCCTATGCCGCTGGACAACTTGGGCGAGAAGAAAAAGGTCTGGTTGAAGTCTTCGGGCCGGAGTTCGATCCAGACCCTTTCGTCTTTTTGCCAGGCGGTGAACAGGCCGTCGATCTTGCGGGCGTCCTTGATCACCACGGCAAACGCTGGCGGCTGGCCGGGCGTGGGCGGCATCGGCGGGCTGGCTGGCGACGAGGCACCACTGGCCGGGCGTGCTGCGGCGGTAGGTCCGACCAGCGCGGCAGCCACTGCCGACGCGGGCGTGCCCGGTGCGGACGCACGCGCCAGCGGCACGGCGGCGGCGTTGGCGGGCGCGGGGGTGGCTGTTGGCGGCTTGGTGCCTGCCGCGGATGCCGGGCCCTGGCCGGTGTCGGTTGCAGGGGCCAGGGCCGCACAGCCCGCCAGGGCCATCAGGCCGGCAAGTGTGGTGGCCCGCCGCAGGGCATGGGAAGCGCAGGACAGGGATGACAAGGAGAGCATCAGATCGGCAGGCCGGTGAGGAAGACGTCGAGTATGAGGCGCCTGGCCAGCCCCGGGTTCCTCAGGGCTTGCACGGGTCCGGGTTACTTCAGCGCCTTGAACCGCAGCCGGTGCGGCTTGGCGCCTTCTTCACCCAGGCGCTTCTTCTTGTCGGCCTCGTACTCCTGGTAGTTGCCGTCGAAGAAGACCCACTGGCTGTCGCCCTCGGCGGCCAGGATGTGGGTGGCGATGCGGTCCAGGAAC
>JANMXG010000282.1:0-6054 GCA_031394235.1 Betaproteobacteria bacterium
GTCGTTGGGCGCCCGGCCAGCGGCCACCGCCAGCGCGCGGATGTCGTCCACGATGGCCTTGACGCCGGCCACGCTCTGGCCGTTCAGGAACACACACTCGGCATGGCTGGCGGCAAAACGCCGGCCGCGCGGTGACGAGCCAGCCTGGTACAGCACGGGCGTGCGCTGGGGTGAGGGCTCACTGAGGTGGATCGCATCCACCTGGTACTGCTTGCCGTGGTGGTGTACCGCATGCACCTGGGCCGGGTCGGCGTAGACGCCGGTTGTGCGGTCGGCCCGCACCGCGCCTGACTGCCAGCTGTGCTGCCAGAGTTGGTAGACCAGCGCCATGTACTCGTCGGCCAGGTCGTATCGGTCGTCATGCGCCGGTTGCTGGGCAAAGCCTGCTGCCCGCGCCGCGCTGTCAAGGTAGCCGGTGACGATGTTCCAGCCGACCCGGCCGCGGCTCAGGTGGTCCAGCGTGGACATGCGGCGCGCAAACAAATAGGGCGCCTCGTAGATCAAGTTGGCCGTGACGCCAAAACCCAGGTGCTCGGTGGCTGCGGCCATCGCCGGGATCAACAGCATCGGGTCATTGACGGGCACCTGCACGCCGCCCCGGATCGCCGCATCGGCGTTGCCGCCGTAGACGTCGTACACGCCCACCACGTCAGCAAGGAACAGGCCGTCAAACAGTGCTGCCTCCAGGGTCTGGGCCAGCTCGGTCCAGTAGCGGATATCGAGGTAGCGGGTGGACTGGTCGCGTGGGTGGGTCCACAAGCCCTGCTGGATGTGGCCGACACAGTTCATGTCGAAGGCGTTGAGGCGGATTTGGCGAGGCATGGTGGGGCTCGTGTTGGCGGCGGCTGTGCCGCGGTTCGGGGGGAAGGCAGAGCCAGCCCATTCTCGGTCGCAAGGTGTCGCCCGTGCCGGCGCCAGTGTGCGGGCAAACCCGACGCTTCGGCCGCTCGACGGCGCGGCTGCCGGGCTACAGAATCCAGCCCGGCATCAGGTTTGCATACAGGTTTGATGAACAACGCTGACATACAACAGAACAGCGCAATTCACACCCCACCGCCCAGCGCTCACCCCAACTGCATCCGTCCCAACGCACCATGAGCGAGCCGATGGCCCGCAAACAAGGCGACGCAGCGCCAAGAGTCCGCAACAAGTCCGGGGCCAGCCTGACCGCTGCCTACGCCGGCATGACGGCGGGCGTGTGTGCGGACTCGAGCGCGGAAGCGGGTGCAGGTGCAGGTGCAGGTGCAGGTGCAGCCTCGGGCCCGCCGGGGCCGGCCGGCCCGACCCGATTGCCGACCGCGTCGTCGATGCCATCCTGGCCGGCCGCCTGGCGCCGGGCCAGCGGTTGGGCGAGCAGGCGCTGGCCGACCTGTTTGGCGTCAGCCGCATACGGGTTCGCGAGGCGATGGCCCGGCTCTCGGCCCGGGGCATGGTCGATGCCAATGCCCGGCGCGGCTGGTTTGTGGTGCAGCCCTCGCTGGACGAGGCGCGCGAGGCCTTTGGCGCCCGGCTGGCGCTGGAGACCGGCCTGCTGCACGGCCTGACCGGCCCGCTGCCGGCGGCCGCGCGCCCCGGCTCAAGACACAGCCGACGAGCAAGCCGTCATCGGCGCCGGTGACGCCGGTGAACGCAGTTGGCTGCTGGGCGGCTTTCATGTCTGCCTGGCCTAATGCGCCGGCAACTCGCTGCTGGTCGACATCCTGAAAGACCTCACCGCCCGCACCCCGCTGATCGCCACGCTGTACCAAAGCACGCACAACGCCGGTGAATCCTGCGCCGAGCACGCCTTGATCGTGGCTGCGCGCGAGGGCGGCGACCTGCCGTTGGCGATTGCACAACTGCGCGCCCACCTCGGCAGCGTGGCCGAGCACCTGGGCCGGCAGGCCGATGCCTCTGACCCGCTGGCGCCGCTGCGCGCAGCCCTCAGCCCGCGCCGCCGCAAGCTGTTCAGCCGCCTTGATTTATCCGCCGCCCACACTCAAACGGAGACCTGACCCCCATGCAACGCCGCACCTCCCTGACCCAATTGACCGCCACCCTGGCGGTGTCACTGACCGCTACCCTGGCCGCCAGCTTGCTGCCGCCCAGCGCCCAGGCCCAGGCTACGCTGGACGAGGTTACCCGCCTGGTGCTGCCACCGGCGCTGGGCCGGGTGGGGCCGGCGCTGGTCAGCCAGATCGTGATCGTGATGCTGGGCTCGGCGGTGTGCGGCCAAATCTCGGCGCAAGAGTTGAGTTACGCGGCCGACCAGATCCAGAGCCGCAACTTCCGCGCCTTCGAGGCCTGCATCATCGCGACCGTCATTTACCTGGGTTTGTCGATCGGCGTGCGGGCACTGCTGAACTGGGTCGGGCCGAGGTTCATCTTCGGCCGTTTGCCGAACATGGGTCACTGACCCGCCGCGCTACCGAAGCTCAAGAGGGTCTATTTTTCACTTTGGGACATCTTCCGCAACCTGCTGCTGGCAGCGCGCTGGACGGTGGCGCTGTCGCTGATCGCCTTCACCGGCGGCGGCGTGGTGGGGCTGGCGCTGCTGCTGGCCCGGCTGGCCCGGCTGGCCCCGCTGCCGGGCGCGCAGCCGCTGGTAGCGGGGTACGTGCAGCTGTTCCAGGGCACACTGCTGCTGATGCAGCTGTTCTTGGCCTACTTCGGGTTGGCGCTGGTGGGCATCAATGTCTCGGCCTGGGTCGCGGCAGGCGTGGCGCTCACGCTTTACGCCAGCGCGTTTTTGACCGGGATCTGGCGCGGCTGCGTGGTGGCCATCCCCAAGGGCCAGTGGGAGGCGGCCGACAGCCTCGCGCTGTCTTTTACCGAAAAGATGCGGCACGTTGTGGGCCCGCAGGCGCTGCGCATCGCCGTGCCGCCAACGGTGGGCTTTTGGGTGCAGGTGATCAAGGGCACGGCGCTGGCGTCGGTGATCGGCTTCATCGAGCTGACCAACGCCGGCACCATGATCACCAACGCCACCTTTCGGCCGTTCACCGTGTACGCCTGCGTGGCGCTGATGTACTTCTTGCTGTGCTGGCCGGTGTCGGCTGCCAGCCGCAAACTCGAAAGGAGTTTCAACAATGGCCGCTGAATCCCAATCTCATGCTGCCGCTGCCGCAGGGGCCGTCTCCGCGGCGCCGATCGTGCAGATCGAGGCCCTGCGCAAGTCCTTTGGCGCCAACGAGGTGCTCAAAGGCATCGACCTGGACGTGCAGCGCGGCGAGGTCATCGCCATCATCGGCAAGAGCGGCTCGGGCAAGAGCACGCTGCTGCGCTGCATCAACGGGCTCGAGACGTTTCAGCACGGCAGCTTGCGGGTCGACGGGCTGGCGCTCAAGCACGGCGACGCCCGGGCAATGCGCGCGCTGCGCCAGCATGTGGGCATGATCTTCCAGAGCTTCAATTTGTTTCCGCACCTGAGCGTGGGCAAAAACGTGATGCTGGCGCCGACCCTGGTCAAGCAGACCGATGCCGTCGCCGTAACTGCGCTGGCGCGCCAGTTGTTGGAGCGGGTCGGCCTGGCCGAGAAGTTCGACGCCTGGCCCGATCAACTCTCGGGCGGCCAGCAGCAGCGGGTGGCAATTGCACGCGCGCTGGCGATGCAGCCCAGCGTGATGCTGTGCGACGAGATCACCTCGGCGCTCGACCCCGAACTGGTGGGCGAGGTGCTGCGGGTGGTGGAGGGCCTGGCCGACGAGGGCATGACCCTGCTGATGGTCACCCACGAGATGAACTTTGCCCGCAAGGTGGCCGACCGGGTGATCTTCATGCACGCCGGCCGCATCCACGAGATGGGCCCGCCGGCCGCGCTGTTTGGGGACCCGCAGACGGCGGCGCTGAAACAGTTCTTGTCGGCGCTGCATTGAGCCGCGCGCCAAGCCAGCAGGCTGGCCGGCAGTCAGATCAACTCATCGCTCACGCAGTTGCGCAGCGCTGCAGGCACCTCGTCTTCGGCGGCTTCCAGGGTGACCGGCGGGCCACCACGGTGCAGGGTGATGCGGTAGCGGAACCCGTCGGCACCCTTGCCGGCTGGCGAGGGGCCTTTGCGGGCCAGCAATTGTTCGACGGCATGGCGGTCGGCGTCGGACAGCTGGCTCCAGGTCAGTTGCCCGTGGCTGCGGATTCGGGAGCCGGGCAGTCCAAACCCGCCCAACCCGCCGAGTCGCTCCACATCGACCGTTTGTGATCCGATCATCGGTGTGCTCCTTGTCGTCGACAAAGGCGTCAGCAGGACCGCCAACAGTGCAGCCAGCAGAACAACTGACAGGCTGGAAGTCCATCCGATTGTGCGCGTGCTGCGCCGGTTCAGAGGCCCGCAGCCTTCCAACCCTTGTCAACCGCCGCAGCCACCGCAGGCTGGGCCGGGTACATGGCTTGCGCGGCTTGGCGGGTGCGCGCCGCGAAGTTGGGCATGCTCATGCTGGGTTGCGGGCCCGAGGTGGTGAGCACCCGGTACCAGACCTGGCCAATGCGGTCGAAACTCTTGCCGCCCAGCGTCTTGCACGCCGTGCAAAACGCCAAATTGGGCGGACCGCTGGTGTAGTGCGGGTCCATGCCGGGCGTGAGCTGCAAATACTGGGTGGGCTGCGGCGCCAGCGCCGCCTTGTCCGCCGGATTGGCCATGTTGCGCAAACATTTGAAGCCCTTGGTCTTGGCCACCGGCCCCATGATGTCAGCGCCGATCAGCCAGTCGGCCGTGGCAGCGGTCTGACCGGCTTCCCATTGCCGGAACATCGAGCCAAAACAGTCGGACATGCTTTCATTCAACCCGCCGGCATCGCCGCTGTAGGCCAGTTGCAGGGTGTGCTGGGTCACGCCGTGTGTCAGCTCATGGCCAATGACGTCGTTGCCCTGGGTGAAGTCAACAAAGAGGCTGCCATCGCCATCGCCGTAGATCATCTGGCTGCCGTTCCACATGGCGTTGTTGTACTTGTTGCCGAAGTGGATCGAAGACACCATCGTCATGCCGGCGTTGTCGATGGAGTTGCGTCCAAACACCGTCTTGTAGAACTTGGCCACCGACGTGGTCTCGGTGAAGGTGCGCTTGGCCGTGGCGTCGGAAGAACTGCCCGGTTTGGCCACGGGTGCGCCCGGCAAAGACTGGGTGTGCTTGCAATTGAACACCGTCACGGTCGGCGTGGCGGCCAGTTCAAGCACATGGGCGCCCATCGCTTGGGACATGGCCGTCAGGCCGACCGCACTGTCACGCAGACTGCGTAAGCTGCTGGATATGCGCGCAGACTGGGCTGCGGCCTTTCGCAGTTCGGCGCTCAGCTTCTTGTCCAAAGACAATTTCTCGAGCACGTCGTTGGGGATGATCTGACAGCTGCAATACAACATAAGTCCTCCTGTGGCGCCGCTGAAAGTACAGCAACGAACAATTTAGCGGTGTCGGGCGCCGAGAACATCACCCTGCGTCCTGAATGACGCCTCTCGATCTAGGGGGGGCAAAGACAATAATCCCCCATGACAAGCCCCACCTTGATCGTCACCCAGTCCTTCACCGATGCCGACGCCGCGCTGGCCCATGCCGCGCTGATCTACGACTCCGGCATCGACCACCTGCGGCGCAGCCTGCAAGACTTTGTCGGCGGTGTCACGCCGCCAGGCCGCATCCGCGCCTGCTACCCGTTTGTGCGGGTGCGTACCGACACGGTGGCGCGCGCTGACTCCCGCCTGAGCTACGGTTTTGTCGCCGGCCCCGGCACCTACGAGACCACGCTGACCCGGCCCGACCTGTTTGCCAACTACTACCGCGAGCAGTTCAGCCTGCTGCTGCGCAACCACGGCGGCCCGATCGAGGTGGGCATGTCCAGGATGCCGATCCCGATCCACTTCTCGTTTGCCCAGCACGACCATGTCGAGGGCACGATGTCGTCCGGGCGCCGCCAGCTGATGCGCGACGTGTTCGACCTGCCGGACCTGGCGGCGATGGACGACGGCATTGCCAACGGCACCCACGAGCCCGGCCCGAGAGAGGCGCTGCCGCTGGCGTTGTTCACTGCCCCCAGGGTGGACTACTCGCTGCAGCGCATGCGCCACTACACCGGCACCTCGCCCGAGCAC
>JANMXG010000283.1:0-5491 GCA_031394235.1 Betaproteobacteria bacterium
CCGCCCATGCAGACGGTGTGGATCGCCGCGACGATGGGTTTGGTTGAGGCTTCAGCCAGCTTGATCAGGGTGAGCAGGTTGGGCTCGGCCATCGACTTGGGCGAGTCGAACTCGCGGATGTCGGCACCGCCCGAGAACGCCTTGCCGCCGCCGGTCAACACGATGGCGCCCACCGTTGCGTCGGCCTGCGCCTGGGCAAACCCGTCGGCAATGGCGCGCCGGGTCTCGTAACCCAGGCCGTTGACCGGCGGGTTGTTCATTGTGATGACGGCAATGCCGTCGGTGACCTGGTAGCTGGCGCTCATGGTGAACCTTTCAACGCGGGAAATTCGGAAAATAGCACGATCGTTCGATTTTAGGAATCAAAAAAGGCCGGCGCCTGTCTCTGCAGCGACAAGGCCGGCCTGCGCACAGGAGTTAGCGGGTTAACCCGACTCAAGTCCGACCGTTCATCAGACTTCGAGCCACTCTTTGCGGACCTCGCCGGCCAACTTTAACGCGGTCGGCGTGCCCTCGAAGACGATCTGGCCGTGGCCCATCACCAGGCAGCGCTCGGACACCTGCAGCGCGATCGTCAGCTTTTGCTCCACCAGCAGCACCGACACGCCGCGGCGCTTCAACTCCCGCAGGTACTCGGCCACCAACTCGACAATCTTGGGCGCCAGGCCTTCGGTCGGCTCGTCGATCATGATGAGATCGGGGTCGCCCATCAGCGTGCGGCACAAAGTCAGCATCTGCTGCTCGCCGCCGGACAGCACACCCGCCTCGGTGTGCTGTCGCTCCTTGAGGCGCGGGAACATGCCGTACATGTCATCAAAGCTCCAGCGCGGTTTGAGCTTGCCGCGCTTCTCGCCCAGCATCAGGTTCTGGTGCACCGTGAGCTTGGGGAAGATGTCGCGGTTCTCGGGCACGTAGCCGATGCCGAGGTGGGCGATCTCGAAGGCTTTTTTGCCCAGAATCGGCTGGTCGCGCCAGCTGATGCTGCCGGCGCCATCCACCAGCCCCATGATGGCCTTGACCGTGGTGGACCGGCCCGAGCCGTTGCGACCGAGCAAGCTGACGATTTCGCCGGCACCGACGTTGAAGGTCACGCCATGAAGCACATGGCTTTTGCCGTAAAAGGCATTCACATCTTGAAGTTTCAGCATGTCAGTGCCCCGCTGCCTGCTCGGCCGCCTGTTGATCGGCCGCCTGTTGATCAGCCAGAACCGATCCCAGGTAGGCCTCCTGCACCCGCGGGTTGGCGCGCACCGCCTCCGGCAAGTCAAACGCGATGACCTCGCCGTAGACCAGCACCGCGATCTTGTCGGCCAAGCCAAACACCACGCCCATGTCGTGCTCTACCGTCAGCAGGGTCTTGCCGGCGGTCACCTCGCGGATCAGCTGGATGAAGCGGGTGGTCTCGCTCTTGCTCATGCCGGCGGTGGGCTCGTCGAGCAGGATCACGTCCGAGCCGCCGGCAATCGTGATGCCGATCTCGAGGGCACGTTGTTCGGCATAGGTCAGGTTCATCGCCAGATGGTCGCGGCGGCGCTCCAACTTGAGCATCTTCAGCACCTGCTCGGCGCGTTCATTGGCGTCGTGCGACCTGCTCAAGAACTTCCAGAACGAATACTGGTAGCCCATGGACCACAGCACCGCGCAGCGGATGTTCTCGAACACCGACAGCCGGGTGAACAGGTTGCTGACCTGGAAGCTGCGCGACAGCCCGCGCCGGTTGATCTCGAAGGGCGTCAGGCCGTCGATGCGCTGGCCGTTGAGCAAGATCCGCCCGCTGGTCAGCCCGAACCGACCAGAAATCAGGTTGAACAGCGTGCTCTTGCCCGCGCCGTTGGGGCCAATGATGGCCACCCGCTCGCCCGGGCGCACCTGCAACTGCGCGCCGCGGATGATCTGGGTCTTGCCAAACTGCTTGTGAACGTCGAGCAACTCGACGGCAAATTCGGGCTGGCCTGGCTTGGTTTGATGCGGGTTTTGAAGCGTGTCCATCACAAGGCCTCCCGGCGCTTGGTCTCGCGCTCGATTTCTTCGGCAATGGCGCCCCAAACCCGGCTGAAACCGCGGCGCCGCCATTCAAACAAGCCGGCCCCCAGCACCAGCAATGCCACGGCTCCGATCCAACTTGGCGCCGTCTGCGCGTCCAGCGTCACACCCAGAAAACCCATCTGCGGGCCGAGCGCGGCGTTGAGTTGCAGGTGGTAGAGCATCTCGATCATCGCCGCCGCACCGGTCAGTGCGATCAAAGCCGCCACGCCCAACACCGCATAGCCCGGCAACACCCGCCGCAGCTTGCCAAACACCGCCAGCCGCAGGTTCATCATGATCAGGCTGGCCAACCCTCCCGGCGCATACATCACCATCAGCAGGAACACCAAGCCCAGGTACAGCAGCCAGGCCTTGGTCAGCTCGGACAGCAGCACCAGCGCAACCACCATCAGCACCGCGCCCAGGATGGGGCCGAAGAAGAAGGTGGCGCCACCCAGGAAGACAAACAGCAGGTAGGCGCCGGATCTGGCGGCACCCACCACCTCGGCGGTAACGATCTCGAAGTTCAGCGCGCCAAGCCCGCCCGCAATGCCGGCAAAAAAGCCCGAGATCATGAAGGCCAGGTAGCGCACCTTCTGGGTGTTGTAGCCGATGAACTCGACCCGCTCGGGGTTGTCGCGCACGGCATTGAGCATGCGGCCCAACGGGGTGAGCGTCATCGCGTACATCAGCGCGGTGCTGATGAAACAGTACACGGCAATCAGGTAGTAGACCTGGATCTGCGGGCCGAAGCTGATGCCAGCCACCGCCTTGCCCAACACCCGGTTGCCCGAGATGCCGCCCTCGCCACCAAAAAACTCGGGGATCATCAGCGACATCGACCAGACCAGCTCACCGATGCCCAGCGTGATCATCGCGAAGGTGGTGCCGCTTTTCTTGGTCGTGACCCAGCCCAGCACGGCAGCAAAAAACAGCCCCGACAGCCCACCCACCAGTGGGACCAGGCTGACCGGCAAGCTCAGGCTGCCAGCGCTGACCATGTTGAGCGTGTGGATCGCCAAGAACGAGCCCAACCCGCTGTAAACCGCATGGCCGAAGCTGAGCATGCCGCCCTGGCCGAGCAGGATGTTGTAGGCCAGGCAGGCAATGATGGCGATGCCGATTTGCGACAGCATGGTCTGGGCAAAGCTGCTGGTCCACAGCAGGGGCGCAATCGCCAGCACCACGGCAAAACCGCTCCAGACCAGCCAGGCACCGACGGGGAACCGCGGCCGGAAACTCAATGTAGGCAAACTCATGTCATCCCTCCCGCGTGCCCAACAAGCCCTTGGGCCGGAAAATCAACATCAGCACCAGCAGCAGGTACGGCAGGATCGGTGCGGCCTGGGCCAGCGTGATGCGCAGCAACGGCCAGCCCGGCGTGCTGGGGCCGACCGAGGCGCCCAGCCGGTTCACGGCATCGGCCAGCGACGCGTCCACCGTCAGCGGCAGGGTCTGAAGCAGGCCGATCAGGATGGACGCCGCAAAAGCGCCGGCCAGCGAGCCCATGCCGCCCACCACCACCACCACAAAGATGATCGAGCCCACCACCGAGGCCATTGCCGGCTCGGTGATGAAGGTGATGCCGCCGATCACGCCGGCCAGGCCGGCCAGCGCACAGCCGCTGCCAAACACCAGCATGAAGACCTTGGGCACGTTGTGGCCCAATGACTCCACCGCTTCGGGGTGGGTCAGCGAGGCCTGGATCACCAGACCGATGCGGGTGCGGGTCAGCAGCAACCAGAGCGCCACGAGCATCAGCAGCGCCACCCCCATCATGAAAGCCCGTGTCATCGGGAAGCGTGAGCACTGCGCGCCCTGGCACAGCGCGTCGCTGGCCGCGCCCAGCACCAGCGACAAACCGGACACCGGGCTTTGCACGATGGTGAAGGCTGGGCCCTGCAGCAACTCGGGCGGGTTGAACTGCAACGGCGTGCGGCCCCAGATCAGCTGCACCACCTCCAGCACCACGTAGCTCAGGCCGAAGGTGATCAGCAACTCCGGCACGTGGCCAAACTTGTGGGCCCGGCGCAGCGCGGTGCGCTCGAACAGCGCACCCATCAACCCCACCGCCAGCGGCGCCAGCAACAGCGCCGGCCAGAAACCGAAGATTCCGGTGAAGGTGTACGCCACGTAGGCGCCGATCATGTAGAAACTCGCGTGCGCAAAATTGAGCACGCCCATCATGCTGAAGATCAGCGTCAGCCCGGAGCTGAGCATGAACAGCAGCAAGCCAGAGCTGACGCCGTTCAAGGTATTGATGAGGATTTGGTCCACGGTACGCTGGGCCTCCTAAAAAAAGCAAAAAAGCCCGGGGAGACAGCTCCGCCGGGCTGGCGTTTCATCAGGTACCGGCTTACGGCCGCTTCATGGCGCAGGACGTGGGCGTGCTGGCAACGTAGGGCTCGTAGTACTTGACGCGCTGGAAGCTGTAGCCGGTGTTCTCGACCGAATACGGGTTCTTGGCGTCCGCCTTTTTCCAGACCGTGACGAACAGGCCTTGTTGCAGTTGGTGGTCTGCCTTGCGCATTTCGACCTCGCCGTTGAAGCTGTTGAACTTCAGGCCTTCCATCGCCGCGGCCACCTTGACCGGGTCGGTGGATTTGGCCTTGGCCATCGCCGTGCTCAGCAGGTTGAAGGCATGGTGCACCGCCAGCGTGTAGTAGTCGTCGTTAAACTTGGCCTTGAAGTCATTGGCCACCTTGCCGATGTCGCCCGGCATATTGCTGTCGGCATAGGCCACGGCAAAGACCCGGCCGGCAGCGCCGGCACCCAAGGCGGTGGGCGTGCCGGTGACGCCGGCGTAGTAGGTCAGGAACTTGACATTCAGACCGGCATCGTTGGACGCCTTGATCAGCAGGGTCAGGTCCGACCCCCAGTTGCCGGTGATCACCGTGTCGGCGCCTGAGGCCTTGATCTTGGCCACGTAGGGCGCAAAGTCACGCACCGAGGCCAGCGGGTGCAGGTCGTCGCCGACAAACTGCACGTCCGGCCGCTTGCGCGCCATGATCTCCTTGGCGAAGCGGCTGACCTGCTGGCCGTGCGCATAGTTCTGGTTGATCAGGTAGACCTTCTTGATGTCGGTCTGATCCTTCATCCAGGTGGTCAGTGCCTCCATCTTCATCGAGGTGTCGGCGTCCAGGCGGAAGTGCCAGTAATTGCACTTGCCGTTGGTCAGGTCGGGGTCGACCGCGGCGTAGTTGAGATACACCGCCTCTTTGCCGGGGTTGCGCTCATTGTGCTTGCTGACGGCGTCCATGATGGCCAGCGCGGCGCCTGAGCCGTTGCCCTGCACCAGATAGCGCACGCCCTGGTCGGTCAGGCTCTTGACGGCGTTGGTGCTTTCTTGCGGGCTCAGCTTGTTGTCGATCGGCACGATCTCGAACTTGACGCCGGCCGGGTTGCCCTTGTTGAACACCTCGGCCATGAACTGGTAGCTTTTGAGCTGGTTCTGGCCCACCGGCGC
>JANMXG010000284.1:0-3577 GCA_031394235.1 Betaproteobacteria bacterium
TTGACCAGCACGGTGGCCGTGCGCCATCGACTCAGGGACGGGCTTCAAAGCCCAAGCCGTCACCAGGCTGCACGGTCCGGTCTGGCCGCCTCAACGGCGTTCAGACTCTACCGCGCTGGTCTGGTCTGAAACATACAAGCCTGGTCACCAAGCCGTGACCCGAGTGCGGCTGCACGGTGGCACGGCCGCGCGACCGATCCTGACCCCCACACCCGATTTGGAGACTGCTTTGGCTATTTTTGAGCTGCGTACCTACACCGTCATCGTTGGCAAGATGGCCGAAGTGGTTGAGCTGTACAAGACCCAGGGCTGGCCTGCGCTGGCCAAGCACCCTGACCGGCTGGTAGGCTATTTCACCGGCGACGTCGGCGCGCTGAACCAGCTGGTGCACCTCTGGAAGTTTGAGGACGACGCCGACCGGCGCGCCTTTTGGGCAGGGGTGTTTGGCGACGCCGAGTTCATGGCTTTTGCCACCAAGCTGCGGCCCTTGCTGGCCTTGCAAGAAAACAAGCTGCTGCTGGCCGCGCCTTGGGGCCCGAGTCTGCACTGACGCCGCTGGGAGGCCGGGCAGGCTGGCGCGGGACTGACGTCGGTGCCAGCCGCAAGCCAGCGCCCCTGACGACTGGGCCCTGACGGCTGGCAGCGCTGGATCAGCCGTCCGCCAGCGTCACCACGATCTTGCCAGTGACGCTGCGCGCCGCCATTGCTACCAGTGCCTCGCGCGCCTCGGCCAGCGGGAAGCGTGCGCCAACCGTCGGGCGCAGCACGCCGGTAGCCGCCAGCCGTGCCACGGCGGCCAGGTGCTCGCGGCCGCGCTCCGGAAAGCGCCGGCCGTACTCGCCAGCCCGCACCCCGACCACGCTGTAGCCCTTGATCAGCGGCCGGTTCACATCCAGCGCCGGGATGCGGCCGCTGGCAAAACCCAGCACCAGCAGCCGGCCGCCAAAGGCGATGCAGCGCAGCGACTCATCGAACACCTTGCCGCCCACCGGGTCGGCGATCACATCGGCGCCCCGGCCCTGGGTGGCCTGCAGCACGGCATCCCGAAAGCCGGTGGCTGGCAGCGCCAACACCCCGGCGTCGGCCAGCGCCGCCAGCCGCGCGGGCTGGCTGGCAGTGGCGATCACCCGGGCGCCCAGGTGCTGACCGATCTGCACACAGGCCTGGCCGACGCCGCCGCGGGCGCCGTGCACCAGCAGGGTCTCACCGCGCGCCAGCCCGCCCAGCCGGGCCAACGCGACCCAGGCGGTCAGGCCGGTGACAGTCAGGCAGGCGGCCACGTCCATCGCCACGCCCGCCGGTACCGGCCGCAGCGCCGCGCCCGGCATCACCACCTGCTCGGCCAACAGGCCCTGCTTGGCGCCCAGCAGCACCGCCTGGCCCACCTGCCAGCCGCTGTCCGGCCCGGCCTCGGCCACCACGCCGGCACCCTCCATGCCGGGCACGTAGGGCAGCGCGGGCTTGAACTGGTACAGGCCCCGGGTCATCAGCAGGTCGGGGAAGTTCAGGCTGGCGGCGTGCATTTGCACCCGCACGTCGCCAGCGCCGACGGCCGGCAGCGGCCAGCGCCGCAAGCTCACGCCGGACAGGTCGTCGCTGAGCCGGTCGCAGACCAGGGCCAGGGTGTCGGTGGGGGTGGGCATGAGTGGCCTGTGGGCTCGGGGTGGGCAGGTGGCGGCGAGATCGAGCCGGGATGTTGCAGCACACGGATCAGGTACGGATGCCACCTTGGCGCCACGGGTGCGCGCCGGTGCACTGCCGCACTGACGGTCGCGCTGCCGCAGGGTAAAGTTCGCCGCGCCCTATGTCCGATACCCTTCCCCCCAATCCGCCCGCTGCCGACCTGGTCACAGCGCCCGCCGCGCCCGTTGCGTCCAAGCCCAAACCGCCGCCGCCCATGCTGCCCAACACCCGCCACATGGCGCGGGTGCCGGCCCACATCGGCCCTGAGGCGCTGAGCCGGGTGCGCAATGCCGCCTACCAGCTGCCGCAGGTGATCACGGCGGCCGACATGCCGGCCGACGTGGTGCCCGAGCACGCCGCCGATGGCGACGAGCGGCTGGACCGGCTGGGCCTGGTGCTGCTGCAAAAAGGCGTGCCCGGCCAGCGCCCCAGCCGCTGGATAGCGCCGGGCCTGTTCGACGAGGCGCTGCGCCATCTCGACGCCATGGGCACCGGGCCCAAGCTGCGGGCGCTGATGACCGAACGCAGCGTGGTGCTGGATGCCTTGGGCGTGACCCGCGCCAACCCGTCCGACTGGGAGCGCCTGGCCAAGCAGGCGATCACGCTGGACCAGGACGCCTGGCGCATCGAGGTCAGCCATTTGATCCCGGTCGACGCAGCGCCGGTCTGGCGGTTTTTTCGCGACGGCGACCGCGCCGCGCTGGACGATGCGCTGCAGCACACGCCCGACTGGCCACACGCGGCCGAGTTGCAAGACCGGCTGGACCACCTGGTCGAGCAGGCCGGCCACATCAACCCGGGGCGCATCGACTCGCTGCTGCCCGGCCTGCAGTCCGAATGCGCCACGCCGCAGCCGCTGGAGGCCTTGAGCAGCGCCTGCAACCGGGCACTCGACCGCTGGGCCAACCGCGTCAACGAGCTCGACACGTTGGACGACCTGAACGTCGAGCTGGCGTTTCAGGGCTACCCGGACAGCTTCAAGACCGCCCGCCGCGCGAACCGCAAGGTCACGCTGTTTGTCGGCCCGCCCAACAGCGGCAAGACCTACACCGCGTTCGAGCGGCTGGCCAACGCCGAGCGCGGGGTCTACCTGGCGCCGCTGCGCTTGCTGGCACTGGAGGGCCGCGACCGGCTGATGGCCGCCGGTGTGCCGTGCTCCTTGCGCACCGGTGAGGAGAGCGCGGCGGTGGACGGCGCCCGCGTCGTCAGCAGCACCATCGAGATGATGGGCACCGGCGATCTGATCGACGTCGCGGTGATCGACGAAGCGCAGATGATCTTTGACAACTCGCGCGGTTGGGCCTGGACCCAGGCCATCGTCGGCGCACCCGCCAAGGAGCTGTTGATCATCTGCTCGGCGTATGCGGTACCCGCCATAGAAAACCTGCTCGGCCTGTGCGGTGAGCGCTGCGAGGTGCGGCACTTTGAGCGCATGCAGCAGGTGCAGTTGCTGCCGGCGGCGGTGCCGATTGCCAACTTGAAGCTGGGCGACGCGGTGGTGGCGTTCAGCCGGCGCGACGTGCTGATGCTGCGTGACCAGGTCGCGGCCAACGGCAAGACCGTGAGCGTGATCTACGGTGCCTTGCCGCCCGAGGTCAGGAAGCGCGAGGCAGCCCGTTTTGCCAATGGCGAGACCGAGGTGCTGGTGGCGACCGACGCCATCGGCATGGGCCTGAACCTGCCGATCCGCCGGGTGCTGTTTTCCACACTGACCAAGTTCGATGGCGTCGGCGACCGCACGCTCGACGAGAGTGAGGTGCACCAGATCGCCGGTCGTGCCGGGCGCTACGGCATCCATGAAGAAGGCTTTGCCGGGGTGCTGGCCGAAGCCGAGGCCAGCGCCGGCCGCACGCTGCGCGACTTGCTGGCTCTGCAGCCGCGTGCGCCGCGCCAC
>JANMXG010000285.1:0-21189 GCA_031394235.1 Betaproteobacteria bacterium
TGCCGGGCGCTGGCAAGCGTCGGTCACGCAGCGCCTGGCCTGACCGCGCTCAGGCGTCACCCGAGCACGAGTCGATGTCGCGAACTCAGTGGTGCAGTCGAGCCCCGCGCATCAAATGAATTTCTGCAAAGCAGTTTTCCGTAGTGGCCTGCTTGTGGCCAGCTCCCGGTGGCCGCTGGACTACTACCGCACCACCCAGGAGGTCATTGCACGCGTGGTCAGGCTGAACGCCGAAGTTTCGACCCGCGAGGTCGATCGCCGCCGGCGATCGCTGGGTCAATGCGGCGCCCGCCCGCGGCTTCGACGCCTACCTGACCTGCGTACGGTTGGTGCTGCGGCCGTAGGTCGCAGGCCCGGCCAACTGGCCGGTGTAAACACCAATGCTGCCGTCGAAAACGTCGCGGAAGTTCTCGCCCTGGTAGTTCATCTTCTCCGAATAGCCGAAGATTTGCCGGGTGATCGTGCCGCTCTCGGTCTGCCGCTCGCTGCCGTCGAAGCGGCCCGTAAGCCTGACGGTCAGTGGCCCGCCGCTGTAGTTGAACGAATAGCAGCGCGCCGGATCGAGCACCGCGTTGATGGTGGCCGCGCCGGTGCTTTGGTTCAAAAGCACCGCGTCGGCCAGTTCGGGCAGGTCGAAGCACTGAACGAAGCTGTAGATGAAGTTGCCCGCCACCAAGCCGAAGGAGCTCACGCTCACCGTGCCCCCGCGAGTGCCGTCGAAATTGGTGTATGACTTCGCATCGAAGCTGTGCTCCACATCGCCGTCCTGAACCGCACCTGAAGCGCCGCTGAACGCCAATTTGAATTGGTCAGTCGCCTTGGGCTTGAGCGGGCCCGCCGTGGCGGACGCTGCCGCGAAGGCCAATACACACAGGGCGAAGAAGAGTCGCTTCATCGTAGGGGTTCCATTGGAGATGTTCGCCGCCACACTGTCCGCCCCATGCGGGTCAAGCTCGGCGGGCGCGATTGTCGTACACCGGCGGCGCGCGCCGTCGGGCTGGGTCAGCAACATTCGACCCACCGAACTCGCCGCGGTGTAGCTGCCGCTCAGGCTGCTTCGGTTGCACCCGGCATGGGCGACAGACCTGCTTTCCTTGGCAGGCTGCGCGAAGGCTTGGCCAGCACCACGGTGTCGTTCAGGACAGCGGCTTTAGTTGCTGCAGCAGCGTTGGCACCAGCTCGCTGACGGTCGGGTGGATGTGCACTGCACGTGAGATGACGGTGTACGGCTGCTTGGCGGCCATCACGTCCAGCAGCGCGTGCACCACTTCGTCGCCGTTGAGTCCGAGGATGGCCGCGCCCAGCAACAGCTGGGTGTCGGCGTCGACGAGAACTTTCATGAAGCCTTGCGTTTCGCCAGCTTCGCGCGCGCGCCCCACGCGTTGCATCGGCATCTTGGCGCGCAACACCTTGCGCCCGCTCGCACGGGCCTCGGTTTCGGTGATGCCGATCCGACCCAGCGCGGGATCGATGAACAGCGCATAGCAGGGAATACGGTCGGTGATGCGTCGGGGGTCGTTGTCGAACAGGTTGGCCATGACGATCTCGTGATCGTTCCACGCCGTGTGCGTGAAGGCGCCGCGGCCGTTGCAATCGCCGACGGCCCACACGCCATCTGCGCTGGTCCGGCATTGGTCGTCGACGACGATGTAGCCGCGCTCGTCGGTGCGGATGCCCGCCAGCTCCAGCCCGAGGCCGTCGGTATTGGGTCGCCGACCGACGGCCAGCAGCACGTGGCTGGCGCGGATTGCCGGGGTGTCGGTGCCGCAAACTGCACCGACGACGATCTGCTCACCGTCCGGGGCCAGCGACAGGCACTCGGCGCCCAGTTCGAAGCGCACACCCTCGGCCTCCAGGATGCCGCGTATGGCATCCGACACGTCGGCGTCCTCGCGCGCCAGCAGGCGGGACGACTTCTCCACCACGGTCACGGCAGCTCCGAAGCGCCGCATCATGTGGGCGAACTCCAAGCCGATGTAGCTGCCGCCGATGATGACGAGGTGCTCTGGCACCGCCGCCAGCGCCATGATCGACACATTGTCGAGGGTCGCCACGCTGTCAATGCCCGGCAGCTGGGTCCTCACCGAGCGCCCGCCGACGTTGATGAAGATGCGCGGCGCCGTCAGCTGCCGGCCGTTGACCTCGATCGTCGCCGGGCTGATAAAGCGGGCATCGCCAACGATCACTTCGGTGTTCTTCAAGCCCCACATCCAGGACTCGATGCCTGCGCGCGACTGCCTGACGATGCCGTCCTTGCGTGCGATCACTCGCGCCATGTCGACCTTGAGCTTGCCGATGTCGAAGCCGAATTCGGCGCCGCGCTGCGCCTGGCGGATCGCGCGGGCACTGGCCACCATCGTCTTGGTGGGCACGCAACCGACATTCACGCAGGTGCCGCCAAAATGGTGGCGCTCGATCACCGCCGTCGTCAGCCCCTCCTTGCTGCAGCGCGCAGCAATCGCCGGCCCGGCCTGGCCCGCACCGATGACAATGGCGTCGAACTCCTGAATTAGCATGGTGTCGGCCTCAGTGGTGGATGTCGCAGGGTAGCGCGTTCTGCGTGCGCCCATTCCGTGTGCCAGACACCGGACACAGCGCAGGCCTGTCAGTGTTCAATCGAACGGCCCAAGCAACTGCGCTGTGAATCATCGTCAAATCAATGCCTGAATCTCCCCAATCTCGCCCAGCCTTCCGGGGCGGACTGCTGGCCCTGCTGGCAGCCGCACTGTTCGGCATCAGCACGCCGCTGGTGCAAAAGTTCGGTGTGGGGCTCGGCGCGTTCAGCACGGCTGCATTGCTCTACGCCGGGGCCGCTGCCGTTGGGTTGTTGTCGCGTCAGCCCGTCGAGCGCGAGGCACGCCTGCAGCGCGGCGACCTGCGCCGGCTGCTGGCGATGGCGGGCTTCGGCGCCGTCGTCGGCCCGGCTGCACTGGCCTGGGGGCTGCAGCACACCAGCGGCACCAGCGCGTCGTTGATGCTGACGCTTGAAGCCTTGTTCACCGCGATCCTGGCCTGGCGCTTGTACCGCGAGACCATGGACGGCCGGGTTTGGATGGCCATGGCCCTGCTACTGGCCGGGGGCATGGTGCTGGTGCTCGACCAGGGGCGTACGGCTGACGTCCAGCTGTGGGGCCTGCTGGCCGTGCTGCTCGCCACCGTGGCCTGGGGGGTAGACAACACGCTGTCACGGGCGCTGGCTGAGCGCGACCCTGGGCAGGTGGTGATGGCAAAGGCCGTGCTGGGTGCCTCGGCCACGCTACTGCTGGCGGTCGCCTTGGGGGAGCCTTTGCCATCGGCCAGCGCTGCCTTGGCCTTGTTTGCCATCGGTGCGACGGGCTATGGCCTGAGCCTGCGCCTCTATCTGCTGGCGCAGCGGGCCTTCGGCGCGGCCAGGACGGGATCGGTCTTTGCATTCGCGCCCTTCATCGGCGCCGCGCTGGCGGTGGCGCTCGGCGACCGTTCGGTCAGCGGCTTGATGGCACTGGGCAGCGTCCTGATGCTGGCCGGTGTGGTGCTGCACCTGGCGGAATCCCATGGTCACGAGCATGTGCACGAAGAACTCGACCACGAGCATGCACACCGGCATGACGACGGCCACCACGGACATCTGCACGAGCCCATGCCCGTCGGGTTGCACAGCCATATCCATCGGCATGATCCCGTGCGGCATGTGCATGCGCATGTGCCGGACGCACACCATGCTCACAAACACTGAGGCGATCACCGCGCCCGTGGGCGGATCCATGCGCCGATGGCCCTCGCCGCGCGGCCTACACCGGGCAGATACAGACAGGCGACCTCGGGCCGCTTCACCAAGTCTTGGATCATCCGCCGCACGTTGGTACGGCCCAACGTCTCCACTGGTTCAGCACCGTACAACTTGTGCCACCTTCGGGTGGCTTGTCATTTTCGGGAGAAATGCTTGCGTTCTCTCAGACCCATCACCGGCGGGAATCACGCGCAGGCCTGCAACTTGCTGGGGTTTGGGCGAAGTGGCGGTCTCGGGAAGTTGCTGGGCATCTCAGAAACGGGTGCGCCCTTGTGGTTCGAGGGCCAGTGCCAGCCGAACGATATTCATGAGATGCGACTGCGCTTGAATCTGACCGTCGTTGACAAGCCGCGTTGAGGCGCCACAGGTTGCGCGTTCAGGTCGGCTGCAAGTGCGTGAATCACTGCAAACCGCCAGTCGATTCGAGGCAGCCGAAGACCGAAACGGTAAACGCCACGGCCTTGAAGGCGGTGCATACAGGCGCTGAAATTGCATCGCCTTCTGCGCTTATCGGGCGGCGACGAAGCGATATTCGTGCTGGGCGTCGCGCAGGATCAGCGTTGGCTTCGAGGCTTTGTCATCGCGCACGAATTCGATGCCACCGATGCCCGGGTCGATGGTGATGTAGCTTTGCGTTCCATCCTCGTTCTTGCGCAGTGCGACCTCGCTGTTCCAGTGGTCGAAGGTGAAGCGCACTTGGCGACCCTTCTTGCTGACCTTGATGTGGCCCAACTCCGGGCTGGCATAAAGGGGCGCCAGTGGCTTCACCGCTTCAACGGGTACCGGCAGGGTCAGCAGCTCGCGCATCTTCGCGGCCTCGGCCTTGCGGTTGGCAATCGACACCTGGAGCCGTACGTCTGCCTCCGGCTTGACGTCGAAGACTACGTCCAACAGCTTGCGTTGCAGCGGACCGCGCAGCAGCACGCCGGCGTCGGCGTTGGTCAGGATACTTGAGCTGTTCGACCCTCTCTGGCGTCAGGGGCTGGGCGGACTTGCCGGCGAAGCTCTCGCGCGGGTAGCCTTGCGGCCGCAGCGTGGAGAAGAATTTGCCGATCGGTGCGCCGCGCTTTTCCAGCGTGGCTTCGGAGGCCTGCAGCAGCAGCACGACCCAGGCCTTGCCGTCGCCGGTGCTGCTGCGCCGCGCGATAGCTTGCACGACCAGTTGCTTGTTTGGCGAGGTCTCGTAGTCGAAGACCTTCTGGTCGGCCCAGCCGTTGCGGCTTGGCCTCGGGGTGGCGATGCGCAGCGTGCGCTTGAACCCGGGTTGCCCAGTTTCCAGGCCTGGGCAACCGCGTCGTCGGCATCGGTGACCGCCGTCAGATCCACAACGGTGATGTTGGCATCGCCTTCGGGGGCGGTTAGCCGAAGGAGCGGGCCTGTGGCGTTGACGGTGAAGGACTCAGAAGGCGTGAAGCTGTGGCCGCTGAGGTGTTGTCGGCCTGGGCAGCGAAGACCCACGCGTGCAGGGCAGCAAGAAGTACGCGACGCATCGGAGGGCTCCGCAATCTGGCGCTCGAATGTTCAACCTTGGGGTTCGGTTCACGAGGTTGAGCGGCGGCGCCTTCGCGGCACTTCGGTTGAAATCGATCACTTGACGGAAAGATCCTCTCAACCCCACGTGACCTGGCGCTATCGATCCGACAAGTAGCCGCCGATCGCGACGGCGCGCGTGATCCTGATTCGGATTTGGCCGCTGCTGCCCCAGCAGCCCGCCCATCAAACCCCCTGTGCCTGAAGGCGCCCGGCGGCGGCTCATGGCGGGCTCGGCGTTCCAGACCGGGTGCCGCCTGCCGGCCCAACGGCCGGACGCTCCACGCGCTCGGTGCCGCCCTCGTTGTTGAGCAGTTGATCGAAGGTCGCGCGGTTCAGCGGCGGCGCCTGCAGGCGCACCGCGGCGGGGTTGAACTCCACGCCGCGGCCGTTGCTGTAGTAGTCCACGGGTGCGTTCATGCGCAGCGCCAGGCTGGAGCCCACCTCACGGTGCAGCAGGTTCCAATCCTTGCGCCAAAGGGAGAAGGTGGTGATCACCGCATTGCCGATCACCTCGGCGTAGCCACTGACGTCAAAGGCCAGCCGGGGCGCGAGCGACGCTTCAAGGTCGGCGTGCAGGTGCAGGCCGGTCGAGGCGCGCCAGACGACATCGACATGCGGCGAGACATCGGCATGCAACGCGGCCTCGGCGCTGAGGCTCAGGCCGGCATCGGCGCGCACGATGCCCGCGCCCAGCGACACGGCTGCGTCCAGCGTGGCACCGATGCCGCAGCGGGCCGGCAGATCGAATGTGGCGCCGCCGGTGATCTGCAGCGTCTCCGGCCGTGCCGGGTTGAAGTCGTCAACACCGATGTCGGCCTGTGTCAGCCGCCCTGGGCCGATGGAGGCATGGCCCGTGGCGCGACCGTTGATGGTCAGCGCCACGCCGACCACAGTGCCGCCCACCGCCAGCCCGACCAGCGGCACACTGACCGGCGGCATCGAGAACAGCGTGCGCCGCGCGCGTTCGGCGCTGGGGTATTGCTCGAAGATCGTCACCGCGTCGACCAGGCCGATGCGCCCACTGATGAGGATGTCGCCCGAAGGCCGCACCTTCACGCCCACACTGCCTTGCAGTGCGTCGCTCAGCCGGGCGGTGACGCTGCCGCTGCCAAAGACCACCAGCCCACCTGGGGCTGCCCCGCCGCCATCACCGGTGGGTGCTGCAGGCGGGCCGCTGAGCAACTCGCCGTCGGGGCTGACCAGGCGGTTGGTGATGCCCACCGTCACGGCGCCCGAGAAGATGCTGCGGGCGTAGTCGACGGTGATCTCGCCGTCGAAGGCGCCATCGTCATAGGTGGCGTTGATCGCCGAATTGACCCCGGGCAGGGCCGGTACCGCACGACCCGTGGCGCTGACCGTCCAGCGGTCCTCGCGTTTGCGCAACTCGGCATGCATTGAGCCTTCTTGAATGCCCGGCACCTTGGCGATCTGCAGGTCGCCGCCCACCACCAGGCCCCCTTCGGCGGAGTAGCTGGCGATGAGTGTGGCATTGCGCACACCGGGCAACGCGGGCTGCAGCGTGCCGCGGGCGCTGATGCGGTGCGCGTTGGCGCTGACGTCGATGCTGGCTGCGTTGACCCCGCTGATGCGCCCCGGCTGGTTGATGCCCACCCGCCCCGCCGCGCCGAAAGCCCCGTCGCGGTACCAGACGCGCACGTTGGCCTCGTCGAATACCCGGGTATCGACGTCCAGGCTGCCTTCGGCGGAGAAGCGGCCCGCGCCATCGACTCCGGCGGTCAGCGATCCGGTGCCGACATGCGCGATGGTGAAGTACACGCCGCCCTCGGCGCCGAAGCCGTCGCGGTCGTAGAACACGCTCAGACTGGCGGCGTCCAGCGACAGGCCGGGCACCGAAAGGCTCAGCTGGTCGGCGCTGAAGGTGCGTGCAAAGCGGATGTTGTCGTGGGTCCAGCTGACGTCTATCGGCTGGCTGCCGATGAGTGGCAGCGTGGGCCGCAGCTGGCCGCTGGCATTGATGCCGCGGCCGTCGATGCCGACCTGGTTGAACTCGATGGGCGACAGCGCCGCGGCCTCGGTGGTGATTGCGGCCGGTGCTTGCAGCCAGCCATTGAACTGACCGGCCTGTGCCTTGTTCAGCGTGAAGCTGGCGTTGGGGCTGGTCGGGCTGATGCCGGGGGGCAGTTGCCAGGTGGCGGCCAGTGCGCCCATCCCGTCGCCAGCGGCGGCTGTGCCGTAGCCGGCGTTGAGCGTGAGGCCCGTGATGGTCATGCTGGCCAGGCGGCCGGCTACTGTGCCGCTCACGCTGTGCAGCGGGCCGGCAGACAGTGTCGGGAAGCGGGCGATCACCATGCCGCCGGTGGCCGCCGACAGCAACACGAAGCTTCCCGCCGTGCCGCTCTCGCTGCCGCCCGTGGCCGGCGAATTGATGGCGGCCAGGTGCTCACCGGCCTGCAGTTCACCCACCGTCCAGTACTCGCTGCTGGCGTCGCCGCGGCGCCCGCCGCCACGGGCGTCGCCCACGCTGCCGCCTTCGAAGCCGGCGAAGCTGACTCCTCGCGTGCGCAGCATGGTTTCGGCATCAGTGTTGGCGCCGGCGCCGCCCGTGCCCGGCGCGGCCGGGCGAAGCGGAATCTGGTCCACCGGCACACCCTGCTCGGCCGCCAGCAGCGCGCGCATCTTCTGGCGCATGGCGGCATACAGGGTGCCGCCCGAGCTGGCATTGGTGCTCTTGTCGAGCAACTCGTAGTTCTGCACCGTGTCGCCCGCCGAGCTGGCCGGCCAGCCCGCCGCCTGCAGCTCGACAATGTGGTCGACCTCCAGCCGGTGGTTCAGCCATGTGCCGCCATGCGACCACTGCGGGCGCTTGAAGTAGCTGGCCCAGTCGACGAAAGGCCGCGACTCGGTGCGCCCGCCGGTGAAGACGAGGGTCTGGTTGCCGGCCGCTGCTGGGTCCAGCCCCAGGCGCGCGTAGTGCTGGGTCCAGGCGGTCTGCGCGTCCAGGCCTGCCAGCGCGGTCTCCCATTTGCTGATCTGCGCCGGTGCGACGACCTCGCGGTCGTAGTTGGGCCCGTGTTTCAGCACGCCGGTGCTGAACCACTGGTGGTAGGTGTGGCCATGTCGGCGCTTGCTGGCCGGCAGCACAAAGGCCTGCAATTCGCGCTGTGTGCGCGTTGTGCGCTGGGCCGGGGTTTCGCTGGGCGGTGCCGCCGGGGTGGCGCCCGTGCCATTGGGCATGAGCTGCCGCGCCGCGCTGCCTTGCTGCTGCACCACATGGGCCAGTTCATGGGCCAGCAGCAGTCGGCCGGGCTCGGTGCCGGGTTCGTAGGCGCCGTCGTTGAAGACGATGTGCGCACCCACCGTGAAGGCCCTTGCGTTGATGTGCGCCGCCAGCGTGGCCGCAGCCTCGCTGTCGTGCACACGCACGGTCGACAGGTCGGCGCGCAGGCGCTGCTCAAAGTCCACCCGCACGGCGTCGGGCAGCGGCCGGCCCGGGCCCAACGCGGCCAAGTCCTGGTCGCTGACGCCTATCAAGCTGGCCGGCGGCGCCGCGCCTGGCTGCACCTGCCGGCGCACGACCGAAACCGGCGCGCGCGGCTCGCCTTCGGGGCGGTCCTCTTCGTCCAGCACGTCGACCGACTTCTCTTTCGGCCCGCTGTCAGCCAGCGACTTCATGTTGTTTTCGTCCAGGCTGGGCTTGGGCGGCGAAAGCACGTCCTTGGGGTCGAAGTTGAAGCCGGTCCGGCTGTTCCACGCCAAGGCGGTGTCGGCGCTGAGCGCCACCGGCAGGTCGTAAGCGACCTTGCCAAAGCTGTACTCGCGGCTCCACACGGTGTAGGTAAAGCGCCAGCGGCCGATCTTGGCGTAGAGCTCGCCGGTCAGGCCGAACTCCAGCCGCGGCTGGGCGTTGAACTTCAATTGCCCGGCCACGTCCAGGCCGGTGGCTTCGTTCCACTTGAACTTGGCCGCGGCGTCCAGCACCGGCTTGTCGGCCGGCAAACCCGCCGTGCCGGTGATGGTGAGCTGGCCGCCCACACGCGCCACCAGCGCATCCAGTTCGGCCTTGATCCAGGCGGCCACCGACAGCCCGACCTTGGCATACACCACCAGACGCGCGCCGCCGTTCACGGCGATGAGTGCAGGGTCGAAATTGCCCAGGTCCAGAGGCTCGAGCTCGACCATCACGTCCTTCAGCCAGCCCGGACCGATGGCGGCGTCGGCACTGACGTCGCCACCGGCGTAGATCATCAAACCCACGCCGACACCGGCTACCGAGAAACCCACCAGGGGAATCGCCGGCGTGCTGAAACTGGCCAGGTCGTGGTGGGCTGCGTCGCCCTTGGGATACTGGCCGAACAGCTCCTGGTCGGCCAGCACCAGCTTGCCGCCGACAAACACCCGGCCGTCGGGCTTGACGATCAGCTTCACCTTGCCCGTCAGCGGGCCGAACTTGGCGCCCAGGTCGGCGCTGCCAAAGGGCGTGAAGGTGTGGCCTTCACCGCCCGGCAGTGGCTTGCCTTGGTCGTCCACCGGGGCGTTGGTGACGCCAGCAGTGACGCTGCCTTCGATCAGCCGGTTCTTGACCTCGAAGTGGCCTTCCAGGAGTACCGCGCCGTCGTCGTAGCTGAACTTGAGCTTGGCGCCTTTCAGGCCCGGCAGGCGCGGCGTCACGTCGCCACTGGCCGCCACCTTCCAGCCGCTGTCGCCTTCGGTCACGGTGACGGTGATCTCGGCGACCTCCACACCCGGCACCTTCTCGTCGATGCCCAGCGTGCCGCTGATGGCCAGGCGCTGGCCGTAGCTGACCGAAAGCGACGCAGTCTTCAGCCCCGGCAGGTCGGGCACGACCTCGCCCAATGCACTGAACACGCCCTGCGCATAGCCGGCCTTCAGGCGCGCTGACTTCAGTCCCTTGATCTTGCCCGGCGTCGTGATGCCGAGCGTGCCCTCGCCGAAGAAGCCCTTCTTTGTCGAGTAGCCGATCACCAGCGTGGCCTCGTCGAACAGCTTGCGGTCTGCGATGAAGCGGCCCGCCGCGCTGATCTCGGGCTCGCCGCCGCGGGTCTGCACCGTCACCGTCAGCACACCGGCGCCCAGGCCGGCGACCGAGAAGCTCAACATGCCGTCGGCGCCGATGCCGCGCGGCGTGAGAAAGAGCGTGAGGCTGGCGTCGTCGATCGTCAGCCCTGGCACCGGCAGCTTGCCCTGCAGCGCAGTCACGGGCACGGTGTATTCGAAGGCCAGTTCGTCGCCGCGCCAGCGCACCGGAATCTGCAGGCCGGTGAACAGCGCATGCTCGGGGCTGAGCACGCCGTCGCCGTTGAGCTTGCCGCGCACGAATTCCATCTCGCCAAAGCTCACCGGGCTGGCGCCTTTGACGATGAGCTTGGGCCCCTTCACCGCGTCGGCCAGCTTGCCCGCGTACTTCTTGCCCGGCACTGCGTCCAGCCCCAGGCTGACGCTGCTGCTGCCGTCCACCGATACGTTCTTGGGCAGCTCCCAGGTACCGGTCAACGTGCCGATGCGGCCGGTGTTGGCGCTGGCCAGGTTGGCTGTCAGATCAACGCGCTTGACCTTGATGCCGGCAAGGCGCCCGCTGTCTTGCGCGCTGACTTTGTTCTTGTTCAGGTTGAAAGCGTCGATGAAGCCTTCGCCGGTGTAGGCATACAGCGCGAAACGGCTCTTGTTCGTGCCGTCGTCCCGCTCGTTGCGTTTTTCGTCGCGCAACCACGCCAGGTGCTTGCCGGCGGTGATTTCCTTGCGCGACCAGAACCTTGCGGTGCGCTCCAGGTTCTTGCCCTCCTCGCCGGCGACCACCCGCAAGAAGGGCACGTCAAAGGTTTCGAGGTAGTCCTTGACCAGTTGGTCGCCGACATTTTTGCCCACCGCACCAAGGTAGGTCTTGACGTTGGCGTAGATCGCCGCGCGCAGCAGCGAGCCGACGTTGGTGTTGTGCGCGCCGGTCAGCAGCTCGTAGTTGTCGAAAGCGTCGGCTCCGTTGAGCTGCACCTCCACGATATGGTCCACCTGCAGCGGTGAATCCGACCAGGTGCCGTCGGGTGACCAGTTGGGCACTTTCAGCCGCTCGACGATCTCGCCCTCGGTGCCCTCGATCTTGCGGGCCTTGGCGCCGAAGTAGGTGACCCATTGCCGGCCCGCGCCGGGCTCGAAGTCGATGTCGGCATAAAACTTCGACAGGTCCACCGCCTCCTTCCACTTCTTCACCTGCTCGGTCTGGAATGGTGGGGTTCGGCGGTCGTAGCCCGCCGGGCGCTTCAGCGACTTGCCGCCCGCCAGGCCCTTGTAGAGGTCGGCGTGGCGCGCCTTGATGGCGGGCAAGTTGAGCGTCTGCAACGCCGGCCGTGCCGCCTTGTCCAGCGCGGGGTCGAAGGCTTTTTCGGAGATGTCCGCGGGGTCGGTGTACTTCGGGTCCCTGGGTTTGCGCTGCACCACGGCGCTGACGTCCAGCGTGTCGTTTTGCAGCACGTGCGCCAGCTCGTGGGCCAGCAGCGTGCGGCCGCCGGTTTCATGCGGCGTGTATTCGCCGCTGGCAAAGGCGATGTGGTGGCCGAAGGTGAAGGCGCGCGCCTGCAGTGCTCGCGCGGCGTCGGCGGCGGCGTCGTCGGTGTGCACCCGCACGTGCGCCAGGCCCGTGCCCAGGCGCGGCTCGAAGAAGGCACGCGCCTCGGGCTCCAGCGCCTGCCCCGGTCCCAGGCGCGACACCAGGTCGGCGCTGGTTTGCGGCGCGGCGCCGGGGTCGGCCGGGATCTCGGGCCGGGCCTGGCGTTTCACCGCCGGGGCCGGTGTGGGCGCGGCTTCGGTTTGCCGGGGTGCAGCGCCTGCCGCAGCGCGAGGCGCCGGCATGCGCATCACGCGCGCGGCCACCGCATCGGCCTCGCGCTCCACCGCATCGCCCGGTTCGCTGACCGCCAGCTTGGCGCGCACCGCCATGCGGTCGAAGCGCTGCGCTGCGCCCGCCTGCGCACTGCCCTGGGCGCCCGCCTGCGCCTCGCCCCGCGCTGACGCAGGTGCGGCCACTTTGGCCGGCGCTGATGCCGGCGCCTTGACCGAGGGCGCCGCAGCCGGTGCCGGCTTCTTGGCCTCGGTGGCCGGAGGCGAGGCGGCGGCGGGCATGACTGTGCTGCGGTTTGCGGCGCTGCTAGCTGCGGTCCTGGTAGTAGGCGAGGGTCAGCACCTGTGCGCCACCGCCCACGTCGGTCACCGGCGCGGTCAGCGCGCCGTCGTCCTGGCGCTGCCCGGCCGGACCCAGCAGCGCGGTCACTGCCAACTGCTGCGCCGCCGCGTCGGTGCCGGCGTCGACAGTGCTTGCGTCGATCCGCACGCTGCGCACGAACCACGACTCGGTGTTGCCCTTGCGAATCTCGGCGTCGAACGCCTGCAGTTTCGTGCTGGACTCGGTGCCCATCTTGCCGCCGTCGAAGGTGATGTCGAGCAGGCGCAAAGCCCCTTGTGCGAGCATCGCCTCGAGCTCGCGCCAGCCGCGCTCTGGGCTGGATTTCATGCTGTCTATGACGTTGACGTACACATCGGAGCCGGTCACCAGCACCCGGTGGTGGGTGGTCGCTACGGGCTTGTTGCCGGTTGTGACCACCAGCATGCCACCGTCAAGCGCACCGTCGTCCAGCGGCGTGCCGGGCGAGCGGATGGCGGCCAGCGCGCCGTCGCCGCGCGGCGGCGGCAGCGTCAGGGTCTTGATCAGGCCCAGCATTTCGCGCAGCCGGAAGTGGTTTTGCCAGCCCTGGCCGGTGGCTGGCGCGACCTCCCAGGCGCGGCCCAGCACTACCTGGGCGGCCGGCTGCACTGCCGTCCACATCGACAGCACCGCGGCCATCGACTCCTCGGGCCGGGTGCTCTCGTCGCGGTAGCGCAGGATGCCCACGCGCTTGAATTTGAAGCTGCGCAGCGCCAGGGTGTCGCCCTGGTCGAGGGCCTTCTTCAGCAGGTCCAGCGTCTTCTGGTCGGGCACTTCCAGGTGCCAGACCAGCACCGCTTCCAGGCCCGTCGCGGTGGGCGTGCTGCAGGCCGGCCCGCACAGGTGGGTGCGCGCACGGCGGAACATCACCCAGTCCAGGCTGGCGCGCACGGTCTGCACCGCGGGTTGGTCCAGCGTGGGGAACAGGCGGCGGCGCGCCCGCACCAGGAAGGCGGCGTCGTCGCTGGCGTCGGCGATGAAGGCCAGCGCGTTCAGCGCCGCAGTGCCAATGGCGCTGGCCGGTGCTGGCATCGCGGCCAAGCCGTTGGCGCGCGCCAGGCGCAGCGTCAGCAGGTCGTTCGCGAGGCTGTCGGCCGCGGCGCTGATGCGTTGCTCGTCGATGACCGGCGACGGGCCTGCCGAATCGCTGGCCTGGGCGGCGGCGCCGGCCGCCGCCTGCATCATCTTGACGCTGCCATCCACAATCTTTCGCGCGATCTGGAACACCAGTTCCAGCACCGCCTCGCGCGGGGTTTCGCGCCAGTGCAGCACACCGGCGCCATCGGCCAGGTTCATCGGGTCTTCGTCCACCACGAGACGGCCGCTGCGGGCATCGCCGTCGCGTTCCAGCGTGATGCGCAGGCTGCCGCTGTCGGATTTGTCGACGCTGCCAGCGCCGGTGGTGGCCGCGATCTTGCTGTGCATCACCGCATCGACCTGCAGCCGCAGGCGCAAGCCGGCACGCGGCGTGCCTTCACGCGCCAGCAGGGTGATGGTGGCGCTGGCGCCCAGCGTGATGGCCAGGCGGGCGATGGCGGCGCGCACCTCGGCACGCGCCGAGGTGTCGCCGCCCACCGGCAGGTCGAAGGGGTCGGCGCCGATGTCAGCGGCCAGCCAGGCGGCGGCGCCGGCGCTGCTGGTGTTGTCGGCGCTGCCGTCGGCGGCTTTCTGGGTGATGAGCCGGCTGGCATGGCTGCTGGCGCCGTCGTCGGGGTCCTGGGCGAGCACCAGGCTGATAGCCGGGTGGCCGTCGTCCAGCAGGTGGGTGCGCGCCAGGCCCGGGATGCGGATACGGGTCTTGCCGTTGAGCACCTCACCCAGGTCGATGTTGATCCGGGCGGCCGAGGCCTCTGAGGGCGCGCCGGCAGAGTCGGTGTTCTGGCTGGCGCCCGCGGCTGCGGCGCCGGCTGCGGTCTTGGCGCTGGCTTTTGCCGCCGTCTTGGCACTGGCGGCTTTGGCGGCCTGGGCCGCTGGTGCCACTTTGGGTGTGTTCTCGGTCTTGGCCTGCGGTACGCCGTTGGCCCACTCGGGCTGCACCACCACCTGCCACCATTCGCCGGCGGCGGGCGCCTTGGCGTCGACCATGCGCCCCTCGGGCACGAAGATCTCCACCGGCTCGGGCAGCTTGGGGTCGTCGATGCCGCGTGTCAGCGAGATGCGACGCATGTGCTGTGCTTCTTCCAGCAGGTGGGCGATCTCGTCCTCGGCCACCGCATGCAGGTGCAGGTTCACGCCTTCGCCGAACATGCGCTGCAATTGCAGGTCCAGCGCCACCTTGCCTGGCGCCACGGGCAGGTAGCCGGCGGGCGGCAGGTCCAGGAAGCCGGCGGCGATCAGCATGCGCTGCACTGGCAGCGCGCCGGTGCCGGCCTCCACCACCGCCAGTTCTTGCGACAACTGGCCGATTTCGGCGTAGGTGCTGTTCACCTGCGAGCCGACTTCGGTCATCTGCTTTTTCGACAGGTCGCCGCTCTTGAGCAGCAGTTGCTGCCCGGTCTGGCGCCAGCGCGAGGTCAGCGCTTCCAGTTCACGGCGCGTGCGGTCCAACAGCACGCGGATGCGGTCGCAGTCGTCGACCGCTGTGAAGCCGCCGCCGCCGGGCTCCAGCGCGCCCGACAGCTGGCACTGGAACTGCAGGATCTGTGCGGTGAACACGGCCCAGGGCCGCATCGCCATGCGCCCCTGCCAGTAGCTGCGCGCCTGTGCGTCCATGCGCTCACGCCGGCCGCTCCAGGCGTCGATGACCCGCGTGCTGCCGCCCTCACGCACCAGCAGGCCGATGACGACCTCGTCGCGGCCATACAGTGCCGCGCCGCCGCACCACACGTCACCGGCCAGGCCCGAGGCCGAGACCTGGCTCGCGGGCTGGCCGGGTTCCAGCGCGAAGTAGGCCGAAGCGATGCGGTTGCGCAGGTGCACGGCGCTGATCGGGACGGCGCTGCTCGTGGGCAGCATCAGCGTGCGCGGGCGCAGGCGCAGCACCACGCCCTCACGCCAATAGGGGTGGCGCGAGTCGGTGGCGCAGGCGCTTTCGCACAGCTTGCCAAACACCGCCTCGTTGCCGCACAAGCCCTCCACCGGGCCGACCGTGATCTCGTAGATGGCTTGTGGCGCACCCTCCTTCACGCCGGCTTTCGGCGCGCTGCTGCAGTCGCCAAAGGCCGCGCTGCCGGGCGTGGCCTCTTCCCGCTGGTTCAACTGCAGCAGCTTGGCCAAGTCGGCGCGCATCTCGCTGGTGGCGAGCACCAAGCTGCCGGTTGGCGTGATGGCCAGGCCGGCGCTCGCGGCCAGTTGGCCCCCGCGCAGCGCGATCTCCAGGCCGTGCACCACGCCCCAGCCGCCGGCGATGTTGGCCAGACGCACCCGCGCGCGGTGGTAGTCCTGCTCGGTCGCGAAAGCGTCGGCGCGCAGGAATTTGCCGTCGAAGTAGTGCAGCCGGGTCAGCGGGCTGGACTGTTCGACGAAGGCGATGCCGTCGGTAACGCTCAGCTCGACGATCTCTTCAGGGGTTTCGTTGGCCATGGTCAGACCCTCGCGATGTCGGTGGAAAGCGTGCGCCCGTCGGCGCCCGGGTGGGGCGCGCCAGCAGGGATGAGGTTCGCGCCCAGCAGCGGTGTGGGTCCGCTGCCAATGACGGTCAGGCGCAGCTGCGATGTGGCCGCAGGCGCAGGGTCCAGCAGCAGCGACACCGTTGGCCCGGCCGCGGCCGCGGCGTCATAGCTGGCCGTTGCGGTGAAGGTCTGCCAACCGGTGCCAGCCAGAAACTCGGTGACGCTGAAGGCGGCCGGCGTCACCGTGCTGGCTTCGAGTGCCTGGTTGAAGACAAGGTTAACGGTGTTGCCGGTCAGCCCGGCCAACCCCGGCTGCAACACCGGGCCGGCGCCCACCGCGGCGGGGCCCGGCTCGGCCAGCAGCAGCGCTTGCAACAGCCCGCTGGGCAGCAGCACCGGGCGCACGCCGATGTCCAGGTGCGGCACGGCGGCGGTCCAGCCTTTGGCGGCGTGGGTGATGCGCACATCTGCCAACCGGGCCAGCGGCAGGCACAGGTTGCGTTCTTCGGCGTCTGCACCGGGCGCCAGGTGCGACTCGGCCGCCACCGCGTGCGCCTGCACCGACCGCAGCAGCGAGGCACGCGCGGCAGCCTGTTGCGGCGCGGGCAGCACCAGGGTGGCGGCATAGGCGTCGAGCAGCCACTGGTCGGCGGCCAGTGCAGGCGCCAAACCCAGCCAGACGCGCAGCAGCCGGTAGCTGGGCATCGGGGCAGCCGGCGAGGGCGGGGCCGTGCGGCGCAGTTGCAGCGTCACGGCTTCGCAGATGCGGGCATAGGCCACGTCAGCGGTGTCACCGGCGCAGGGGTCGGCGATGGCCGGTACCGGGCGGTCCAGGCAGGTGTCGTAGCAGAGCACCAATTCGAGGTCGAGCAGCGCGTCCTCAGGCGTAGCGATATCGGCAAAGCTGTCGTCGCTGCGGTGCTTCAGCCACCACTTGGGCAGGCTGACACACTGCGCGGCGTCCAACGCGAGGTCGCGGCCCCAGGCGTCGACGGCAAAGCCGGGGGCCACCCGCAACTCGAAGCTCTGGGCATCGAAGCTGACGCCGTAGCCGGCCACCACGCCGGCGCCGTGCAGCAGGCGCTGGTGGCGCCGTGCATGGCCGATGTGGAAGCCCTGCTCGGTGCGGAACTCGTCCACCCCCAGCAGCAGGCCAAAGTGGAAATGGGTGGCGCACTGCGGGTTGTCGGGCAAGGTAGCCGCGCAGCGGTCGCTGGCAGGTTGGGCGCCGCAGCCAATTTGGCAGGGGTCATCGCGTTTCATGGCGGGCCCTTGGCTCACAGCAGTGCGGCGCTGCGGCCGGCACCGCGCAGGCGTGCAACGCGGGTCTCGCGCTCGGCGCCCTGGTTCTCGGCGGCACGGGCTTGTGCGGCCAGCGCGGCGGTCTTCTGGCGCGCGGCCTGGCTGGCGGCGTCCAGCGCCGTGGCCAGCGTGGTCTCGGCCGTCAGCAGGTCGGTGATGCGCTGCGCCGGTGTGGTGGTGCCGCCCAGGTCTTTCAGCCGGTCGATGGCGCCGTCCAGGCGGTCCAGCGCGTCCCACAGCGCGTCGCTCACGCAGGCCAGCCAGCCCTGTGCAATGGCCTGCTGCGGCGCCAGCAGGCCGGTCTTGGTGGCCAGGTCGGCAGCCTTGAGCGCCAGCGTGTCCAGCTTGCTTTTCACGGCCGGCACGGCGTCGAGTTGCAGCGGGGTCATGTCGGGGTTGGCCTTCATCGCCGTGTGCAGGGCGTCGTCGTAGGCCTTCTGGGCGTTGCGCCAGGACTTCCAGGCGTCGTCCACGTCGGTCAGCAAGGCCAGCGCCGTCTCGCGCAGGGCCTGCTGGGTGGCGTCGTGCAGGCGCTTGTGCTGCCAAATCGTGAGCACGGGCCGGCTGGTGGCGGTGGGCGCCGGCAGCGCGGCCAGTGCGGCCAGGGTGGCGGTGTCGGCGGCCAGCAGCGGCGCGGTCTCAGTGGCGCGGCGCACGGCGCCCAGGCAGGTGTCGAAATCGCGCTGTGCTGCGGCCAGTGCGGTGGTGTTGGGCGCCTGCGCCTTGGCGGCGCTGTCGTCGGCCGCCTGCACCGAGTCGTTGATAAGCGTGCGCCGCGCGCGCAGGCGTTTGAGAAAGTCCTTGGGCGCAGCACTGTTACTGGGGAATTCACCTTCGACCCGGCTGCGCGCGTCGGCCTCAAAGGCGATCAGCGCCTGCGCGGCGTCGGCCGCCAGGTTCTCGAGAGCGCCGCCGGGGAGCAGCAGGACCATCATTTTTTGCCGGCTCGCGGCCTGGCCGGGCCGCTGCGGCGTGCCGTCGCCCAACTCGTTCAATTTCTCGGCCGCCACACGCTGCCGCTCGGTCTGCAGCGATGCCAGGGTGGCGCCCAACCGGTCCAGCCGGGCGCGTTGGGTCAGCGCGCGCTGCGACGCATTGGCCGCGGCGGCCACCGCCTCGGCGCGGGCCACCAGCGCGGCATCCATCGCCGCGAGCTGCGGGTCACCGTCGCCCGGCATGGCGATCAGCGCCAGCGCGGCGCGTGCATCGCGCAGCTTGCCCTCTTGCAGGCGCAGTGCGTCGCTGGCGGCGCGCTCCTGCTGCTCTGCGGATTGCAGCGCGCTGCGACTGCCCTGGACCTGCGCGGCGGTGTCGGCGAGCGCGGCATCGAGGCGGGCGACTTCGGCGGTCCAGAACTGGGCGAGTGTGGCCATGGCGTTCTCCAGCGGGGATCAGGTGTGGGGGGTCGATTCAGCCCGGGTTGGGTCCGGGCGGTGCTGTGGCGGAAAGCCGGGATGGGCGCGCCCAGCCTTGTCGAATTCGCGCTCCACCGCCAGCATGAAGTGCCGCTGCTGCAAGGGCAGGTTGGCCGCGGCGGCCAGGAAGGCAGCGCCCAGTGCAGCGTTCTTGATCTGGGCGCCGGTGAGTGCATACCAGGTGGCCAGCTCAGCCAGATCAACATCGGCCGCCAAGGGCGCGGCGTCGGGCAGGTGCAGCCGCCACAGCGCCTGCCGCGCTGCGGCGTCGGGCTCGGGAAACTCGACGATGAACTCGAAACGGCGCGCAAAGGCGCTGTCCAGGTTGGCGCGAAGGTTGGTCGTCAGCACCGCAATGCCTTCAAAGCGCTCCAGCCGCTGCAGCAGGTAGGCGGTTTCCAGGTTGGCGTGGCGGTCGTGTGCGTCACGCGCCTCGGTGCGCCGGCCGAAGAGTGCATCGGCCTCGTCGAACAGCAGCAGCGAACGGGCGCGCTCGGCCATATCGAACACCGCGGCCAGGTTCTTCTCGGTTTCACCGATCCACTTCGACACCAGGCTGGCGAGATCCACCACCATCAGGTCCACGCCCAGCTCGCGCGCCATGGCCTCGGCAGCGAGTGTCTTGCCGGTGCCCGGCGCGCCGCAAAACAGCAGGCGCACGCCGCGCCGGCCGCCGCGGCCCTGCGCGAAGCCCCAGTCGTCCAGCACCGTGATCTGCTGCGCAACGCGGCGCACGGCGGCATGCAGCTGGGCGCTTGCCGAGTCGGGCAGCAGCAGGTGCGACCAACCGGCCTGCGGTGTGACGCGCTGCATGCCGGGCCGTGCTTGCCAAGGGGTGCGGTGGCGGATGCAGGCACCCACCTCGTCCAGCGACAACGGTTCATCGGACAGCGCCTGGCGCAGGCCCAGGTCGCGCACCACATCGCGTGCGTCATCGGGCTCGATCGGGTAGCGCACCGCCAGGGCGCCGGCATGTTCACCCAGCTGCGGCAGCAGCGTGCGCCAGAGCTCACGCCGGCTGGCAGGCGCCAGCGGGCTGATGGGCACATGGATCAGCGGCAGCGGCGCAGCGTGGAGTTCGCGTTCGCTGCGTGCGCTCTGGATCAGCGGCAGTGCCCAATCCACCTCGGGCAGCGGCGCGGCTGGGGTTGAGGCCATGGCCGTGTCGGGCTCGTCGCTGGTAGCCTCCAGCCACAGCACGGCTTGCTGCATGAAAGCGGCAAGGTACGCCGCGCCGAGCACCGTGCTGTGGCGGCCCGCAGGATCCAGACGCTGGCGCAGCGCCGCGGCCGGGGCCGCACCGAGCAGGGCGCGCACACGCGTGGCGCGCATCGCGGCGTCACCGCCGGTCAGCACGATGCGGCACGGCAGGCCCCGGCGCAGTGCCAGCACGGCCTGGGTCGGGCCGGGCAGGTGCAGCCATTCGGCCAGGCCAGGCACCTGGGCGTAACCGCCGACCATCTGCGCGCCTTCGTCGAGCTGCGGCTCGCGTGCCATCAGCGCCGCCCAGACACCGGCGCCAAGCTGCAGGCCGCGGCTGTGCCAGGGGCCATCGCCGACCAACCGGAACAGGCCCAGCCGCGCCAGCGCACCGTGGGCCAGCAGGTCTTCTACCGCGTCGCGCAGCGCCAGCCGGCTGGCGCCGGTACGCGCTTCGAGTTCCAGCCATTGCAGCGCCAGCACGCCGGTGGGCAGGGGTTGGCCCTGCGGATGCAGTTGCCGACACAGTGCGGCAAAGCCTTCGTGGGCTTCGGGCAGGCAGGCCAGCAGCAGCAGGTCATGCAGCAGGGGCTGCTGGGTGTGCGGGACCAGGGCCAGCAGGCGCGGCAGCGGATGGCCGGCGGGCGGGGCGGCGGTGGGTGGCGCCAGATCGCTGGCAAAGCGTTGGGCAAAGGCCAGCGCCGACGCGAGTTCTGGCCCGGCCGTGCCTAAACCCGCCACGCTGTGCGCCAAGCGCTGGCCAACCGCGCCGAGCTCGCGCCGCGTGTACAGCCGCATCTCGGCAAGCCAGTCGCTGGGCTCAGTCGTCATAGCGGATGCTCACGACGCAGCCCAGCCAGGGCAACCAGCCGGGGTCCAGGTCCAGGCCCAGGCGGCGCACGGCGGTGTCGACGCCAGACAGCGGCAGGCGCAGCTCGGTCCAGCCTGGCCGGAAGTGCAGCTGCCCGGCGCGGCGGCAGACCGCGTCCAGGCGCGGTGGCGCGAGGTCGGGCGCGGCGTCAGCCAGCCACTGTTCGAGTCCTTGGGCGTGGGCCGCTGCACTGGCGGCGAAGCCGGCCGGTATCTCGCCCGGGGGCACGTTGCCGCCGCAAAAGGCGGCCACGGCCGGGTCGTCGTCGGGCGCACCCAGCGCATGCGCCAGCGCCCGCAGCAGCAGCGCGGGCGGCGGGTCTTGATCGGCCGTGACGATACCCAGGCGCGGCAGCTGCCCCAGCCAGAACAGCAGGC
>JANMXG010000286.1:0-3254 GCA_031394235.1 Betaproteobacteria bacterium
CGAGATCAGCGCCCTCCTCGCCATCACCCAACTCCTTCTGGATGGCCTTGACCTGCTCGTTGAGGTAGTACTCGCGCTGGCTCTTTTCCATCTGGCGCTTGACGCGACCACGGATGCGCTTTTCGACCTGCAGGATGTCAACTTCGTGCTCGAGCAGCTCCAGCAATTTCTCCAGCCGCTTGGCCACCAGGAACAGGTCGAGCACCGACTGCTTGGCTTCGAGCTTGAGCGGCAGGTGCGCAGCGATGGTGTCGGCCAGACGGCCCGGATCATCGATGCCGGCGATGGAGGTGAGGATCTCGGGCGGGATCTTCTTGTTGAGCTTGACGTACTGGTCGAACTGCTGCGTCACGGCACGGCGCAATGCCTCGACCTCGGGCGTGGCGTCGCCGGCCGGCTGCACCGGCACCACGTCGGCGGTGAAGTACTCGGCAGTCTCGTGGATGGCGCGGGTTTCAGCGCGCTGCACCCCTTCAACCAGCACCTTGACGGTGCCGTCGGGCAGTTTCAGCATCTGCAAGATGCTGGAGACGCAGCCGATCTCAAACATGTCCTCGGGCTTGGGCTCGTCTTTGCCGGCGGCTTTCTGGGCCACCAGCATGATTTGCCGGCCAGCTTCCATCGCCGCCTCCAAGGCCTTGATGGACTTGGGGCGCCCGACAAACAGCGGGATGACCATGTGCGGAAACACCACCACGTCACGCAGCGGCAACAGCGGCAGCGTGATCGGGTCAGCGGGCAATACTGGATGTCCAGACATGGAAGAACCTCTCTTTCTCAAACCGAGATGAGGTCTGAGCGGACGAATGCAAGTGTTTGGAAAGTACAGGTCAGCGCGGGTACCGGTCCATCAACGGCCGGCCGGCACCCCAGCCCAAACCCGTCAGGCGCTGGCCTTGTGTTCTCGGTACACGAGCAGGGGCTTGGCACCCTCTTCGACGATGTGCTCGTCAATCACCACCTTGGCCACGCCGTCCATCGTGGGCAGGTCGAACATGGTGTCGATCAAGGCGTTTTCCATGATCGAGCGCAGGCCGCGTGCGCCGGTCTTGCGCTTGAGCGCCTTGCGGGCGATGGCGGTCAGCGCGGACGGCCGGATTTCCAGTTCAACGCCGTCCATGCTGAACAGCTTTTGGTACTGCTTGACCAGGGCGTTGCGCGGCTCAGTCAGGATTTGCACCATCGCGGACTCGGTCAGCTCACCCAGCGTGGCCACCACCGGCAGGCGACCGACCAACTCGGGGATCAGACCGAACTTGATCAAGTCCTCGGGTTCGGCTTCCTTGAACAGGTCGGCAGCGCGCTTGTCGGTCTTGCTGTGCACCGACGCGGCAAAGCCGATACCGGATTTTTCGGTCCGGCTCTGGATCACTTTTTCCAGCCCGTCGAAGGCGCCGCCGCAGATGAACAGGATGTTGGTCGTGTCGATCTGCAGGAAGTCCTGGTTCGGGTGCTTGCGGCCGCCCTGCGGCGGCACGCTGGCCATCGTGCCTTCAACCAGCTTGAGCAGCGCCTGCTGCACACCTTCACCCGAGACATCGCGGGTGATGCTGGGGTTGTCGGCCTTGCGGCTGATCTTGTCGATTTCGTCGATGTAGACGATGCCACGCTGGGCCCGCTCAACGTCGTAATTGCAGTTCTGCAGCAGCTTCTGGATGATGTTCTCGACATCCTCACCCACGTAACCGGCTTCGGTCAGGGTGGTGGCGTCGGCAATCACAAACGGCACGTTGAGCAGCTTGGCCAGGGTTTGCGCCAACAGCGTCTTGCCCGAGCCGGTCGGCCCGATCAGCAGGATATTGCTCTTGGTCAGCTCAACCTCGTCTTTGGGCGAACCTGCGCCGATGTGCTTCAACCGCTTGTAGTGGTTGTAGACGGCCACCGACAGCGTGCGCTTGGCCGAGTCTTGTCCGATCACGTACTGGTCGAGCGTGGTCTTGATCTCAAACGGTACCGGCAAATCGGACTTGGCCGACTTGGCGCCCGGGGTCTCGGCAGGGGCCTCGTCCCGGATGATGTCGTTGCACAACTCGATGCACTCGTCGCAGATGAAGACGGACGGGCCGGCAATGAGTTTCTTGACCTCATGCTGGCTCTTGCCGCAGAAGCTGCAATAGAGAACTTTTTCGCCTGAGGCGCCCTTCTTGTCGGCCATGTGTGTGCTTGTGCTGTGGGGGGCGAATGGGTTTCAGTGCAATGATAGTCCAACGTTCCAGCGCCAAATCCATGCCAGTTCGGGCCGGCGTGGGAGTGCTGCAGGCCGTCAGCCGCGCTTGGCGATCACCTGGTCGATCAGGCCGTAGGTCTTGGCCTCTTCGGGCGACATGTAGAAGTCGCGTTCCATGTCAGCAGCAATCTTCTCGTAAGTCTGGCCGGTGCGGTCAGCGTACAGCCGGTTGAGTTGCTCGCGGGTCTTGATGATCTCGCGGGCCGTGATCTCGATATCGGTGGCCTGGCCTTGCGCACCGCCCGACGGCTGGTGGATCATGATCTTGGCGTTGGGCAGCGCAATGCGTTTGCCCTTGGCGCCGGCCATCAACAAAAACGAGCCCATGCTGGCGGCCATGCCCATGCAAAGCGTCGAGACATCGGGCTTGATGAAATTCATCGTGTCGAAGATCGACAAACCCGCGCTGACGCTGCCGCCGGGCGAGTTGATGTACAAGAAAATATCTTTGTCCGGGTTCTCGCTTTCGAGAAACAACATCTGCGCCACCACCAGATTGGCGGTCATGTCGTTGACCGGGCCGACCAGAAAGACGATGCGCTCGCGCAGCAGGCGGCTGTAGATGTCGTAGGCCCGCTCGCCACGACCGGATTGCTCGATGACGATGGGAACCATGCCCAGGGCTTGTGTGTCCATAGCGCTCACGGATGTCCTTGAAATGTTGAGTCTGCAGCAATTATGGCCCCCTGACCGGGGGCTTGCAGGCGATGAAAAACGGGGCGCCGACCTGTCAGTCATGCGCCCCGGATCGGGGATGTGGCTGGCTGCCCCCAACGGGGCAGCAGTGTCGCTCAGGCCCGGCGTTGCGGCGGCGTGAACGGGCTTGATGGATGTCAGGCCGTCATCAGGTCATCAAAGGGCAAGACCTTGTCGTTGATCTTGACCAGGCCCAACACGTGCGCTGTGACATTGGTCTCGATCACCACCGCCTCGACCTCGGCCATGCGCTGGCGGTCCGACAAGTACCAGCGCATCACGTCAGCCGGCTTTTCGTAGCTTTGCGACATCTCTTCGATGTGGGCGCGCA
>JANMXG010000287.1:0-8127 GCA_031394235.1 Betaproteobacteria bacterium
GGGCTTTCAGGCGGACGTTCGGGGTGGGGCACTGTAACCAGGCCCTGCTTGGCGCTGCTTGGCTTCAAGCCGGCAGCCGCACCGGCAGCTCACTGAAGCCGTGCACGAAGTTCGACATCACCCGCTTGGGCGGGCCCACCACCTCGACCGCCGGGAAGCGCGCCAGGATCTCCTGCCACAGGATTTTGAGTTGCATCTCGGCCAGCCGGTTGCCCACGCAGCGGTGGATGCCGAAGCCAAAACTCAGGTGCTGGCGCGGCCGCGCGCGGTCGATGATGAAGTCGTTCGCGCATTCGATGGCGGTCTCGTCGCGGTTGCCCGACAGGTACCACATCGCCACCTTGTCGCCTTGCTTGATCTGTTTGCCGCCGAGTTCGGTGTCCACCAGGGCGGTGCGCCGCATGTAGGCCAGCGGTGTCTGCCAGCGGATGATCTCGGGCACCAGGCTGTCGACCAAGGCCGGGTTGGCGCGCAGCTTGGCCATCTGCTCGGGGTTGTCGTGCAAGGCCAGCAGGCCGCCGGTCATCGAGTTTCGGGTGGTGTCGTTGCCGCCCACGATCAGCAGCACCAGGTTGCCCATGTACTCCATCGGGCCCATGTTGCGGGTGGCCGCGCCGTGCGCCAGCATCGATATCAGGTCGGTGCGGGGTGGCTCGTTGACCCGCTCGTTCCAGAGCCGGGTGAAGTAAGCGAGCATCTTGCCCAGCTCGGCCATGCGCTCTTGCGGATCCAGCGCGTCCGGGTTGACGGCCTTGTTCATCGTTGCCACGTCCGACCACCAGGTCAGCAGCCGCCGATCCTCGAACGGAAAGTCGAACAGCGTGGCCAGCATGCTGGTGGTCAGCTCGATCGACACTTTGTCGACCCAGTCGAACGTCTCGTCGCGCGGCAGGCCGTCGAGCAACGTGGCGGTGCGCTCGCGGATCAGGCCCTGCCAGTTGTTCAGGTTGGCCGGCGCCACGATGGCGCTCACCGCCTTGCGCTGGTCATCGTGCTTGGGCGGGTCCATCGCGATGAACATCGGCAGGCGGTCGCTCTCGGCCGGATTCAGCAGCGTGATGCCGCCCAGCGTCCATTGGGACGAAAAAATCGCCGGATGGGTGTCCACGTACATGATGTCGCTGTACTTGGTCACGGACCAGTAGTCGTCGATGCCCGGCACCGGGCTGTGGCTGCGGTGCACCGGGTCCTCGCGGCGCAGCCGGTCAAAGGTGTAGCCCACCGTGTCGTCGACAAACAGCTGGGCGTCGGCCGGGTTGAGCTGGTCCAGCGGCAGTGTCTCGGCGGCTTCACGTGCCGCGGCGTGTACGGCGGTGTGTAGGGCGGCGGTCTCGGCGGACGCAGCGGTAGAGGAGGGCTTGAGGACAGCGTTCATGGCGGGCTCCTGGCGGGGTGGCGTGGTTGACGGGGACCGGGGGGCGGTGGGGACCGGCTGCATCCTGCGCCGCAGCGGCAGGACCTCAGGGTGCCCGATGTCAGTACCTCAATGTTGGCCTTCGGGCATGCTCACGACCAGACCGTTCAGCGCGTCGGTCAGCGTGATCTGGCAGGCCAGGCGTGAACTGTCGCGCAATTCGGCCGCGAAGTTGAGCATTTCGTCTTCGGCGGTGGTGCGCGGGCCCACCTTGTCGGCCCAGCCGTCAGCCACGAACACATGGCAGGTGGCACAGGCGCAGTTGCCGCCGCAGTCGCCGTCGATGCCGCGCACGTTGTTGTCCAGCGCGGCGCGCATCAGTGACAGGCCGGCGGGGGCCTGTACGTCGGTGGCGTTGCCGTCAAAAGCGATAAAAGTGACCTTGGGCATGGCTGTCTCGCGGGTGGGGGTTGGGTGGGTCGAATGGAAGTTGGGCGAACAGGGGCGAACAGGGGCGAACGGAGCCGGGCAGGGGCTTCAACCCGACCTGGCGGCGCGCAGGGCGCGCAACTGCGCGGGGCTCAGGCCCAGCGCATCGGTCATCGGACCGGGGGTTTCGGGGTCCCAGGCGTGGCGCGGACCGATGGTGATGCCGCCGTCCACCGTCAAATGGGTGCCGGTGATGAAGCCGGCAGCGTCGGACGCCAGAAACAAAGCGGCCTCGGCGATATCCCGTGGCCGGCCGGACCGGCCGATCGGGTTGGCGGTGCCGCTGCGGTCGGCAATCTGCTGCACCAGCTGCGCCTTTTTTTCGGGGCCCAGGTTCATCATGCCGCTGAAGATGTGGGTGGCGATGAAACCCGGCACGATCGCGTTGATGCGGATGCGGTGGGCAGACAGCTCGGCCGCTGCCAGCCGGGTGTAGTGCAGCACGCCGGCCTTGGCCACCGCGTAGGCCAGCGGCGCAAAACCCGCCTGCAGGGCCGAGATCGACGAGGTGTTGATGATGGCGCCGCCGCCGCGGCGCTTCAGGTGGGGAACGGCAAACGCGGTGCCCGCCGCGACCGAGCGCAGCAGCAGGGCGTGGGTGTTGTCCCAGCCGGCTTCGTCCCAGTTTTCGACCCCGGCCATGGTGCCGCCGGCGCCAGCGTTGGAAAACAGGATGTCGAGACCGCCGAAGGCCTCGGCTGCGCCGTCGATGGCGGCTTTGATCTGTGCGGGCTGGGTGACATCGCAGGGCGCAAACCGCAGCACGCCAGGGAAGCGCTGCACCAGCGCCTGGCCGGCATCAAGCTGCACGTCGGCGGCCAGCACGCGGGCGCCTTCTTCGATGAACAGCTCGAGCGTGGCCAGGCCGATGCCCGAGCACGCGCCGGTGATCACCGCCACTTTGCCGTCCAGCCGCAATGTCATGCCCACACCCTTGGTTGATCGTCACGGCGAGGCCGGATGGGCCCGCCGGGCGCCCATTGACACCTTTGGTGTCATTTTGCGGTGCGTTCCGGGCTGGCCTGGGGCGTGTTTCCACCGGGGGAGCCAGCGGCCTGGCCCGGCGCCGGGGCGGCAGACCCGACCGCTAACATGACGCACCCGACCCGAACCCCCACCCGAGCAGACCCGACCATGACCCTCGCCACGATTGAACTCTGCCCCGCCGACCCGCCCCGGGCCACACTGATCGTGCTGCATGGCCTGGGCGCCGACGGCACCGATTTCATCCCGATGTGCGATGCGATGGACCTGTCGGCCGTCGGTCCGGTGCACTGCGTGATGCCGCGTGCGCCCGAGCGGCCGGTGACGATCAACAACGGCATGCGCATGCGCGCCTGGTACGACATCCTGGGCACCGACCTGCAGCGGCGCGAGGACGAAGCCGGCCTGCGCGATTCCGTGCGCCAGGTGCATGCGCTGCTCGACCGCGAGATTGCCAATGGCGTGCCGGCCGGCCGCATCGTGCTGGCCGGGTTTTCGCAAGGTTGCGCCATCGCGCTGATGGCCGGCCTGCGCTATCCGCAGCGCCTGGCCGGGCTGGCCGGTCTGTCGGGCTATCTGCCGTTGGCCGCCAACACCGCGGCCGAGCGCCATGCGGCCAATGCCGGTACGCCGGTCTTCCTGGCCCATGGCCGCAGCGACGGCATGGTGCCGATGGCCCGCGGTGCCGCTGCACGTGACATGCTGCTGGCGCTGGGCAATCCGGTCGAGTGGACCGACTACCCCATGGAGCATTCGGTCTGCATCGAGGAGGTGGACGCACTCAAGCGCTGGCTGCTGCGTGTGCTGGCGCCTACCGCGGCCTGAGCTGCGTCAGACCCGGCGGCCCGGCTTGGCCGCGTAGCCGCCGCGGGCGATGGCCTGGGCCGGCTATGCCCCGACCATCCGGGCTGCCGGCGCGCACTGTTGCGGCAGGTAAGGCGTGATGTTGTTGAGCGCTTTGGCCACAAAGCTGTCCTTTTCGCCGACCGGAGCGACGTAGTGCAGCGCGGCCGCAGCGGCCGCCGTGCCCTCGGTGCGGGCGATCAGCCAGGCGGCGAGGTAGGCAGACGCCAGGCAGCCGCCCGCGGTGGCCACGTTGCCGTGGGCATGAAATGGCTGGTTCAGCACATCGACGCCGGCCTCCTTCACCCAGGGTGCGGTGATCAGGTCGGTGCATGCCGACACGCCCGCCAGCAGGCCCAGCTTGGCCAGGATCAAGGTGCCCGAGCACTGGGCCGCAATCAGTTGGCGGGCCGGATCGAGTGACAGCCGGCCCATCAGCTCAGCGCTGCTGGCGATGTCCCGCGTTCGCATGCCGCTGCCGACGATGGCTGCATCGGCGGTGCGGGTGTCTTCCAGCAGCGACTGCGCGCGCACCACAACGCCGTTCATCGACGTGACCTCCGTGCTGGGGCAGCTCAGGCTGACCCGCCAATCCGGCCGCTTGATGCGGTTGAGGATGCCCAGGGCGATGAATGAATCCAGTTCGTTGAAGCCGTCGAAGGTGAGGATGGCAATGTGCATGGTGGTCGTCGGAAGGGGCGGTGGGCGTGTGGGTAGGCCGTTGGCAATGGCGCTGATGTTGCCAGGGCAGCGCCAAGGCCGCCAACCCAGACCACCCGCCGACCACTCGCCGCGCTGCAGCACCGGCGTCCAGCGTGGCGCGTCGGCCCCGGCCCGCCCGAGCTGATGACGACCACCGCGGCCAAACCGGCGACTCAGCGCAGGCGCGTCTGCGGGCGCTCGAAGCGCCAGCGGCTGGGTGTCAGGCCGTCTGGGCATCGGCCGTGCTGCATACCCGCTTTTGCAGAGGGCGATAGCCGCTGCAGGCCTTGGCCACCGCCTGCCGACTGAGACCCCGATGACGCCGCTTCGCGCAGCACTGTGCGCCAGCACCTGAGGCTTGCGGGCGCGGGGCCGTCAGGCCGGCACGCGTCGCGACGGGAAGGTGTGCACCAGGATGCGCGTCATCACGGTGCTGAACTGCTTGAACAGGCTGCCCGTGTTGTAGCGCAGCTGGTACCTGGCGCACAGTGCCTGCACCTCGGGCGCGATTGCGGTATAGCGGTGGGCCGGCATGTCGGGGAACAGGTGGTGCTCGATCTGGTGGCTCAGGTGGCCGGTGGCGATATGGAACCAGCGTCCGCCGGTGAGGTTGCTGGATCCAGCCATCTGCCGCAGGTACCAGTCGCCGCGGGTTTCGTTCTGCGTATCTTCTTGGCGGTAGATCGTCACGTGCTCGGTGAAGTGACCGCAAAAGATCACCACATAGGTCCACAGGTTGCGGATCAGGTTGGCCACGAAGTTGCCCGCCAGCACGCGCGGCCAGGCCCACAAGGCCAGCGCCGGGAACAGCAGGTAGTCCTTGAACCACTGCTTGCCCACCTTGGCCTTGAACCGGCGCCAGCGGTCCATGAACACCGGTTTGGGCAGCGCACCGTGCTTGTAGCGCCCCACCTCCAGGTCGTGCGAACCCACGCCGTACTCAAAGCCCAGCGCCAGCAGCAGGTTGGCCAGCGGCTGCAGCAGGTGGCGGGGCTTCCAGCGCTGCTCGGGCGTCATGCGCAGCAGCGAGTAGCCGATGTCGCGGTCCTTGCCCAGGATGTTGGTGTGGGTGTGGTGCACCACGTTGTGGCTGTGGCGCCAGCTGTCGCCGTCGCAGGCGATGTCCCACTCGTAGCTGTGCGAGTGCAGTGCCGGGTCGCCGGTCCAGTCGTATTGGCCGTGCATGACGTTGTGCCCGATCTCCATGTTGTCCAGGATCTTGGCGGCGGCCAGCGCCGCGACGCCCGCCAGCCAACTGAAGGGCCCGACGCCGAAATGCAGCAGCGCGCGGCCGCTGACCTCGCTGGCGCGGCACAGGCGCACCATGCGGCGGATGTGATCGACATCGGCCTGGCCCAGGCTGGCCATCACGCGGTTGCGGATCGCGTCCAGCTCGGCCTCTATCGCGTCCACCTGGTGGCGTGGCAGGGTCTGGGGGTTGGCGTAGTGCGTGTGCATTTGCGGGGTCATAGGTCGAGGGTGAGGTCGGACCGCGCTGCGCTGATGCACAGGCGGATGGCTTGATCGGGTGCGCTGCACAGCTCGCCGGTTTGCAGGTTCTGCACCGTGCCGCTGCGCTTGGTGCATTGGCAGGCGCGGCAGATGCCGATGCGGCAGCCGTGTTGGGGGGCCAGGCCCGCGGCCTCGGCCTGCAGCAGCAGTGGCGCACTGCCGGTGGTGCTGAACTGCGCACCACTGCGGCCAAAGCGCACCTGCACCGGGCTGCCCAGGGGCTGGGCCGGGCGCAGTGCGGCGCCAAAACGCTCGCTGTGCAATGGGGCGGCAGCAGGCGTGCTGGCCCACAGGCCGTGCACCGCGTCCATCAGCGAAGCCGGACCACACAGCCAGGTGCTGCGCTCTTGCCAGTCGGGCACCCATGTTTGCAGGGTGTCGGTGCTGAATCGCCCGTTCACCGCAGTGGCGTGATGCTGCACGTCCGGGCCCCCTAGCTGCCGGGCAAAAATCAGATCAGCGCGGCTGCGGCTGATGTGCAGGAAACGAAGGTCACCGGCATAGCCGCTGTCCAGCAGGTGTTGACGCAAGGCCATCACTGGGGTGATGCCGCTGCCGGCGCTCAGCAGCAGCAGCTTGGGCGGCAGCGTGGCAGGCAGCACAAAGTCTCCCTGCGCCTGGCTGATGGTGAGCACGTCGCCCGCGCGCAGGTGGCGGTGCAGGTGGTCCGACACCAGGCCCTGCGGCTGGCGCTTGATGGTCAGGGCCACCTCGCCGGGCGTGATGCGCGACAAGCTGTAGGCGCGACTGCGGCGGCGGCCGTCCAGCTCGACCTGCACCCGCACGTGCTGACCGGGCCGTGCGCCGCGCCACAGCGCGTTCGGACGCAGCACGAAGGTCTTGGTGTCTTCGGTTTCGTCCCTCACCCGCAGCACGCGGGCCCGCACCTCGGTCAGCGACCACATCGGGTGCAGGCCGCGCAGGGTGTCGTTCACGGCACCCAGGCGCAGCAGGTTGTCCACCACCGGATGGCGCAAGCCGTGCACCAGGGGTTGGATCAGGCGCTCGGTCAGTGTGGGCGCGGGCAGGGGCAAGTCGGTGGGCATCGGTATCCTTCGGGCTCAATTGAAACCTATCCGCCGAATTGTGTACGGTCGTACACAAACAGGCAAGATAATCCGGCTGCTTTAGAGCATGAAGCCAAAAAGATTGGCGAATCTACCTGGACGGCTGCCAGCCATGTACTAAAGTACAAGTGTTCACATCAGTGCGCGGAGGATGAATGACGGAAGCCAGCACCAAAGCCAAAGACAGCCTCTCCCGCACCGAGCGCAAAGACCTGACCCGCGCCAGCCTGCTGCAGGCCGCACTGGATCTGATGGGTGAGGGGCGCAGCTTCACCAGCCTGGGCATCCGCGAGATCGCCCGCGAGGCTGGCATGGTGCCCAACGCGTTTTACCGCCACTTCCGCAACACCGACGAGCTTGGCTTGGCGCTGGTGGAGGAGGTGGGTATCACGCTACGCCGCTTGCTGCGAGAGGCGCGCCAGGTGGACGTGGCGCAAGGCGAGATGCTGCAGCGCTCGGTGCAGGTCTATCACCAGTACGTCAAGCACAATCGGCTGCAGTTTTTGTTCATCAGCAGCGAGCGGTCGGGTGGCAGCCGCATCCTGCGCCTGGCCATCCGCAGCGAGGTCACGCACTTCACGCACGAGATGGCGCAGGACTTCCGCCGCATTGGCGCCTATCCCGACATCCCCACCGCCACGTTGCAGATGATTTGCGGCCTGGTTGTCACCACGATGTTGGCGGCCGCTCCCGAGATGCTTGATCTGCCCGCCGGCCAGCCGCTGCTGGAGGCCGAAATGACCGAGAACTTCGTGCGGCAACTGCGCGTGGTGCTGTTGGGTGCCGCCGTTTGGCGCGAGCCCAGTTGAGCCGTAGGGATGCAGCCCGCCGCGATCGACAATCATTTGGGCCTGGACTGGCGGAGCGGTGTCCCGCGCAATCGAACTCTAGGCCGGTTCAGGACGGTTCATCAAGCACCGATCTTCATAGTTAGGTCACTCAGCACTGGCATTGCATCGGATCAGGCCGTATCATGCAATCGCACTGGCGATGATGGGTCGGTGTTAGGAGAACCTGATGCCGAAGCTAGCCAAAGAGATGGGCGCCCTGGAAGTAAACGCACTGAAGACGCCGGGCCTGTACTTTGTCGGCGGTGTGCAGGGCCTGGCGCTGCAGGTAACGCCGGCCGGCGCCCGTAGCTGGACACTGCGCGCAGTGGTCGGTGGCAAGCGGCGA
>JANMXG010000288.1:0-6536 GCA_031394235.1 Betaproteobacteria bacterium
CCGCCCCGCGCCAGCGGCGCAAGCCTTCGAGCAGGTCAGCCACCCCGCCGCCGCCCTTGGCCAGGATGGCGCGTGCCGACCGGGCCAACAGCGCGCATTCCTCGTCGGTCAGCAGCAGGCTGGTCCAGATGTAGACGGGCACCTGCCGCCACGCGGGCAAGCGTTGCAAGGCATCGAGCACCTGGAAGCCATCGAACACCGGCATCATCAAATCGAGAATGATCGCGTCCGGTCGGATCTGGTCGATGTCGCGCAGCGCGTCGCGGCCGTCCTGCACGCAAACGGCGTCGATGCCGATGCTGAGAAGCGTGGCGCGCATCAGGTCCAGGGCGTGCGGGTCGTCGTCGATGACCAGCACCTTGGCGCGTTCTGGCGCCATCAGCCTGTACGGCGCCATCGCCAGCAAGATCTCGTCGCTGCGGATCGGCTTGCACAGCAGGTTGGTCATGGGGAACGTGGCGGACTGTTCGTCTGCCGGCACCGTCACGCCGACGACCGGTGTTGCCTGGCTTGCACCGTGGCTGCGGATGCTGGCCAGCAAGTCCAGGCCGCGCTGGCTGGGCAGGCTCAGGTCCAGCGTCAGCGCGGCATAGCGGGTCCCGCGCGCCTTGCGCAAGGCCTCGCCGCTGTCGGCCGCGGCATCCACCTCAAAGCCGGCCTGCGCAATCGCGGCCACCAGCCGCTCTTGGTGGCGCGGATCGTCTTCGATCACCAGCACCCGGTCGGGTGGATCGACCGGGTCGACCTGCGATTGCGACCGATCGGCGTCGGTGCCGTGCACCCGGTTCAGCACCAGATAAAACACACTGCCCACGCCCAGCGTGCTGCGCACGCCCACACTGCCGCCCTGCGCCTGCACCAGCCGCCGTGTCAAGGCCAGGCCCAGGCCCGTGCCCTGGTGCTGCTTGCTGTAGCCGGCGTCGAGCTGCTGAAACTCGGTGAACAGCCGCGGCAGGTCGGCCGGCGCAATGCCGATGCCGGTGTCCTCGACCTCCAGGCGGAAGTGGTCCGGGCCCTGCGCAAAGGCGCGGACCGTCACCCGGCCGTGCTCTGCCGTGAACTTGATCGCGTTGGACAGGTAGTTGTAGAGCACCTGCTTGAGCCGTGACGGGTCGAGCCTGAGGCCGGCGACGGCGGGGTCGATTTCGGTCACGAGCACGATGTTCTTGCGCAGGCTTACGGTGTGCAGAATGTCTTGCACTTCTTTAAGCACGGTAGGCAGGTCAACCGCCTCGGGGAAGAAATCGAACTTGCCGGACTCGACCTTCGACAGGTCGAGCACGTCGTTGATCAGCTGCAGCAGGTGGCGCCCGCTGGTGCCGATGAGCCCGAGGAATTCCTGGTGCTTGGGCGAATCGGGCTTGACGAAGCCCGCGTGCAGCAGGTCTGCAAAGCCGATCACGGCGTTCAGCGGCGTGCGCAGCTCATGCGACATGTTGGCCAGAAACTGGCTCTTCATACGGCTGGCCTCCTGGAACTGCCGGTTCTCGACTTCCAGCCGGTGGGTCTTCAGGCGCACCGCCTCGGCCTGGCGTTGCTCGGTGAGGTCGCGCCAGCAGATGACGACACCCACGCAATCACCGTTGATGACCTGCGCGGTTTCGATGCGCTCCAGGCAGCGGCCGTCGGGCAGGTCGAACACATGCCGGCCCGGCTGGCTCGGCTGCCGGCTCGGGACCCGTGCCACGCGGATGAATTCAGCGGGGTCTGGCATCTGCGGCGCCATGTGCGCCAGCAGTTCGGCGTCGTCACCGCGCGCCAGCAGGGCCGCAGGAACCTGCCACATCCGGGCAAAGTTCTGGTTGTGGACGACCACCCGACCGAGCAGATCGACCACGAGGATGCCATCGACCGAGGCCTCCAGCGTGGCGCTCAACATTGACGCGGTGGCGGCCAGCGTCTGGGTCTGGCCCTCTAGCGCGGCTTTGGCCTGGCGCAACTCGTCCTCGGATTTGCGCAGCAGCCGCAGCACGCTGACCGAGGTCTGCATCGCCGACTCGCGCAGCGCGGCGAGATTGCTGCTGTCGGCCGCCGGGGGCGGGGCCTTGTCCATCGTTGAAAGCTCCGTGGTCGTCAAGGCCCGGAACGGGCGGCCAAGCGGTCACTGGCAAGACGGGTGCCCAGCACCCGGGCCTGGATCTTGGCAAAAGCCGTGTCACGGCTGGTGGAGATGTAGTCGCTGAAGGGCGCAAATCCACAATCGTCGGTGGTGCCCAACTGCTGCAGCGGGATGTATTCGGCAGCTTCGAGCACCCGCGCGCACACCTCCTCGGGTGTGTCGATGTGCGGGTTGAGCGGGTCGACGACGCCGATGTAGGCCGTCTGCCAGGGCTTGAGGTGGCGTGCGATGAGGGACAGCACACGCCGGCGGTCGGGCTCGCGCGCCAGCGCAATGAAAAACTTGCTCGCCTGCAGCTCGAACAGGCTGGGCAGCAGCAGGGCGTAGTCAACGTCGGCGCTGTGGGTGGAGTCGCAGTCGCCGCCCGGGCAGGTGTGGATACCGATGCGCTGGCGCTCTTCGGCGCTGAAACGCCTCAGCGCCATGTTGTTCAGCTCGACGAAGCTCTCCAGCAGGGCGCCGCTGGGATCGAGCTTGTGCGCCAGCCGGCCCTCGGTGAAGTCGACCTGTACGGTCGGCGCGCCCAGCGCCAGGCAGGCGCGGATCTCCGCCTCGCACTGGTCCACCAGGTCGGCGATAAACCGGTCGCGCGGGTAGTCGGGCAGTTCTTGCTGCGGATAAAACAGGCTCAACGCCGACGGCGAAATCACCGCCTGCTTGACAGCGCAGCGGCTGTGCTTGAGCGCATACGCCAGGTAGTCGTCGCCGCGGTGCAGGTAGCGGAACGGGCCTGCGGTCAGGCGTGGCCACCGCCGGAAGTGGTCAACAAACTGCAACTTGAAGCCATCGGGCGCCAGGTTGGGCGCACCGTGCACGCAGTAGGTGGCGAAATTGTGGTACTTGCGTTGCTCACCGTCACTGATGACCGGCGAGCCGGTGGCCTCAAAGCGCTTGAGCGTGTCGGCGATGGCGTCGTCGTACAGGGCGTCGAGCACGGCGCGGTCGATGTCGCCCCGCTCGTGGGCACGGACTGCCGCGATCAACGCCAATGGTCGGGGGATACTGCCCACGGGCTCGGTGGGAATCGTCAATGTGAGCATCGCGCAACCCTGGGTTGTGGCGGCGCAGCCAGCTGCCGCGATTGGCTGTGAACATCTTAGCGTGGCCGGCCCGCCGTGCCACCCCTCATCAGCTGGGTGAAATCTGGCGCACCGTGAGCCGCCGGACTGTTCTGCACGGCGACCCAGGCCGGCGCTTCACGCAGTGGGTACACAACCCGAGCGACAGGGCGTCGGGCCCCACTACAGTTACCGATCCAACCTCGAACGGGAGCCCGCTTGTCCGACGCCGCCGACCATCCCAACCAGTTCAACCTGTTGCGGCAACGCCGTTTTGCGCCGTTTTTCTGGACCCAGTTTCTGGGCGCGGGCAACGACAACCTGTTCAAGTTTGCGTTCACCGTGATGGTGACCTACCAGCTTCAGGTGGCGTGGCTGCCACCGGCGCTGGCCGGGCTGGTGATCGGCGCGCTGTTCATCCTGCCGTTTGTGCTGTTTTCGGCCACCAGCGGCCAGCTGGCCGACAAACTGGAGAAAACCCGCATCATCCGTTTCGTCAAGAACCTGGAAATCGCCATCATGGTGGTGGCAGCCGTTGGCTTCATGACCCACAACGTGGCGCTGTTGCTGGGTTGCGTGGCGATGATGGGGCTGCATTCCACGCTGTTCGGGCCGGTCAAGTTTGCCTACCTGCCGCAACACCTGTCCGAGCGCGAGCTCACCGGCGGCAACGGCATGGTCGAGATGGGCACTTTCGTCGCCATCTTGCTGGGCAACTTGGCAGGCGGGCTGCTGATTGCCGTACCCGGCGTGGGTGCCAGCCTTGTCGCCGTGGGCTGCGTGGGCACGGCGCTGCTGGGGCGCTGGGCAGCGCAGCGGGTGCCCGTGTCACCGGCCACCGACCCCGCGCTGCACATCAACTGGAACCCGTTCACCGAGACCTGGCGCAACCTCAAACTGGCCAGTGAAAACGCGGTGGTGTTCCGGTCGCTGCTGGGCATCTCGTGGATGTGGTTTTTTGGCGCGGTATTTTTGGCCAACTTTCCGGTGTTTGCCAAAGAAGTGCTGCACGGCGACGAGCAGGTCGCGTCGCTGCTGCTGGTGGTGTTTTCCGTCGGCATCGGCGTGGGTTCGCTGCTGTGCGAGATGCTGTCGCGCCGCCATGTCGAGATCGGCGTGGTGCCGGCCGGTGCCATCGGCATGACCGTGTTTGCCGTGGATTTGTACCTGGCCTCGCGCAACCTGCCACCGGCCGCGCTGATGACGGTGCCACAGTTCATCGACCAGCCCGCCCATTGGCGGGTGATGGTCGATCTGGCCCTGCTGGCGCTGTCGGCCGGGCTGTACTCGGTGCCGATGTACGCGCTGATCCAGCTGCGCAGCCCGCCCAGCCACCGTGCCCGCATCATCGCGGCCAACAACATCCTGAACGCGCTGTTCATGATCGCCAGCTCGGTGGCGGCCGGCGCGCTGCTGAGCGCGGGCTACACCGTGCCCGAGGTGTTCCTGGCAACTGCGGTACTCAACGCGGTGGTGGGCGTCTACATCTTCCTGCTGGTGCCTGAATACCTGCTGCGCTTTGTGGCGTTTTTGCTGTCGCGTGTGATGTACCGCTTCACCGTGCAGGGCGGGCAGCACATCCCGGTGGCAGGCGCGGCGATCGTGGTCTGCAACCACGTCAGCTATGTCGACGCGCTGCTGCTGATGGCGGCCAGCCCGCGGCCGATGCGGTTCATGATGGACCACCGTATTTTTGCGGTGCCGGTGCTGGGCTGGCTGTTCCGGCTGGCCAAGGCGATACCGATCGCGCCGCAAACCGACGACCCTGCCGCCAATGCCGCTGCCTTCAAGGCGGCGGACGCGGTGCTGGCGGGGGGTGATCTGCTGTGCATCTTTCCGGAGGGCCGCATCACCCGCGACGGCACGCTGCAACCCTTCAAGCCCGGTGTGATGAAGATCCTGCAGCAGCGGCCGGTGCCGGTGGTACCTGTTGCGCTGCACAAGCTGTGGGGCTCGTACTTCTCGCGCATCGAGGGCGGCCAGGCAATGGTCCGCCCGCTGCGGCGCGGCCTGTTCAGCGCGGTGGGCGTGAGCGCCGGCCCAGCCCTGGCGCCCGAGACGGTCACACCCGAGCGCCTGCATGCGCAAGTCCAGGCGCTGCTGCTGGCCGGCTGACCCGGTGCACGCTGCACGCTGCACGCTGCTTTTGCAGCGATAAGGTTGTGCGATGCGGTCGCGCGATGCGGTCGCGCGATGCGGTTGCGCGTCGCGGTTGCGCGTCGCGGTTGCACGTTGCGGTTGCGCGGTAAGGTTGAGCGGTAAGGTCGGGCGGTAAGGTTGGGCGGTAACGGATGTGGGACCGGGCCCGTGCGGTATCGCACGGCGCGGCGAGGGTCCCCACCCCGGCGCGGGGAATGATTCCGGCGGTGCGGCCGGTACAGTGCCGGAATCTGTCTGTCGGTCGCTCAGCCCAGCCCTAACTGCCATGAACCTGTCCCGCGCCGCGCTGTTGCGCCTGTTGCCATTTGTGGCTTTCATGGCATTGCTGGCGTTGCGCAGCCTGGCACCCCCTGACGACCGCTGGGGCTTCGATACCCGCTGGCTCTATGGCCTGAACCTGCTGGTGGTCGGCGGCCTGCTGCTGGCCTGGTGGCGCGAGTACGGTGAACTGGCGCGGCAAAACGGGCCGTCGCCCCGCGAATGGCTGTTGTCGATCGCTGTCGGGCTGGCGGTGTTTGCGCTGTGGGTCCGGCTGGACGCGCCGTGGATGCAAATTGGCGAGCCGGCGGCGAGCTTTGTGCCGGTCGACGCCCAGGGCCGCTTCGACTGGCCGTTGATCGTGGTGCGCTCGCTGGGTGCGGCGCTGCTGGTGCCGGTGATGGAGGAGTTGTTCTGGCGCTCGTTCCTGATGCGCTGGGTGCAAGCACCCATTTTTGAGGGTGTCGATCCGCGGCGGGTGGGCGCCAAGGCGGTTGTCTTGTCCACCTTCGTGTTCATGCTGGCGCACCCCCTGTGGCTGGCCGCCATCGTGGCCGGCCTGGCCTATGCGCTGCTGTACCGCCAGACCGGCAAACTCTGGCCCGCCGTGATCGCCCATGCCGTGACCAACGGTGCCCTGGGCATTTGGGTGGTAATGACGGGGCAGTGGCAGTTCTGGTGAGTGACGGTTTGTGTTTAGGGTTGTCGGACGCCTGCCCGCGCACGCGGCAATGCCGCAGGCCGCACCGACGTGAGGGCAGGTGTCGGACAAGCCTCGGGGGAGGAAACCGCGGGGCATGCACGGTGGCGATCCGTCGCGCGGTCTATGGCGAATGGACGTGGCGAGTGCGGTGAGTGCCGCGGCACTGGGGGTTTGCCAGCGTTCGAGTGGGCTGCCGACGGCGATCGTTTCGTCGCACATGGGCGTACACCGACGTTCG
>JANMXG010000289.1:0-4751 GCA_031394235.1 Betaproteobacteria bacterium
ACCGACACCCCGCCGGAGGTGAGGATCAGGTCATTGCCCTGCGCCGCACGCCGCAGCGCGTCGCGGGTGGCGTCGAGCCGGTCGGGCACGATGCCCAGGTCGGTGACTTCGCAGCCCGCCGCCTGCAGCAAGCCGCGCAGCATGAAGCGGTTGCTGTTGTAGATCGCGCCGGGCCGCAGCGACTCACCCGGCATCACCAACTCATCGCCAGTAGAAAACAGCGCCACCCGGGGCCGCCGGCGCACCGTCAGGCGCGAGGCACCCACCGACGCGGCCAGGCCCAGCGCCTGCGGCGTCAGCCGGGTACCGGTGGCCAGCACCTCGGCGCCGTGTTGCACATCCTCGCCCTGGCGGCGAATCCACTGGCCGGGCTGGGGTACGGTGTTGATGCACACCTGGCCCAGGCCGTCGCCCGACACCGCCTCGCACAGCTCCTGCATCACGACCGCATCGGCGCCGGCCGGCAACTGCGCGCCGGTGAAGATGCGCACCGCCGTGCCCGGCTGCAGCACCGCACCCACCACACCGGCCGGCAGCCGCTGGCTGACCGGCAGCACGGTGCCGGCGGCGGGCACATCGGCCGCGCGCAGCGCGTAGCCGTCCATCGAGGTGTTGTCGGCCGGCGGCACGTCCAGCCCCGAGACCACCGGCCGCGCCAGCACCCGGCCCAGCGCGTCGAAGGTGTCGAGTTTTTCGGTCTCGGCGATCACCCGGTCGCGCGCCACCGCCAGCAGGCGGGCCAGCGCATCGTCCAGGCTCAGCAGGTTCGGGCGGGCGGGCGGTGTCGTATCAGCCATGGTGTTCGGACCGGGGTTCGCGGTCGTAGTCGTAGCGGTGGTAGTCGTAGCGGTCGGCAGTGTCCATCAGGTGTGATGCCAGCAGCGCCACCGCCGTCATGTCGAACACCGGCAGGCCCGTGGCCACGGGCAAAGACGCCGGCGCATCGGTGGCCACGGCCACCACAAACGGGTCGTCGCCGTAGCCCGGTGGCTGGCCCAGTGCAGCCCGCCAGACCTCGATCTTGGGGATGTCGGCATGCTTGAAGCCCTCCACCAGCAGCCAGTCGCACTCGACCATCTCGGCAATCAACTGGTGCACGGTGGGCTGGCCTTCAATCTCGTACTCACGCAGCTTGGCCAGGCGCTGGCCCGAGGCGATCATCACCTCGAAGGCGCCCGCCTGGCGGTGCCGGAACGAGTCTTTGCCCGGGTGGTCGATGTCAAAGCGCTTGTGGGCATGCTTGATCACCGAGACCCGTTGCCCGCGCGACTTCAACTCGGTGATCAGTTGCTCGATCAGCGTGGTCTTGCCGACACCGGACGGGCCGCAAAAGCCGATGACTTTCATGCCGCGCAGTGCCGCGCCACAAAGGCCTTGACCTGCGCCGCATCCACCGGCATCACGGTAAAACGTTTGGGCAGCGCCTCGATGCCGACCAGCGCGGCAGGGCGCAGCGGCTGGCGGCCCAGTGCTTCTTCGATCGTGGCGGCAAACTTGGCGGGCAAGGCGGTCTCCAGAACGATCATCGGCAGGCCGGGCTGCAGGTGCTCACGCGCCACTTTCAGGCCGTCGGCGGTGTGGGTGTCGATCATGTCCTGGTGCGCACGCCAGGTGCTGCGGATCGTGGCCAGCCGGTCGGCATGGCTGCTCTTGCCCGAGACAAAGCCAAAGCCGGCGATGCGCTCGAACTCGGCCGGCGTCAGCTGAAAGCCGCCCTCTCGCGCCAGGCCCGGGCCGAACAGATCGGCCACCCGGGCGCCGTCGCGACCCAGCAGGTCGAACACAAAGCGCTCGAAGTTGCTGGCCTTGCTGATGTCCATCGACGGGCTGCTGGTCTCGAAGGTCTCGCTGCTGGCCCGCACCCGGTAGCGGCCGGTGCGGAAGAACTCGTCGAGCACGTCGTTCTCGTTGGTGGCCACCACCAGCTGGGCGATCGGCAGGCCCATGCAACGCGCCACATGGCCAGCGCAGACATTGCCGAAGTTGCCCGAGGGCACGGCAAAACTCACCTGTTGATCATTGCGCTCGGTGACCTGGAAGTAACCAGCAAAGTAGTACACCACCTGCGCCAGCAATCGCGCCCAGTTGATCGAGTTGACGGTGCCGATCTTGTAGCGGCGCTTGAAGTCCAGGTCGTTGCTGACCGCCTTGACGATGTCCTGGCAGTCGTCGAACACGCCCTGGACGGTGATGTTGTGGATGTTGGCGTCTTGCAGGCTGAACATCTGCGCCTGCTGGAACGGGCTCATCCGGCCCTCGGGGCTGAGCATGAAGACCCGCACGCCATGCTTGCCGCGCATCGCGTACTCGGCCGCGCTGCCGGTGTCGCCCGAGGTGGCGCCCAGGATGTTGAGCGTCTCACCGCGCCGGGCCAGCTCGTACTCGAACAGGTTGCCCAGCAGCTGCATGGCCATGTCCTTGAAGGCCAGCGTCGGGCCGTTGGACAGGGCTTGGATGTACAGCGGGTGGTTGCCGGCCTGCAGCTGGCGCACCGGCACGATGGCCTCGCTGCCGTAGACGGCGGCGGTGTAGGTCTTGGCGGCCAGCGCCTTCAAGTCAGCGGCCGGGATGTCGTCGATGTAGAGCGACAGGATCTCAAACGCCAGGTCGGCGTAGCCCAAGCCGCGCCAGCGCGTCAGCGTGGCGTCGTTGATTTGCGGGTAGTGCGCTGGCAGGTACAAGCCGCCGTCAGGCGCCAGGCCTTCGAGCAGGATCTCGCAAAACCGGCGTGGAGTCTTGTCGCCGCGGGTGCTGGTGTAGTTCATGGTGGGTAGCGGATGAGCGGACAGACTCGCGGGTGCCGGCCGCTCAGCTCAGCTCTTCCTTGCGGATGTTGACAATCGGCGCCAGCACGGTAGGCAGGGCCTGCATTTGCGACAAGGCGGCGCGCATGCGGCCTTCCACGGTGTCGTGGGTCAGGATGATCAGGTCGGTCTGCTTCTCGCCTTCGGCCGATTCTCGTTGCAACACCGCGTCGATCGAGATGTCGCTCTCGGCCAGGATGGTGGTGATCTTGCTCAGCACGCCGGTCTGGTCGGCCACCTGCAGCCGCAGGTAGAACGAGGTGATCACCTCGTTGATCGGCAAAACCCGGGTGTCGGCCAGGGATCCGGCCTGAAAGGCCAGGTGCGGCACGCGGTGGTCGGGGTCGGCGGTGTGCAGCCGGGTGATGTCGACCAGGTCGGCCACCACCGCGCTGGCGGTAGGCTCGGCACCGGCCCCTTTGCCGTAGTACCGCGTGGTGCCCACGGCGTCGCCGTGCACCACCACTGCGTTCATCGCGCCCTCCACGTTGGCGATCAGGCGTTTGGCGGGGACCAGCGTCGGGTGCACCCGAAGCTCGATGCCGTCCACATCAGCCCGGTGCTTGGTGATGCCCAGCAGCTTGATGCGGTAGCCCAGTTGCTCGGCGTAGCGGATGTCGGTGGCCTGCAGCTGGGTGATGCCCTCGACATGGGCTTTGTCGAACTGCACCGGCGTGCCAAACGCGATCGCGCTCATGATCGTGGCCTTGTGGGCTGCGTCGATGCCCTCGATGTCGAAGGTCGGGTCGGTCTCGGCGTAGCCCAGGCGCTGCGCCTCCTTCAGCACCACGCCAAAGTCCAGGCCCTTGTCGCGCATCTCCGACAGGATGAAGTTGGTGGTGCCGTTGATGATGCCGGCAATCCACTCGATGCGGTTGGCGGTCAGCCCCTCGCGCAGCGCCTTGATGATCGGGATGCCGCCCGCCACCGCCGCCTCGAAACCCACCATCACGCCCTTGGCGCTGGCCGCGGCAAAGATCTCGGTGCCGTGCACCGCCAGCAGCGCCTTGTTGGCGGTGACCACATGTTTGCCGGCGGCAATCGCCGCCATCACCAGCGTCTTGGCGATGCCGTAGCCGCCGATCAGCTCGATCACGATGTCGATGTCGGGGTTGTTGATGACGTCAAAGCCGTCGGCCACCACCGTCACCTCTGGGCCGACCAGGGCCTGGGCCCGGGCGGTGTCGAGGTCGGCCACCATCGTGATCGCAATGCCCCGGCCGGCGCGACGCCGGATCTCGGCCTGGTTGCGGGTCAGCACCTTGAAAGTGCCGCTGCCAACGGTGCCGATGCCGAGCAGGCCGACCTGGATGGGGTTCATGAACGTGATTTCTTTCAAGGGTATCGGGGCACTGGCCCGGCCGGGCAAGCGTGGAACAGATTCAGACTGAGTGGCGCCGGCGGTAGTGCGACAAGAAGCGGTCGATGCGGCCGATGGCCTCGGCCAGGTCGTCCGAGTTGGGCAAAAAGACCAGGCGGAAGTGGTCCGGCTGGTTCCAGTTGAAGCCGGTGCCCTGCACGATCAGCACCTTTTCTTCGGCCAGCAGCTCGTAGGCAAACTGCTGGTCATCGGTGATCGGGTACATCTTCGGGTCGAGCCGGGGAAACATGTACAGCGCCGCCTTGGGCTTGACCACCGTGACACCCGGGATCTGGGTCAGCAGGGTGTAGGCCAGGTCACGCTGACGGCACAACCTGCCGCTGGGCGCCACCAGGTCCTTGATGCTCTGGTAGCCGCCCAGCGCCGTCTGGATCGCCAGCTGGCCCGGCGTGTTGGCACACAGCCGCATCGACGACAGCATGTTGAGGCCCTCGATGTAGTCCTTGGCCCGGCGCTTGTCGCCCGACACGATCATCCAGCCGGCGCGGTAGCCGCAGCTGCGGTAGTTCTTGCTCAGCCCATTGAAAGTGACCATCAACAGGTCGTCGGCCAGCGACGCAATGCTG
>JANMXG010000290.1:0-3412 GCA_031394235.1 Betaproteobacteria bacterium
TGCGCAGCGTGGCCGGCATCAGCGTGTTCATCCGGCCGACGCAGAACCTGCAACTCGGCGGCCGTCCCAGCAAGGCGCAGTACCAGTACATCCTGCAAAGCGTGCAGGCCGGTGAGTTGAACGACTGGGCCCTCAAGCTGCAAGAAAAACTGCGGGCCGATCCGCTGTTCCGCGATGTCACCAGCGACTCTCAGCTGCGCGGTCTGAAGGCCAGCCTGGAGATCGATCGGGTGCGCGCCAATGCACTGGGCGTGTCGATTGACGCGATCCGCTCCGGCCTGTTCTCGGCCTTTGGCGAGCGCCAGGTCAGCACCATCTTCACCACCGTCGACAGCTACCAGGTGATCATGGAGGTGGCCCCCGCGGCCAAGGCCGACGAAAGCGCGCTGGGCGGCGTGTACGTGCGCGCCAGCACCGGCGCGCTGGTGCCGATGTCGAGCTTTGCCACCGTCCGCCGCACGGTCGGGCCGACCTCGATCAACCATGTGGGCCAATTGCAGGCCGTCACGGTGTCGTTCAACCTGGCGCCCGGTGCGGCGCTGGGCGACGCCACCAACCGCATCGACGCGGTGCGGCAAGAGATTCGCCTGCCCGAATCGATCATCACCGCCTACGGTGGCGATGCGGCGGTGTTCAAAAGTTCGCAAGGCAGTCAGGTGGTGCTGATCGTCGGCGCCTTGCTGGTGATCTACGTGCTGCTGGGCGTGCTGTACGAGAGCTACATCCACCCGATCACGATCCTGGCCGGCCTGCCGTCGGCGGCGGTAGGCGCGCTGCTGACGCTAAAAGCTTTCGACATGGAGCTGACGCTTATCGCGACCATCGGCATCCTGCTGCTGATCGGCATCGTCAAGAAAAACGCGATCATGATGATTGACTTTGCGCTGGACGCGCAGCGCCATGGCGGCATGACACCGCAGCAGGCGATCCGCGAGGCCTGTGTGCTGCGCTTTCGGCCGATCATGATGACCACGCTGGCGGCGCTGATGGGCGCGCTGCCGATCGCGCTGGGCCTGGGCGCCGGCGCCGAGTTGCGCCAGCCACTGGGCGTGGCGGTGGTGGGCGGGCTGTTGTTCTCGCAGGCCATCACGCTCTACATCACGCCGGTGATCTACCTGGCGCTAGACCGCTTCTCGGGCAAGGGCCCGGTGCTGACACCCGAGCTCAGCGTGGCCGAGGCCACTCCGCCTGGGACATCAACACCCACAACACCCACAACATGACCATGACGCCACTGATACTCACCATCGCGCCCAACGGCGCCTACAAGCAGGCCGGCGACCACCCGGCCGTGCCACTTACCGCGGCGCAGCTCGCCCGCGACGCCAAGACCTGCCTGGACGCCGGCGCCGCGATGCTGCACTTGCACATCCGCGACGCTAACGGCCGCCACAGCCTGGACGTGGAGGGCTACCGCGAGGCGCTGCGCGTCGTGCACTCGGCGGTGGGCAACCAAATGGTGCTGCAGGTCACCAGCGAGGCCGCCAAGGTCTACGCCGCGCCGGCGCAGATCGGCATGGTGCGGGCGCTGCGGCCCGAGGCGGTGTCGGTAGCCCTGCGGGAGCTGGATCAGCCCGAGATCGGCGCGGCTGGGCTGGCCGACTTCTTCGGCTGGCTGGCGCGTGAGCGCGTCATGACCCAGGTCATCCTCTACGACACCGCCGACCTGGCGCGCTGGCAGGCCTTGCGCGCCGACGGCACGGTGCCCGATGCGCCCTGGTTCTTGCTGTTTGTACTGGGCCGCTACAGCGTGGGCCAGGTGTCGAGCCCCCTCGACCTGCTGCCGTTTGTGGCCGCCCACAGCGGCGCCGAGCCCTGGGCGATGTGTACCTTTGGCGCCGCCGAACATGCCTGCGCCATGGCCGCCGCCGCGCTGGGCGGCCATGTGCGGGTGGGCTTTGAGAACAACCTGCTCACCAAGGACGGCGGCACCGCGCCCAACAACGCCGCGCTCGTGGCCCAGTCGGCTGACATCGCCCGCTGCCTGGGCCGGCCGCTGGCCAGCGCGGACGACATCCGCCAGCGCTTCGCAGGCTGAGCAAACCTGACGTCTTAACCGGCGACCAAACCTGGCCAGTAACGGCGCACCCACCTGCCCCGGCGTTCAACTTTTTTTGGAAATTCACCATGCGCAGTCTCCTCAAGTCCAACCGGTACACGGCGCTGTCTTGCGCCTTTTTGGCCGTCACCGGCGGCCTGGCGCCGCTGCATTCGGCCGCACAAACCCCTGCCGCTTACCCGAACCACGCGATCCGGTTTGTCGTGCCCTACCCGCCGGGCGGCCCCACCGACCTGATGGCGCGCCTGCTGCAGCCCGAGTTGCAGACCCGGCTGGGCCAAACGGTGGTGGTCGAGAACAAGGGCGGCGCAGGTGGCAACGTCGGCAGTGCCGATGTGGCCAAGCAGTCACCGGCTGACGGCCACACCTTGCTGTTGGCGGCCAGCGGGCCAATGGCGGTCAATGGCAGCCTGTACCGCAGCATGAGCTTCAGCGCGCTGACCGACCTGGCGCCGGTGATCCAGATCTCGTCCTTCCCGCTGCTGTTCGAGGTCCACCCCTCGGCCGGCGTCAAGACGGTCAAGGACTTCATTGCCCAGGCCAAGCTGCGGCCGGGCGACTTCAGCTTTGCTTCGGCCGGCAACGGCACGCCGCAACATCTGGCCGGCGAGATGTTTGGCAAGGCTGCGGGTGTCAAGCTGGCCCATATCCCCTACCGCGGCGCCGGCCCGGCGCTCAATGACCTGGTCGGCGGCCAGGTCAAGGTGATGTTCGACGTGCTGGGCAGCTCGCTGCAGTTTGTCAAGACCGACAAGCTGGTACCGCTGGCCGTGACCTCTGCCAAGCGCAGCCCGGCGCTGCCCAACGTGCCGACCATGGCCGAGGCCGGCCTGCCCGGTTTCGAGACCACCGCCTGGCACGGCATTGCCGTCCGAGCGGGCACGCCCGAGCCGATCATCGCCAAGCTCAACAGCACGCTCAACGCGATCTTCAAAGACCCGGCGTTTCGTAAAAAGTGGGAAGACCTGGGCACGCCGGTGGTGGCCGGCACGGCCGAACAATTTGCACAACTGATCCGGACCGAGTCAGTGCGGCTGGGCCGGGTGGTGCGGGAGTCGGGCGCGACGGTGGACTAGGGTTTGCGCCAACCGGCCACGAAGATTGAACTGCAGCTTGCGGCTCTTCGCTGTCTTTCCTCTGGTGGGGATGCAGTCGTTCGACGTGCGGCGTCCAGCGTTCGACGTTCGACGTGCAGCGTGCAGCGTGCGCGCCAAGGCAACCAAGGCCGTCGGGCAACCGCCTCCGTGAATGTCCTCCATGCCGGCCAGTCGGCCGACATTTCCCCCTTTATTTCACTGCGCCGGTCACCCAACGCCCTTGGCCGCCCGAAGCGTTGCCGCGGGCGTTGGATTG
>JANMXG010000291.1:0-5717 GCA_031394235.1 Betaproteobacteria bacterium
CTGGGTGGCCAACTCACAAAACAGCAACGCCAGCGTGATCGGAATGCCACGGCGCGACGCCAGCACCTCGTGCAGGTGGCTGTTGCGCCGGTCGTAGTAGTTGTTGACATTGCCGGCAAAGGCCAGCTCGCCGTAGAAATACTGGTTCAGGGCCTGCAGGCGGCTCAGCGACGAAGCATCGGCGGCCAGCCTGGCTTTCAGGCGGCCGGCCAGGCGGTCGATGTCGGCCAGCACGGTCTGCACGTCGAGCGCCGGGTTGTCGTCGTGCGCCACGCAGATGGCCGCCTCGGTCAGCGCAAAACCGGTGTCCTCGGCCACCAGGGTCGCAAAGTACGCCAACGCGCTGGGCGGGGCAAGCAGCAGGTGTTTCATGGTGGGCAGTCCGCGCAGGCCACTGTCAGGCCCGGCGCATGAAGCTGTTGCGGCGCAGGCCCAGCAGCGCCAGCACGGCAAAGTACAGCGCCGCTGCGGCGGCCAGCGTCAGGGCCATCGCGCCAGCGCGCAGGACTTCGTGGCGGCCCAGTGCCAGCCAGTCGATCTGCCGTGCGGCCAGGGCCATCAAGCCACCCATCACCGCGCTGGCCACCACCACGCGCCAGGCAAATGCCAGCCAGCCGGGTGCCGGCTGGTACAGGCCGCGCCGCTTCAGGCCCCACAGCAGCAGGCCTGCGTTGGCATTGGCCGCCAACCCGATCGACAGCGCCAGCGCCGACACCCCCATGCCCAGGCCACCGATCAGCCCGGCGTTGAGTACCTGCGTCAGCACCAGCGATACGATCGCCACCCGCATCGGCGTTTGCATGTCCTGCTGGGCGTAATACGCTGGCGCGGCGACCTTGACCGCCACCAGCCCGATCACACCGGCGCCATAGCCCATCACCGCCAGCGTGGTCATCGTCACCGCGCGGCCATCAAATGCGCCGCGGTGGAACAGCACCGCCACCATCGGCTGCGCAAAAACCAGCAGCGCAACCGCGCAGGGCAGCGCCAGCAGCAGCACCAGCCGCAAGCCCCAGTCGAGCAGGCCCGAGTAGCCGGCTGCATCGCCGCTGGCCTTGGCCGCCGCCAACTGCGGCGTCAGGACCACGCCCAGCGCCACGCCCAGCAGCGCGGTGGGCAGCTCCATCAGCCGGTCGGCATAGACCAGGGTGGACACCGCGCCGGTGCCCAGGTGGCTGGCGATCTGTGAATTGACCATCAGCGAGATCTGCGCCACCGACACGCCCACCAGCGCCGGCGCCATGCGCGACAGCATGCGCTTGACTCCCGGATGCGCCCAGGCCGCACGCACCCTGCGCCAGCCGACGCCCAGCCGCGGCAGCATGCCGATGGCGGCCAGCGCGGGCAATTGCAGCGCCAGTTGCAGCACGCCGCCCACCATCACGCCCACGGCGAGTGCGTAGACCGGCTCGATGCCACGGGCCCGGAACACCGGCACCAGCAGCAAGGCCGCGCCGATCACGCTCAGGTTGAGCAAAACCGGCGTGAAAGCCGGCACTGCAAATCGCCGCCAAGTGTTGAGCACACCCGACGCCAGCGCCACCATCGACATGCAGCCGATGTACGGGAACATCCAGCGCGTCATCACCACTGCCGCGTCCTCGGTGGCCGGCGCAAAGCCCGAGGCCAGCAGCCAGACCAGCCCCGGCGCAGCGGCAATGCCCAAGGCGCAGGTCAGCAGCAGCGCCCAAACCAGCACGGTGGCCACCGCATCGACCAAGGCGTGGGTGGCATCGTCACCGTCGGATGCCCGGGTGGCGGCGATCAGCGGCACAAAGGCCTGGGCGAATGCGCCTTCGGCAAACAGACGCCGCAGCAGGTTGGGGATGCGGAAGGCGATCTGGAACGCGTCCATCATTGCCGAAGTGCCAAACAGCGCCGCGCCGATTTGCTCACGCACCAGGCCGGTGATGCGGGACAGCAGTGTGAGGGCGGAGACCGAGAAAACGGCCTTGGACAGGTTCATGCGGACAGGGAGAAGTGCGGCGGCGCGCACGGTGGGGGCGATCAGGACCGGACTGGCAAAGTTTGCCGCCAGACCGAGCAATGCCCATTATAAGAAGCCCGGGCAAGTGGCTTTGCCGCTGCTCACCCGCGATGCTATACTTATGGGCTCCATCCGGATCAAGCGCAGCAATTTCAGCCTCGATTTCAGCCACAGTTTCAGGATCAGCAGCAACATGGCCACCTCTTCAAAAGCCAAAAAGAAAACAGTCCGCCTGGCGTCAGGCCGCAAGCGCGCACGCCAGGACGTGGTCCTGAACGCTGCCAACACGTCGCTGCGCTCGAAGTTCCGCACGGTCGTCAAGAACGTGCAAAAAGCGCTGGACAAAGCCGCCACCGGTGGCGACAAGGCCGCGCCCGCAGAATTGTTCAAGAACGCCCAGTCCGTGATCGATTCGATCGCCGACAAAGGCATCTTCCACAAGAACAAGGCCGCCCGCCACAAGAGCCGCCTGTCGGCCAAGATCAAGGCACTGTCGGCGACTGCCCCAGCCACAGCCTGATCGGCTTGCCGGATGGCAGCACAAAGCCCGCTTTGGCGGGCTTTTTTCATGGTCGGACGCTGCTGCCCCAAAGCAGCCTGCTTGCCGAATCAAGCTGGCGGCGCCAACGGCGGATCCGGCATCAGGCAGGCCTCGACCACCTGCAATTCGTTGTCTCGCGCAAAGTGCATGACAAAGTCCCAGGCCATTGGCTCCAAGTCGCGGAGCGCCTCATTGACGATCACGCACTTGACGCCCTCGATCACCTGGGGCACGCAGTAGGGTGAGTAGCCAATGTGCGCGCCGATGCCGCCCGTGCCCGATTTGGGCCGAAAACTCGACAGCGCGCCGGCCAGCCGCTCGGACCAGTCACTGGGCCGGAACGTCTTGCCCGCCAGGGTGATGCCCTGGATGAAATACTCACGCGGTTTGGGGGCAGACATGCAGGCCGGGGCAGGGGAGGCAGGGTCAAGCGGAACCCGCAGTGGCGCCAGCGGCTGCACCAGCGGTGGACACAACATCGGGAAAACCGCGATTGTGCCGCGGAAGTGCTGCGCTGCAGCATTCATGGGGAACTCCAACGCCTGGTCGATTCAGCGGTATCGGCCAAGACCGGGCTGCACTTTAGAATCCAGACTCCCAGCCGGCGTTGTGCCCGAAGTGGCATGCCACCGGCTTTTTCATTGTCGGACCGCTTTTCTGGAGCCTTTTGATGACTTCCCACGTGATGAACACCTATGGCCGGCTGCCTTTTGCGCTGTCACATGGCCGGGGCTGCCGCGTCTGGGATACCGAGGGCCGCGAATACCTGGACGGCCTGGGTGGCATCGCCGTCAACACCTTGGGCCATGCCCACCCCAAGCTGGTGCCGGCGCTGCAAGACCAGATCGGCAAGCTGATCCACTGCAGCAACTACTACGCAGCGCCAATGCAGGAGGCGCTGGCCGCCAAGCTGTGTGAGCTGTCAGGCCTGGACGCGGTGTTCTTCTGCTCGACCGGGCTGGAGGCCAACGAGGGTGCGCTCAAGATCGCCCGCAAGTTCGGCCATGACAAGGGCATCGCTCGGCCGGAGATCATCGTCTATGACAAGGCCTTTCATGGCCGCTCGATTGCCACGCTGTCGGCCACCGGCAACCCCAAGGTGCAGGCTGGTTTTGGCCCCTTGGTGGAGGGCTTTGTGCGGCTGCCGCTGAACGACCTGGACGCGGTGCGCGAGGTGGCACGAACCAATCCGAACGTGGTGGCGATTTTTCTGGAGACGATCCAGGGCGAAGGCGGCATCCACCCGACCCGCGTCGACATCCTGCGCGGCCTGCGCCAGATCTGCGACGAGCAAAACTGGCTGCTGATGCTCGACGAGGTGCAGTGCGGCATCGGCCGCACCGGAAATGGTTTGCCCACCAGTGGGCCGGCATCCTGCCGGACGTGATGCCGCTGGCCAAGGGCCTGGGCTCGGGCGTGCCGATTGGTGCCATCGTTGCCGGCCCGCGCGCCAAGGACGTGCTGCAGCCGGGCAACCACGGCACCACCTTCGGTGGCAACCCGCTGGCGATGCGTGCCGGCATCGAGACCCTGCGCATCATGGAAGAGGACGGCCTGATGGCCAATGCTGCCGCGATGGGCGAGCGCATCCGCGCCGGCATCGTCGAAGGCCTGACCGGCGTGAGCGGCTTGAAGGAGATCCGCGGCCAGGGCCTGATGATCGGCATCGAGCTGGACCGGCCGTGCAACGCGTTGCTGCTCCAAGCCGCGCAGGCTGGGCTGTTGATCAGCGTCACCGCCGACAGCGTGATCCGGCTGCTGCCGCCGCTGATCCTGAGCGCGGCCGAGGCCGACGAACTGGTGGGCATCCTGGTGCCGCTGCTGCGCAACTTTCTGGCAGCGCCCCAGGCCTGAGGCCTGGCCTGTGAAGCCCGCCCCCTGAAACCAGCGCCATGAAGCCGGGACCGAGCCTGATGAGACACTTCCTGCAGTTCAAGGACTTGCGTGCCGAGGAGTACGCCTACCTGTTCGAGCGCACCCGCACCATCAAGACCCGTTTCAAGAATTACGAGCGCTACCAGCCGCTGGTCGATCGCACGCTGGCGATGATCTTCGAGAAAGCCAGCACCCGCACCCGCGTCAGCTTCGAGGCCGGCATGTACCAGATGGGCGGCTCGGTGGTGCACCTGACCACCGGCGACAGCCATATGGGCCGGGCCGAGCCGATCGAGGATTCAGCCCGCGTCATCAGCCGGATGGTCGACCTGGTGCTGATCCGCACCTACGAGCACACCAAGATCGAGGCTTTTGCGGCGCACTCGCGGGTGCCGGTGATCAACGGCCTGACCAACGAGTTCCATCCCTGCCAGATCCTGACCGATGTGTTCACCTACATCGAGCACCGGGGCAGCATCCAGGGCAAGGTCGTGGCCTGGGTGGGCGACGGCAACAACATGGCCAACACCTGGCTGCAGGCGGCCGACATCCTGGGTTTCACGCTGCACATCAGCACACCGGGCGGCTACGAGGTCGACCCCAGCGTCGCGGGCATCACGTCCAGCCACTGCTACAAGGTCTTTGCCGACCCGCTGGACGCCTGCCGCGGCGCCAACCTGGTGACGACCGACGTCTGGACCAGCATGGGTTACGAGTCCGAAAACGCGGTGCGCATGGCCGCATTTGCCGACTGGTGCGTGGACACCGAGATGATGGCCGCCGCCGCGCCCGATGCGCTGTTCATGCACTGCCTGCCGGCACACCGCGGCGAAGAAGTGGCCGCCGAAGTGATCGACGGCCCGCAATCGGTGGTCTGGGATGAGGCCGAGAACCGGATGCATGCGCAGAAAGCGCTGATGGAATACCTGCTGCTGGGACGGATCGGATGACGAAGTCAGCGCTGACAAAACCTTTCACCGCTGTCGCAGCACTGCTGGCTCTGGGCCTGGCCCACACCGCAGCGCCTGCAGCCGAACCCACCGTCAAGGGCCCAGAGTCGGTGGCCGACTGGAACAAGGCGGGCAATGCCTTCATCACCGCCGGCAAGGCGCTGCAGGACAACACCGGCCGCGCCAAGAACGTGATCATCTTCGTCGGTGACGGCATGGGCATCTCGACCCAGACCGCCGCCCGCATCCTCGAAGGCCAGCAGAAGGGCAAGCCCGGTGAAGAGAACCGGCTGTCGTTCGAGACCCTGCCCTACAGCGCACTGTCCAAGACCTATTCCTGGGACCAGCAAACGTCCGATTCAGC
>JANMXG010000292.1:0-11222 GCA_031394235.1 Betaproteobacteria bacterium
ATGCCGCCCTGGCTGGTGGACCGCACGCTGCGCAACATCCTGGTTGATCTGACCGGCAACACCCACCGCAGCGAGTTCTGCATCGACAAGCTGTATTCACCCGACTCAGCCACCGGCCGCTTGGGGCTGCTGGAATTGCGCGCCTTCGAGATGCCGCCGCATGCCCGCATGAGCATCGTGCAGCAGCTGCTGCTGCGGGCGCTGGTCTCGCGTTTCTGGACCCAGCCCTACCGCGCCGAGCTGGTGCGCTGGGGCACCGAACTGCACGACCGGTTCTTGCTGCCCACTTTTGTCTGGCAGGACTTTGAGCATGTGGTCGAAGAAATGCAGGGGGCCGGCTTTGGCTTTGAGGCGGCCTGGTTTGCGCCGCATTTCGAGTTCCGCTTCCCCAAGGTCGGTGATCTTCAGGCCGAGGGGGTTCAGCTGCAGCTGCGCAGTGCACTCGAGCCCTGGCATGTGATGGGCGAGGAGGGCTCGTCGTCCGGCACCGTGCGCTATGTCGACTCATCGGTCGAGCGTATCGAGGTCAAGGTGACCGGGCTGATCAACCCGCGCCATGTGGTCACCTGCAACGGCGTGCCGGTACCGCTGCAACCCACCGGCCGGGTGGGCGAGTACGTCTGCGGCGTGCGCTACCGTGCCTGGCTGCCGCCCACCGCGCTGCATCCCAGCATCGGTACCGATGTGCCGCTGACGTTCGACCTGGTGGACCGCTGGATGAACCGATCGCTGGGCGGCTGCCAGTACCACGTGGCGCACCCCGGCGGGCTGAGCTACGCCACCTTCCCGGTCAACGCCTTCGAGGCCGAAAGCCGCCGGCTGGCGCGCTTCTTCACCATCGGCCACACGCCGGGCCGAATGGACGTGGGTCAGCCCACGCGCAGCCTGGAGTTTCCGTTCACGTTGGACTTGCGCAAGGTTTGACGGTTGAGCCTGAAGGCGGGGAAGGGCCCGATGCCTGAGCCCCCGCCGGCAGGGCATGATTCGCCCATGCAAAGCAGCCTGCTCGCCGATGACGACCTGCCCGACGCCACCGCCCTGGCGTCGGGAGCGGCAAGCCGGGCCACGCCGGGTCATTTTGACGAGCTGCGCGGCGCACCGGGCGGCGCCGCCGGTGCCGCGGCATTGCCGCTGGCGGCCCCCTGGCAAACCTTTTTTGGCAGCCTGGGGCTGGACGGCTGGGGCGACCTGGCTGCGCGCCAGGCCCGGGTGCGTCAACGTGTGCGCGAGGACGGCGCCACCTACAACGTCTACGCCGATGCCGACGACCACAGCCGGCCCTGGCCGCTAGAGCTGCTGCCGGCGCTGATCAACGCCGACGACTGGGCCCGCATCGAGGCTGGGGTGGTGCAGCGCGCGCAGCTGATGGAGCGCGTGCTGGCCGACATCTACGGCCCGCAGACCCTGCTGCGTGACGCGCTGTTGCCGGCATCGATGGTGTTTGCCCATCCGCAATACCTGCGGCCGGCGCACGGCTTGTGGCAGGCTGGGCAGGCGCGGCTGCACATCGCCGCCTTCGACCTGAAACGCCGACCGGGCGGCGGGTTTTCGGTGCTGGCGCAGCGGGTGCAGGCGCCGTCCGGCCTGGGCTACCTGCTGGAGAACCGGCTGATCGTCGGTCCGATGTTCCATGACCAGTTTGCTGCGTTGCGGGTGCAGCGCGTAGCCGCCAGCTTCCGCTCGCTGCTGGACGGCCTGCTGCACGCCAGCCCGGCGGGCGAACGCAGCCGCATCGTGCTGCTGACGCCCGGGCCGATGAACGAAACTTACTTCGAGCAGGTGTTTCTGGCGCGCTACCTGGGCATCACGCTGGTGGAAGGCTCAGACCTGACGGTGCGCGGCAACCGGCTGTTCCTCAAGAGCCTGCACGGGCTGGAGCAGGTGCATGTGCTGCTGCGCCGTGTTGATGATGAGTTTCTTGACCCGCTGGAGCTGCGGTCGGATTCGGCGCTGGGCGTGCCCGGCCTGATGCAGGCGCTGCGCGCGGGCGAGGTCGTGATGGCCAATCCGCCGGGCGCCGGCTTTCTGGAAAGCCCGGGCATGGCCGCCTTCTGGCCTGGCGTGGCCGAGCGGCTGCTGGGCGTGCCGCTGCTGCTGCCGGCCTCGACCAGCTGGTGGTGCGGCGAGCCAGCGGTCTGGGCCGCACAGCGAAACCGGCTGGCCGACTTTGTCGTGGCGCCCACCTTCCCGGACAGCGGGTTTGGCCCGCTGGTGGCAGCCTACCTCAGCCCGGTCGAGCGCGCAGCGCTGGCCGAGCGCATCGACGCCGACCCCGCCGCCTACAGCCTGCAGGCGCGGGTGCGGCCGGGCGAAACGCCGGTCTGGGCCGACGGCCGGTTGCTGCCGCGCAGCGCCGTGATACGGGTGTTTGCACTGGCCGACGGTGCCGGCGGCTGGCGGGTGCTGCCCGGTGCCCTGACCCGGGTGGCCGGCCGAGACAGCGACAGGCCTGGCGACCCGCCGCGCAGCGCGCACGATCCCTGGCTGAGCATGCAGCACGGCAGCGCCAGCGTGGACACCTGGGTGATTGCCCGTGGCGCGGTGGACGACAGCTCGCTGCTGCCCAAGCCGCTGACCGCCGCCGAGCTGACCCACTGGCACCGCAGCGTCAGCAGCCGGGCGGCCGAGAACCTGTACTGGCTGGGCCGTTACACCGAACGCGCCGAAAACGCCGCCCGCCTGGTGCGCGTCACGCTGGAGACGATGCACGACGCCAGTGTGCCCGTGCTGCGGCTGTTGGGCGACCTGGCCCAGTTCCACGGCCTGGTGGCCCAGGGCGTGCCGGGTCCGATCAAGTCACCTCGGGTGTTTGAGCGCGCGCTGCTGCAAGGCCTGCGCGCCGATCAGCCCGGCTGCGCCGGCGCTGCCGGCAGCACCACGCGCAGTGTCAGCCACAGCCTGCACAGCCTGCGCCGCTGCGCGCAAGCGCTGCGCGAGCGGCTGTCGCCGGAGCACTGGAAGCTGATCCACGAGGTGGACGACCACTTTGCCCAACACCTGGCCGACGTGCTGGACCGCGGCGACAGCCATGCACCCGTGCCCGACGTGCTGGGCGTGCTGGCCCGGGCCACCACCCACCTCGCCGCCATCACCGGCGCCCAGACCGACCGCATGACGCGCGACGACGGCTGGCGCCTGCTCAGCGTGGGCCGCCAGATCGAGCGCCTGCACATGCTCTCGCACGCGCTGGCGCTGGGCTTTGAGCACCGGGTGCACGAGGCCGACGACGGCTTTGCGCTGTTGCTCAACCTGTTCGACAGCGTGATCACCTACCGCGCCCAGTTCCAGGCCCGGCGCGAGGTGCTGCCGCTGCTGCACCTGCTGGTGATGGACACCGACAACCCGCGCTCGCTGGCTTGGGTGGCCCGCACCCTGCGTGACCGGTTGCGCAAGCTGGCCCGGCAGGAGGCGCCCTGGGCGCTGCAGGCCACCGCCGGTTTCGCTCTGCCCGAGGACTGGCCATTTGCCCGCCTCGCCAGCACCGACCCCGCGGGCCGCCACAGCGTGTTGATCGACACCTTGCAGCAGTGCTGCACGGATGCCCGCAGCCTGTCTGACGAGATCGGGCGCCATTTGTTTGCCCACGTCGAGGCGCCGGATCGGCGGGTCTGGCAATGAGCGATCCCAGCGCATTGCCGGGTGTCGGGCTGCCAGCGCTGATCCCGTTTCAATCGCCATCCCAATCTCAGTCCCAGACCGGCCCTACCGACGGTGTGGCCGGGTCGCTCCCGCCGCTGGCGGCGTTGCAGCAATTCGGGAGGCCGCCACCCGGGCCACGCCAGCTGTCGGTGCGCCACGAGACCCGCTACGACTACGACCGGCCGGTCGAAGAAGCGCACCACAGCGCCTGGCTGCGGCCACGCGACACCGAACTGCAGCAGGTCTCGCGCTGGGCCCTGCAGATCGGCCCGCGGCCCGAGGGCGTGGTGCAGGAGAGCCGTGACGTCTTTGGCAACTGGCGCCACGGCTTCAGCCATGCCCAGGTGCATGACACGCTGACAGTGGTCAGCAGTTTTCAGGTGCGGCTGGCCACGCCGCCGGTGCTGGACGCGTCCTCGAGCCCGCCCTGGGAGGCCGCCGCCCAGGCCTTGCGCTACCGCGCCGGCCTGACCCAGCCCGACGCGGTTGAGTTTGTGCTGCCCAGCCACTTTGCGCCCCGCCACCCCCGCCTGGCCGACTTTGCGCGCAGCCTGTTTGTGCCCGGCCGCCCGCTGCTGCTGGCCGCTGGCGCCTTGATGAGCCACATCCACACGCACATGGGCTTCAACCCCAACGCCACCGATGTCGACACCACCGCCTTGCAGGCGCTGGACAAGGGGCAGGGCGTCTGCCAGGACTTTGCCCACCTGATGATCGGCGCGATGCGGTCGCTGGGCCTGGCGGCACGCTACGTCAGCGGCTACCTGTTGACCCAGCCGCCACCCGGCCAACCGCGCCTGGTGGGCGCCGACGCCAGCCATGCCTGGGTGGCGGTGTGGTGTCCCTTGCACGGCTGGGTGGCGCTGGACCCGACCAACGATGTTGCGGTGGGCCAGGACCATGTCACGCTGGCCTGGGGCCGCGACTACGCTGACGTGGCCCCGCTGCGCGGCGTGATCCGCGGTGGCGGCAACGCACCGCCCAGCGTGGGCGTGACGGTCGAGCCGGTCTGAAAAATCGTCCAGCGCCGGGCGCAACCGGCACCGCGGGGCCGAGCCTGACCCTGCCGGGCCAGGGCAGCGAACCCGACCGTCGGCCTATCTTTCAGCGCCTGCGGGCTTTCCCTCGTCACGGCACCCCGGCGGCCCTGGCAGCATCTGGGCACAAGACGGGCGTCTTGGGCGCGACCTAACCTGCAGATTGACGTCGGCGCTGTGGTGGCGCTCAAAACACCGCCTCGCCCGACCCCCACTGACCACAACGGCCAGCCGCCGCAGGAGACCCGCTTGGCCTTTGTGCAACTGCTGATTTCGGGCGTGTCGCTCGGCTGCATCTACGCCTTGATCGCGCTGGGCTTTGTGCTGATCTACAAGGCCACCGAGACCGTCAACTTCGCCCAGGGCGAGCTGATGATGCTGGGTGCCTTTGGCGGCCTGGTGCTGATGAAGGCGGCCGGCTGGTCGTTCTGGTTTGCCGCGCCGATGGCGGTGGTGGGCATGTTCATGTTCGGCATCGTGCTGGAGCGGCTGGTGATCCGGCCGATCATGGGGCAGCCGCAGTTCACCATCGTGATGCTGACGATCGGTGTGGGCTACACCGCACGCGGGCTGATTTCGATGATTCCCGAGATCGGCACCGAGACCCACACGCTGGACGTGCCCTACAAGGGCGAGGTGATCAACATCGCCGGTGCGGTGATCAGCCTGGAGCAGGTGGCCATCATCGGCATCACCGCAGTGCTGTGCGCGGCGCTGTACCTGATGTTCCGCTACAGCAAGCTGGGCATTGCGATGCAGGCCACCTCGCAAAACCAGCTGGCGGCCTACTACATGGGCATCCCGGTGCGGCGCATCAACGGCCTGGTGTGGGGGCTGTCGGCGGCAGTGGCCGCACTGGCCGGCTTGCTGTTGGCGCCGATCACCTTTGTGCACGCCAACATGGGCTACATCGGGCTCAAGGCTTTCCCGGCAGCGGTGGTGGGCGGTTTTGGCAGCCTGCCCGGGGCCATCGTCGGCGGCCTGGTGATCGGTCTGGTCGAGGCCTTTGCAGGCTTTTACCTGCCCGAGGGCTTCAAGGACATCGCCGCCTACGTGGTGGTGCTGGTGATGCTGGTGGTCAAGCCCAACGGGCTTTTTGGCGGCAACCTGCGCAAGAAGGTTTGAGGGCTACACCAACATGCGTTTCATCTTCAAGACCGACTACGCGCAGGACATCGCGCTGGTCAAACACAACGGCCAGGCCTTCTGGTACGGCCTGCTGGTGCTGGTCATGCTGGCTGCGCCACTTTGGGCCGGAGACTACTGGCTGTCACAGCTCAGCTTTGTGCTGATCTACGCGGTGGCCGGGTTGGGCCTGATGGTGCTGTCGGGCTTCACCGGCTTGGCGTCGATCGGCCACGCCGCGTTTCTCGGTGTCGGTGCCTACCTGCAGACGGTGCTGTCGGCCAAGGGTTGGCCGTTTCCGTTGACGATGGCGCTGGCGGCGGCTTTGTCGGCGGCGGTGGGCGTGGTGGTGGGCTTGCCGGCGCTGCGGGTCAAGGGCATCTACCTGGCGATCGCCACGCTGTCGGCCGGCTTCATCGTTGAGGAGGTGCTGGCGCGCTGGGAGAGTGTCACCAAGGGCAATGCTGGCATCTCGGTGACCTCGCCGCAGTTTTTTGGCGCCGACCTGGGCTCGTCCGAGGCGTTCTACTACATCGCCCTCGGCACCTGCTTGCTGGTGACGCTGGCGGTGCTCAATTTGCTGCGGTCGGCCACCGGCCGGGCCTTCATCGCGATCCGGGACTCTGAGGTTTCGGCGCAAAGCATGGGCATCCACCTGGCCGGCTACAAGACGCTGGCGTTTGCGCTGTCGGCGGCCATCGTCGGCCTGGCGGGTGCGCTGTACGCCCACAAACTGCGCTTCATCTCGCCCGACCAGTTTGGCATCCAGCAGTCGGTGGACCTGCTGCTGCTGGTGGTGGTGGGCGGGCTGGGCTCGGTACACGGTGCGTTTCTCGGGGCGATCTTCCTGATCACGATGCCGCAGCTGATTGCCCTGGGCAAGGACTGGTTGCCGCCGGCCATCGGCCAGGCCACCGGGCTGCAGGCGGTGGTCTACGGTGTGGTGCTGATGGCCTTTGTGCTGTTCGAGCCGATGGGCCTGTACGGCCGCTGGCTCAAGGTGCGCACCTGGCTGCAGCTGTTTCCGTTTTACCGGCGCGGCCTGTTCAAGCGGCAGAAGAGCTATGCCAAATCGGAGCGGCTGAAATGACCCCCAACCGATCCACCAGCGCAGCCAGCGACAGGCTCGGCGCCGCCAGCAGCGGCCCCCTGCTGGTCGCCAAAGACCTGAGCGTGCGTTTTGGCGGCGTGCTGGCGGTCAACCAGGTCAGCTTTGAAGTGCAGCGCGGTGAGGTCTTCACGCTGATTGGCCCCAACGGCGCTGGCAAGACCACCGTCTTCAACCTGATCAGCCGCATCTACACGCCCACCACTGGCACGCTGCACTTCGAGGGCCAGCTGTTGTCGGACAAGCCGCCGCACGACATCGCGGCGCTGGGCATTGCGCGCACTTTCCAGAACATCGAGCTGTTCGAAAACGCCACCGTGCTGCAAAACCTGCTGATCGGTCACCACATCCACCGCGCTGCCGGCTTCTGGAGCAACCTGTTGTTTACCCGTGCCAGCCGCGAGGCCGAGCTGGCGGCCCGCCTCAGCGCCGAGCGGGTGATCGACCTGCTGGGCCTGCAGGCGTTGCGCGACAGCTTTGTCGCCGGGCTGCCCTACGGCAAACGCAAGGTGGTAGAGCTGGCGCGGGCGCTGTGCACCCGGCCCAAATTGCTGCTGCTGGACGAGCCGTCGTCGGGCCTGAACGTCGAGGAGACCGAGGACATGGCGTGGTGGATTCAGGACATCAAGACCGAGCTGGGCATCACCGTGCTGATGGTCGAGCACGACATGAGCCTGGTGTCCCGCGTGTCCGACCGGGTGCTGGCGATGAACCAGGGCGAGGTGCTGGCGCTGGGCACGCCGGCCGAGGTGCAGGCGCATCCTGGGGTGATCGAGGCCTATCTGGGGTCGGTCGATGATGTGTCGTCGCTGCGGAGGACCGCAGCATGACGGGGCCCGACATGGCGACGCAGCCACCCATCCCACAAGCGTTGGCGCTGCCTGCCGGTGTTTCAGGCGCGCAAGTGGCAGGCGCGCACGGCGCCAACGACGACATCCTGCTGTCGCTGGCCAATGTCGAGAGCGCTTACGGCCCGATCAAGGCGATCCGCGGCGTCAGCCTGAAGGTGCGGCGCGGCGAGATTGGTGCGGTGCTGGGCAGCAACGGCGCGGGCAAGTCGACCATCCTGAAGACGATCTCCGGTGTGCTGGACCCGACCCGCGGCACGGTGATGTTCAAGGGCTGCGACATCACCGCCCGCGACCCGGCTGACATCGTGCGGCGTGGCCTGGTGCATGTGCCCGAGGGCCGTGAGGTGTTTCCGCTGCTGTCGGTCAAGGACAACCTGCTGATGGGCGCCTACACCCGCCGCGACCGCGACGGCGTGGCACGCGACATCGAGCAGGTGTACGGCTACTTTCCGATCCTGCGTGAGCGGCAGGCCCAGAACGCCGGCCTGCTGTCGGGCGGCCAGCAGCAGATGCTGTCCATCAGCCGGGCACTGATGGCGCGGCCCGACCTGATATTGCTCGATGAGCCCAGCCTGGGTTTGAGCCCCAAGCTGACCAAGGAGATCTTCGAGATCGTCGTGCGCATCAACCGCGAGCACGGCACGACGATGCTGCTGGTCGAGCAAAACGCCAATATGGCGCTGAACGCAGCCGACTACGGCTACGTGCTGGAGAACGGCCGCATCGTGATGGAAGACCGCTGCGACGTGCTGCGCGAGAAAGAAGACATCCGCGAGTTCTACCTCGGCATGAAAGAGACCGGTGTGCGCGGTGAACGGCGCTGGAAGAAGAAGAAGACGTGGCGATAGCGCCGTCCCTCCGAAGCGCCTTCCGGCGCACCCCCTGGGGGGGAGCCGCCAGTGGCCCGGCGGTGCCGGATCCACGGCGTCTGCTTGATGACGTGCGCCCTGGCGACCTAACCGCAGCTGGACAAAGATGACCTCGACATCAAGCCCGATAGTGACCACCCGCCGCCCAGGTTGGGTGCCCGAGACCTTGAGTTTCGACACCGTGCCGCAGATGTTCTGGCAGCGGGTGGACGGGCTGGGCAGCGCGGTGATGATGCGCCAGAAGGACCTGGGCCTGTGGCGCGCCTACAGCTGGACCGAGGTGGGCAACACCGTGGCCGAGATCGGCGCCGGGCTGGTCAGTCTCGGCTTCGAGCCGGGGCAGGTGGTGTCGGTGCTGGCCAACACCTGCCGCGAGTGGGTCTGGGCCGACCTGGCCACGTTGAGCATGGGCGGCATCTGCAACGGCATCTACCCGACCGATGCGGCGTCGCAGGTGGATTACCTGTGCACTGACTCCAGCAGCGTGTTCCTGTTTGCCGAGGACGACGAGCAGCTCGACAAATACCTGGCGATGCGCGATCACCTGCCGCTGGTCAAACGCGTGATCGTGTTCGACATGGAAGGCCTGCAGAAGTTGGACGACCCCCAGGTGATCAGCCTGGACGCGCTGCGTGCGCTGGGCCGTGACTACCTGCAGGCCCACCCGACGCTGGTGGCGCAGCGCCTGGCCAGCCGCACACCGCAGGACGTGGCGGTGCTGGTCTACACCTCGGGCACCACTGGCCGGCCCAAGGGCGCGATGATCACGCATGCCAACATCTGCGCTGCGCTGGCGGCCACCGGCAGCTCACTGTTCGAAGGCCTGCCGATGGGCGGCGAGCGGGTGGCGTTCTTGCCGCTGTGCCACATCGCCGAACGCATGATCGGCGAGTACGTCTCGATCCACCGCAAGTCGACGATCAACTTCGTCGAAAACCCCGAGACGGTGTTCGACAACCTGCGCGAGGTCCAACCGCTGGTGTTTTTTGCTGTGCCGCGGGTCTGGGAGAAGGTGTTTTCCACCGTGGCCATCAGCGTCCGCGAGGCCGGCCGGGTGCAGCAACTGGCCTACGGCTGGGCGCTGGGCGAGGGCATGAAGATCGTCAAGCTGGCCGAGACGGGCACCGCACCCGGCGTGCTGCAACGGGCGCGCTATTGGCTGGCGCGCACACTGGTGCTCAACAACGTGCGGCGCATGGTGGGCCTGAACCGGGTGCAACTGGCGCTCACCGGCGCGGCGCCGATCTCGCCCGAGCTGATCCGCTGGTACCTGGCGCTGGGCATCCCGCTGCGCGAGGGCTGGGGCATGACCGAAACCACCGGCGGTGGCACCGTGACGCCGTTCGATGCCGGCAGGCCGGGCAGCATCGGCCTGCCCGGGCCGGGAGTGGAGATGCGGATCTCCGAACAGGGCGAAATCTTGGTGCGGGGTGCGGTGGTGTTCAAGGGCTACCTGAACCAGCCTGAGAAGACGGCCGAGACGATCGATGGCGACGGCTGGCTGCACACTGGCGATGTCGGCCGGGTCGATGCCGATGGCTACTTCTTCATCACCGACCGGATGAAAGACATCATCATCACCGCCGGCGGCAAGAACGTGACGCCCAGCGAATGGGAGAACCAGCTCAAGTTCAGCCCCTATGTGACGGACGCGGTGGTGATTGGCGACAAGCGCGCCTACCTGTCGTGCCTGGTGATGATTGACCAGGACAACATCGAGCAGTGGGCGCAAGAGCGTGATGTGCAGTTCTCCGACTACAAAAGCCTGTGCCGCGCGCCGGAGGTGGTGAGTCTGATCGGCGAGGAGATCGACAAGGTCAACAAGCAGTTTGCCCGGGTCGAGCAGATCAAGCAGTTCCGCCTGATCGAGCAGCGCCTGACCGCCGAGGACGAAGAACTGACGCCGACCATGAAGCTCAAGCGGTCGCTGGTCAACCGCAAATACGCCGACACGATCGAGGCGATGTATTCGGCCAAGGCGGCAGCCTGAAACGCAATGCCTGTCGCCTTGGGGTCTCAGGCCGCAGCATGTCCCGATGAGAATTTAAATCCGACCCTGAATACGCTGTAAACCTTGGCCAGCGGACCGCTGAGACTTCGGCTGGCCACGCCCGATTGACCCAACCACCGGTTCCTTATGCCAAAAAATCTGACCCTGCTGGGCGCTTTGCTCGCCCTCGGCCTATCCCATGCCCTGGCCCAGACGCCCGCGCCGGCACCGGCACCGGCGCCGCCACCGCCACCGGCCTGGAAGCAAGGCATGCCGACCGACTTGGCCGATTCCAAGCTCGCGCCGCATGCCGCAAAGTTCACCGCCACAGCGGCGGCCGATGTGCAGATCGACCAGCTCAAGCTGCCGCCGGGCTTCAAGATCGAGGTGTGGTCCGCCGGCACGCCGGGCGTGCGCGCCATGGCGCGCGGCGAGAGCGGCAAGGTCTACGCGGGCACCAGGCCGCTGGGCCGGGTCTACGAGATCACCGACAACGGCCGCGACCGCAGCAGCCGCGTCGTCGTCGACAAGCTCAACCAGCCCGCAGTGACCATGCACAAGGGTGCGCTCTATGTGATGGCGATCGACAAGGTGCTGCGCTAC
>JANMXG010000293.1:0-4316 GCA_031394235.1 Betaproteobacteria bacterium
TTGTTGACACTGCCGATAAAGCCCACCTGCACACCCACCGGGCCCACATGCACCACGTCACCGGCTTGCACGATGCGGTCGGCGGACCGGTCACCCTTGAGCAGCAGGTCGTAGAGGTCAAAGCTGGACAACAGCTGCCCGCCGCGGCGCAGCTCGATGGACCTGAAGCTGCCCGATGAGGCCGGGCCGCCCGCCCGCATCAACGCCGCTACCACGGTGGACAGGCTGCTCACGGTGTAGGTGCCAGGCTTGACGACGAAGCCGGTGACAAATACCCGTATGCCCCGAAGTTGGCCCAGCGTCACGCTGATTTGAAAGTTCTTGAAGACCTGGGCCACGCGGCGCGACACCACGTCGGTCAGGTCGGCTTGGCGAATGCCCGACACCTGCACCGGCCCGACACGCGGGATGGTGATGCGGCCAGCCCTGTCCACCACCAGACGCAGGTCTGCGTCCACCGACCCCCACAGCGTGAGCAGCACCTCGTCGCCTGGCGCCACCACGTAGTCGCCTGGCACCAGCGGGCTCAAGTCCGCGCCGCGGTTGTCAAATCCACCCGAGATCAGGTCGGCGCCAAAGCGGCGCACCTCCACCGTGGGGCCAGCCTGGCGCTGCACAAAACGCTCGAACTCGCCCGGCACATACGGTACCGGGGTTGCAGCCGGCATGGCGATGCCCGTTGATCGGTCATCAAGCGCGGGCTGCGCCGCGGCTTGGCGAAGCCGAACCGGACCACCCGGGACTGACGGCTCCGTGACCGGGCTGTTGTCCTGGTTGGTCCCCTGGGTCTGCGCGCCAGCGTTCAGCAGCAGCGACAGCAAAAAGACGCTTATCAGCCCCGAGCGGGTACGTTGTGCCGCAGGGAGGGGGGTCGACAGTGACATTGAAATCCGTAGGCTCAACAGGCCGCAAAAGCCGGGTCGACAGGCAAGAGGTGGGGCGCGGAAGGCACCTCAGACTGTCGAAAAGAAGACGTAATTCTAGCGGCAGCTGTTTTTGCACCCGCTGGACCAGCAGCGCTGCTGCCACCGCCAATCCCGTCAGGAGGTCATGGCTGGGTCGATAGCTGCTGGCTTCACGCGCCCCGGGGCGCGGGCACCTGGGTGGTCTGGCCGCAGGACTGGCAGTCCACACGCGGCATGTCGGCATGCCGCCGGACCTCGAACTGGAAGCAGGCAAGGTGGCGCCAGGCGCGGCGAATCCTTTGATGAACGACCTGATCCGAGATGCCACAGCGGGGGCAACTCAGCGGCTTGGCGGTTCGGCGCGGCCCGGCGGCGGACAAGCGCTTTTCGTTGAGCGTCGCCACTCACCTTCGCGTGATTCGCTGTCTCTTTGAAGACAAAAGGCACACGGCCTGCTACCATCCCAGGCTGTGAAGCCTTTTCGATGGTCGCCCGACAAGAATGATCTGCTCAAGAGGGAGCGAGGCGTGTCCTTCGAGCAAATCACAGTCGCCGTCGAAGCAGGTGGTTTGCTTGAAATCGTGCTGCACCAGAACGCGGCGAAGTACCCGCGGCAAAAGATCATGGTCGTTCAAGTCGCCGGCTATGCCTTCTTGGTTCCGTTCGTCGAAGAGGAAGACCATTTCTTTCTAAAGACGATCATTCCCAGCCGCAAGGCTACGCGCGACTTCATCGCGAAGGAGTCAGACGATGTCTAAACTTGATCCCTACGAACTGGAAGTCCTTGACGCCTACGAGTCAGGGAATCTGCAACCGATTGCGAGCAAGGCGGAACTTCAGCGTATGCGCGCTGCAGCAAGGGCAACAGCAATCAAAGACAAACGGGTCAACATTCGCCTGTCGTCAGCAGATCTGCTCGATATCCAAGCCAAGGCACTTGCTGAAGGCATGCCGTACCAAACCCTGATTGCGAGCGTCTTGCACAAATATGCGGCAGGCAAGCTCGCAGAGAAGGATCCGTCGTTGAACTGAACCGCTCATGCGGTGCAGATTGCTCCGAAGTGCCGCCTGCCCCGGAGTGCCGCCTGCCCAGAAGTACGGCCTGCCCATCCGGCTGTACCTGCTGGCGACGTGGTTGAACCGCGCATCATCCAGCCGAGGTAGCAACGGCTGCGCAGGGCAGGTCAGACGGGGCCGGGGTGCGGTGTGCCGCTTTGGGCGTACCAGCCTGCCGCAACCGCCAACCCAGTCCGTATGTCATGGCTGGGCCGGTAGCCCAGCAGATCACTCGCCTTGCTGATGTCGGCCCGAGAGTGCCGCACGTCGCCGGCGCGAAAGTCCCGGTACCCGGGTGCTGCCGTCACCAAGCCCGGCCGCGCCGACGCCAGTGCTGCTGCCAGCATCTGGTGCAAGCCGTTGAGCGTGGTCTGGTCGCCCACGGCCACGTTGTAGACCTGGTTCACTGCCGCCTCGTCAGCCACCGTGGCCGCCAGCAGGTTGGCCTGTACCGCGTTGGCCACGTAGCAAAAGTCTCGGCTGGTCTCGCCGTCGCCGTTGATGAACACCGGCGCGCCGCCCAACATGGCAGCCGCCCATTTGGGGATCACCGCCGCATAGGCGCCGTCGGGGTCTTGCCTGGGCCCGAAGACGTTGAAGTAACGCAGCCCGACGGTGCCCAGGCCGTAACAACGGGCAAACACATCGGCGTACAACTCATTGACGTACTTGGTGACCGCGTAGGGCGACAGCGGTTTGCCGATGGTGCCCTCCACCTTGGGCAGGCCGGGGTGATCGCCGTAGGTGGAGCTGCTGGCGGCGTAGACAAAACGTTTCACGCCGGCATCGCGTGCAGCCACCAGCATGTTCAAGAAGCCGGCGACGTTGGCGGCGTTGGTGGTGATCGGGTCAGCGATGGACCGCGGCACCGAGCCCAGTGCCGCCTGGTGCAGCACCCGGTCCACACCGGTGCAGGCGCGTTGGCAGTCGGCCAGATTGCGAATGTCGCCTTCGATGAAGCAGAACCCCGCCCAGGCAGTGTCGCCCACGATGGCGTGTACGGCGTCCAGGTTGTGCGGGTGGCCGGTGGCAAAGTTGTCCAGCCCCACCACGCGCTGGCCCATGCCCAACAGTGTCTCCAACAAGTGGCTGCCGATAAAACCCGCCACGCCGGTGATCAACCAGGTTTGTGGCTGCGCTTGCAACTGGCCCTGCAGGGTGAGGTAGGCGGTAGTTTGTAGCGGGCGGGCGGCGGCGTTGTCGGGCATGTTGGGTTCTCGTGGAGGTGTCAGAAGACGTCGGCGTCTGCCAGCAAGGGTGCTGCGGCATCCTTGGGCGCCAACCGCGGCAACAGGCCGGCCGGCCAGGCAATGCCGATGGCGGGGTCGTCCCAGCGCAGCGCGCGTTCACAGGCCTGGGCATACAGGTCGGTGGTCTTGTAGACGAACCGGGTGTCGTCCTTCAGTGCCACAAAACCGTGGGCAAACCCTTCTGGTATCCACAGCTGCTTGCGGTTGGCAGCGCTCAGTTCTTCAGCCACCCATTGTCCAAAAGTGGGCGACCCGCGCCGGATGTCCACCGCCACGTCCAGCGCCGCACCCTGCACCACCCGTACCAGCTTGCCCTGGGGATGGGGTGGCAACTGGTAGTGCAAGCCACGCAGCACGCCTTGAGCGGATTGCGATTCGTTGTCCTGCACAAACGGCCGGGGCTGGGGCAGGCCCAAGGCCGTCAGGCCGTTGGTAAAACGCTGCTGGTTGAAGCTTTCCATGAACCAGCCCCGATCATCGCTGAACACAACAGGGTCAATCACGACGACATCAGGCAGGCGGGTGGCGGTGAATTTCATGGCGCGGCGTGGCTTTGCGGGTTTCAGGGCAGCTTCAGGGATTCGCGCAGCATGCGCTCAACCCCCGTTTGCCAGTGCGGCAGGGTCAGACCGAACGTCTGGCGCAGCTTGCCAGTGTCCAGCCGCGAGTTGAGCGGCCGCCGGGCGGGCGTCGGATAGGCGCTGGTGGGGATCGCTGCCACGTCGTCTGGACCAGCCTTGAGTGGCTGGCCATGTTGGCGCGCCCAGGCCAGCACGTGGCGGGCATAGCCGCACCAACTCACCTCACCTGCGGCGACCGCGTGGTAGGTGCCGCTGACGCTGGCGTCGCTTGCCGCGCGGCGCAGCATGTGCGCGCTGATGTCGGCCAGCAGGTCGGCGCCGGTGGGCGCGCCGATTTGGTCGTCGATCACGTTGAGGCTGTCCCGCTCGGCCGCCAGCCGCAGCATGGTGCGGGCAAAGTTGCCGCCGCGCGCGGCATGCACCCAGCTTGTGCGCAGGATCAGGTGCTGGCAGCCGCTGGCGCGGATCAGGTTTTCGCCTTCTTGCTTGGTGCGGCCGTAGACCGACAGCGGCGCGGTGGCGGC
>JANMXG010000294.1:0-8426 GCA_031394235.1 Betaproteobacteria bacterium
GGGCTTGGCGGGTTTGACCGCCGGCCCGGCCCTGGCACAAGCCCCCGCCTGGCCGACCAAACCGGTGACGATCGTCGTGCCGTTCCCGGCCGGGGGTGGCACCGACGCCTTTGCCCGGCCGCTGTTTGCGGTGATGACCAAAAACGCCGGCAAGCAGTTTGTGATTGACAACAAGGGCGGCGCCGGCGGCACCGTGGGTGCCAGCCTGGCGTCTCGCGCCGCGCCTGACGGTTACACCTTTTTCATGGGCGCGGTGCACCATGCCATCGCCCCGTCGATGTACCCCAAGCTGGACTACAACATCGAGGCCGACTTCATCCCGGTGGGCCTGGTGTCCAGCGTGCCGCAGGTGATCGTGGTCAACCCGCAGCGGGTACCGGTGGCCGACCTGAAGGGCCTGCTCGACTTCCTGCGCAAGAACCCTGGCAAGCTGAACTTCGGCTCGGCCGGCAACGGCACCTCACACCACCTGGCGGGCGAGTTGTTCAAGCTGCAGACCAAGACCTTCATCACCCACATCCCCTACCGCGGCGCTGGCCCGGCGCTGCAAGACCTGATCGCCGGCCAGGTAGACCTGATGTTCGACGGCCTGGGCTCGTCGGCCACGCACATCAAGAACGGCCGCATCAAGGCGCTGGCGGTGGCGTCGGACAAACGCGCGCCAGGCTTCCCGGACGTACCGTCCAGCACCGAGGCTGGCGTGCCCAGCTACCAGGTGGCCACCTGGTACGGCCTGTGGGCGCCCAAGGGCACACCGCCGGCGGCCATTGCGGCGATGCAGGCCGAGATGAAAAAGGCACTGGCCAGCGACGAGCTCAAGACCATCTGGTCCGGCTTGGGCGCCAACCCGCCCAACCTGTGGGGGCCGGATTTTGGCCAGTTTGTCGGCAGCGAGATCAAGCGCTGGGCCGAGGTGGTGAAAAATTCGGGCGCCAAGCTGGACTGAGGCGCTGCAGCATGCCGCACCCACCGCTTGCCCGACAGCCGTCGTCCGCCATCCGCCCGCCGTCTTTTTGCCTTCCGCCACGCCGCCCATGACCACGCCGACCCCCCTCAACCTGTTTGCCGCGCTGCGCGCCGCCTTCCCTACCGACCTGGACCAGGTGGCGATCGAGGTTGCCGACGCGGGCGCGGCCGCCGCGGCCTACACCTGGCGCGACCTCGACCGCGGCACGGCGATGCTGGCCAACCTGCTGGACTCGCTGGGCCTGCCGGCCGGCAGCCGGGTGGCGGTGCAGACCGAAAAAAGCGTCGAGGCACTGATGCTGTATTTGGCCGTGCTGCGTGCCGGCCTGGTCTACCTGCCGCTCAACACCGCCTACCAGGCCGGCGAGATCGAGTACTTCATCGGCAATGCCGAACCCGCGGTGGTGGTGTGTGCGCCCAAGCACTTTGCCTGGGTCAGCCGCATCGCGTTTTCAGCCGGCACGGCCCATGTCTTCACGCTGGGCGAGACCCGCGACGGCAGCCTGCTGGAGCGTGCCGCCCACCACAGCGACCAGCACACGCCGGCCGTCAAGCAAGCCGACGACCTGGCCGCCATCCTGTACACCAGCGGCACCACCGGGCGCAGCAAAGGCGCGATGCTGAGCCACGGCAATTTGCTGAGCAACGCGCTGACCCTGAAAGACTTCTGGGACTGGCAGCCCGGCGACGTGCTGATCCACGCGCTGCCAATCTTCCATGTGCACGGGCTGTTCGTGGCCTCGCACGGCGCGCTGCTCAACGGCAGCAAGATGATCTGGTTCAGCCGCTTCGACCCCAAGGCCGTGGTCGCCCGCCTGCCCGAGGCGACCGTCTTCATGGGCGTGCCCACGCTGTATGTGCGGCTGCTGGGCGAGCCGGGGCTGACACACGCCGCCTGCCGCCACATGCGGCTGTTCGTCAGCGGGTCGGCGCCCTTGCTGGTCGAGACTTTCGACGCCTGGACCGAGCGCACCGGCCATGTGCTGCTGGAGCGCTACGGCATGAGCGAAACCGTGATGCTGACCAGCAACCCCTGCCGCGCCACCGACGGCGCGCGCCGCCGCGGCACCGTCGGCCGGGCGCTGCCCGGCGTGGGCTTGCGGGTGGTGAACGATGCCGGCGCCGCCAGTCCGACTGGCGAGATCGGCCACCTGCAGGTGCGCGGACCGAACGTGTTTGCCGGCTACTGGAAGATGCCGGAAAAAACGCAAGAGGAGTTCAGCACCGATGCGCAAGGCCAGCGCTGGTTCAAGACCGGCGACGTCGGCCGGATCGAGGCCGACGCTTATGTCGCCATCGTCGGCCGCAGCAAGGACCTGATCATCAGCGGCGGCTACAACGTCTACCCGGCCGAGATCGAGGGCGTGATCAACGACCTGCCCGGCGTCGCCGAATCGGCCGTGATCGGTGTGCCGCATTCCGACTTTGGCGAGGCGGTGGTGGCGGTGGTGGTGGCCAAACCCGGCCACAGCCTCGACGCGGCAGCCATGGTCAGCCAGCTCAAGCGCCAGATCGCCAATTTCAAGGTGCCCAAGCACCTGGCCGTGGTGGCCGAACTGCCGCGCAACGCGATGGGCAAGGTGCAGAAGAACCTGCTGCGTGAACAGCATGGCAAGCTGTTTGCATGAACCGGTCTGACCTGTCCGCAGCGCCCGCACGGGCCGGGGCGGCATTGCCGGCCAACGCAGGTGGCGCCACAGTCGCCGCGCCTGCCACCGACAACCGCTGCCCACGCTGCGGCGGTGGTTTTCACTGCGGCGTCAACGACGCCACACCCTGCGCCTGCAGCACGGTACAGCTCAGCGCCGCGCAGCTGGCCGACCTGCGCCGGCGCTACGGCAGCTGCCTGTGCCTGTCCTGCCTGGTCAGCCTGCCAGCGCTGCCGTGATCTTGCGCGGACGGCCGCCAACCGGGCACGCCGCTTTGCCGACCACTCCGGGCCGCGTTCAGCGCGCCGCTCAGCCCGCCGCTGTAACCCGCCACACCACATCGCCGACATTGTCGGCCACCAGCAAGGCACCGTCTGCGGTCAAGGTCACGCCGACCGGCCGGCCGTACGCATCTTTTTCGTCCGGCGACAGAAAGCCGCTCAGGATGTCGCGCGGCGGCCCGGACGGCCGGCCGTTGGCAAAAGGCACCAACACCACCCGGTAGCCGCTGAGCGTGCTGCGGTTCCAGGAGCCATGCTGGCCGATCACCATGCCCTCGCCAAAACCCGGCCAGGTGCCCGCCGGCAGCCAGCACAGGCCCAGCGACGCCGTGTGGCCGCCCAAGGCGTAGTCGGGTGTCAATGCGCGGGCCACCTGGGCGGCATCCTGCGGCACACGGTCGTCCACCGTCTGGCCCCAGTAACAAAACGGCCAACCGTAAAAACCGCCGTCCGCAACCGAGGTCAGGTAGTCCGGCGGGGTTTCGTCGCCCAGGCCGTCGCGCTCGTTGACCACCGTCCACAGCCGGCCGCTGCCCGGCTCCCAGGCCATGCCCACGGCATTGCGCAGGCCGGTGGCAAAAGGCCGGCTCTGACCCGTGGCCAGGTCGAGCTCGACAATGCAGGCGCGGCCTTCTTCCACGGCCAAACCGCCGTCGGCGATGTTGGTCATCGACCCCACGCCCGCGTAAAGCTTGCGGCCGTCGGCACTGGCCAGCAGGCTGCGGGTCCAATGACCACCGGGCTTGAACCGGGTGAGCGGCCGACCCGCGCCGGCCAACTGCGTGGCGCCCGGCGTGTAGTCGAACGCCACGATGCCGTTGGTATTGCCGACGTAGAAGTTGCTGCCCACCAGCGCCATGCCAAAAGGTTGGCGCAGGCCGGACAGAAAGACCTCGCGGATCTCGGCCACGCCGTCACCGTCGGCATCGCGCAGCAACGTGATGCGGTTGGGGCTGTCGCCGATGGCGGCGGCGCGCTGCATCGTGCTGACCATCGCATGCTCGAACAGCGTCCGGGGTTTGCCCGCCTTCTGCATGGCCTCGGCCACGGTCACGTCGCCGTTGGGCAACACCTGGATCCAGCGCGGGTGCTTCAGGCCGGCGGCAAAGGCGTTGACCGACAGGCCCGGCGCGGCCAGCGGTGTCTGCCCTGTCGCCCAGCCTTTGGCCGTCGGCATCTTCAGCGTCGGGATCTTGCCCTGCGGACGGCCATCCGGGATCGCCGGCGTGGCGCCGACAGCCTGCGGCGGCGTGCCGCCCTGCAAACGACGCCAGCGCAACGCTGCCTCGCCCACCACCGCCACCACCTGCGCCAATGCCCCGTACATGCTCATCCCAACCCTCCTGTCAGTCGACAGATTGTCCGGTATGCCGCCGCCTGGCCCGGCGTACGCTTGCCCCATGCCGCACCCGCGTCAACCTGGCCAGAACCGACTGGCCCGCCTGGCGCTGTGCGCAGACACCGTGCAACGCCGACAAAACGTCCAAGGCGACCTCCCGGTAAAGCCATCCCAATGCCCGTTTTCGGGCGGCACCGAACCGCAAGGGGTGGCCAGCGGCGGCAAGGACCACCGCTTGATCGCACCTCCATGTTCGTTGGCGAACGGACGCACAGGAGCGCCCCGGCGAGACTGCGCCTTTTGAGGCGAAGCTGGCGGCTGCGTCGGCACTGCACTGGCGCAATGCGAGCGGCACAGGCGCCAGCGAGGATCAGCATGCATGCAGCACCGGTACCGATCGTCGATCGAGTCAACGCATTCGACCCCGTTGCCCTAGCGACCTGCGCGGCCTGTGCGGCCTGTGCGGCCGGGGTTGACGCGCCCAACCGCCAGCTCGCCGACGTCAACGGCACAGGCGGCAGGCACCGTGCCTGGCACTGAGCCCCGTGACGCCCGCCGCTGCAAGTACTGACGGGAGCGATCCGAGGTTTCCTGCCTTGACGCCTGTCAGCGCCCACCAGAACTTGCCGGCAGAGCACCCACCGGTGCGCTGGCTGCTGCTGGGCATCGTGCTGGCTTGCCTGGTTCCCGGTCTGGTCGGCATCGGTGCCCTGGTGTACCGGATGTATCTGGACGAACGGGTGCAAATCGAGAACGACACGGTTCGCACGGCACGCGGCCTGTCCCAGACGCTGGACGCCGAACTGGCCAGAGCCAGGGCGTTGGCGCTGGCGCTGGCGACGTCCAGCCAACTGGCGGCCAAAGACCTGGTAGGGTTTCAAAGGCGCGCTCGGGAGCTGCTTCAATCCGAGGGCATTGGTCAGGACATTGTGCTGAGCGATGCCAGCGGTCGCGAGGTTCTGAACACCCGGAGGGCGATCGGCAAGGTACTGCCGGCCCCGGGCGAACCGTCGCTGGGTACAGGATCGTTCGACGCTGCCCGACCGCTGGTCTCCGACGTGTTCACCAGCCCGGCCACAGGGGATCTGGTCGTGACGGTCGATGTGCCGGTGCTGTCCGCGGGCCGCATTGTCTACCGGCTGAGCCTGGTGCTGACGCCGAACGACATCGGCAACATCCTGCAGGGCTACAAACTGCCGGCGGGCTGGGTCGGCAGTATTTCGGACCGCAGAGGCACCACCGTGGCCCGGACCAAGCTGCCCGAGTGGTTTGTGGGTGAACAGGCCAATCCGGCGTTGCTCCAACAGCTGCAGATAGCGTCGGAGGGGGCTTTCGAGGCAGACACGCAGGAGGGTATTCCGTCGGTCGTCGCTTTCAGCCGTTCGCCCATGTCGGGGTGGGTCGTGTCGCTTGCCATCCCCAGGCGGGTTCTTGCGGCATCCTGGCTGCGCACCGTCACCCTGATCGGCCTGGGCGGGATGGCATTGTTCGGCGTCGGCGGGCTGTTTGCGTGGCGCCAGGGTGGCAAGGTGGCGCGCTCGGTCGAAGGCCTGAAGGCTGCCGCGACAGCGATGGCCGGCGGCCATGCCGCCCCAGTGGCTGAGCTGCATTTTGCCGAGGCCGAGCGCGCCAGTGAGGCCATCACGGCGGGCGTGTCGATGCTGGCCGATCGCGCCAGGGCCCAGGCGGTCACCAATGCCGCACTGACCGAGAGCCAGGCCCGGCTGGCCGAAGCCCAGCAACTGGCGCGCCTGGGCAGCTGGTACTGGAACGCCGAATCGCAAACCGTGGAAGTGTCCAAATCACTCCAAGCCGTTTTTGGCAGCGGCGAGCTTCATCCGTTCTGCAAACAGGGCGCAACCGCGTACCTGCCGGCGTCCTTCGTCGGGCTGACCGCCGCCACCCGGCAACTGCAGGCGACCGGCTTGGGCTTCAGCCTGGTGCTCAGTGCGCAGCACGCGGATGGCACGCCGATGTGGGTCGATGCGCGCGCCGAAGCGGTTCTGGCGCCAAGCGGCGCGGTGCTGGGGATTCGAGGCACGGTCCAGGACATCACCGCACGCACCCAGGCGGAGGACGCCCGCGCTACGGCGGGCCGGCTCGATGTGGAGAACCGTCAGATCCGCGAAGCGAGCCGGATCAAGAGCCAGTTCCTGTCCAACATGTCGCATGAATTGCGCACACCGCTGAACGCCATCATCGGCTTTTCTGAACTGCTGCAATCCGGCGCAGTGGATGCGGACGCCGCCAAGCGTGCACTGTTCCTGGGCCACATCGGCACGAGCGGGCGCCACCTGCTGCAACTGATCAACGACGTGCTCGACCTGTCCAAGGTGGAGTCCGGCAAGTTTGAATTTTTCCCCGAGCCGGTGAACTTGCAAGCGCTGATTTCGGAGTGCGGTGACGTGCTGCACAGCCTGATCCTGCGCCAGCGAATCAGGCTTTCGGTCGAGGTCGACCCGACCCTCATCGATCTGCTGCTGGACCCGTCGCGGTTGAAACAGGTGATGTACAACTACCTGTCCAACGCCATCAAGTTCAGTGCGGCGGGAGGCCTGATCCAGGTGCGCGCCACAGGCGAAGGCCCGAAGCGGTTTCGCATCGAAGTCGAAGACGATGGCATCGGGATCGCCGAAGCGGACCTGCCGCGGCTGTTCCACGATTTCGAGCAGCTGAACGCCGGCTACACCAAGCAACACGCCGGCACCGGCCTGGGGCTGGCACTCACCCGACGGCTGGTGCAGGCCCAGGGTGGCGAGGTGGGCGTGCGCAGCCAACTGGGCCGGGGCAGCGTGTTTTACCTGGTGCTGGACCGCGATTGCACCAAGCCGCCCGAATCCGACCCCCTGCAGACGCTGCCAGACGCCGCGTCACCTTCCGCTGGCACGGCAATGCTTGCGACGGCATAACGCCGGACCTGCAGACCATCGCCAGCAAGGGTGGCGGCGCATGGCAAGCCGTGCTGGATTCGCGCAACGCCCGGTACCCCGGCCTCACAGACTTGGCAAGGGCGGTCGCCGCCACATGACGACCGCACCGCAGTTGATCACCCACGACCGCAGCACCGGGCAGGCCCGTCGGCCCCGGGTCAAGTCAACCGCACTGCCCGACAAACCCGCAGGCGGTGCAGAACTCGCAGCCGTCCTTCTGGATCAGCGTGTGGTTGCCGCACTCGGGGCAGGGCTTGCCGGCCATCAACCCCGGCTGGCTGGCTGGGTCTGCGGGCGCGGCCGGTGCAGCGCCCGACTTGCTGCCCGGCGCCGCCAGGATGCCCATTTCGTGCAGCGGCAGGCCGTCCTCGCTGAGCACACCCAGCATGGCGTAGCGGTGGATCACCAGCCGGGCGATGTAGGCCACCGTGCTGGGCCAGGTCTGCTGGCGGCGCTGGCCGGGGATGGGTGCCATGAAATGGCCCAGCGGTTCGCCGACGTTGAGCAGCTTGCGCAGCTTCATGCCGATCCAGGCCGGGTCCATCACCCGCATGTCGAGCGACAGCAAGCGCGCCAGGCCGTCGAAGGCCCGCGGGTAGTTGCCCGAGAAACCGACGGCGCAGGGACGGGTCACGGTACCGCCGTCGGCGCCGGGCAAGGACACCTCCTTGAGCGTCATCGTGAACGACTCGCCGGTGGCATGGTTGTCCACGTCCACCGCCCAGGCCAGCGTGCCGGCGGTGCCGGTGCGGGGCTCTTCACGGCTGAACATCGCGTCCAGCACCGGGGTGGCGCCGCCCTCTTGCAGCGCACCCAACTGCTCGCAGCGCCAGCGGATCACCGCCGCGGTGGCCGCCACCACGCCAGGGAACAGGCGTTTTTCGCCGGTCGGCGGGAACGGCATCTCGAAGGCCCGCTCCTCGGCCACCGTGGCGAGCGCGTCGAGCTTGAGCTTGAGCCAGGCGGCGTCGTTGGCCCGCATGTCCATCGACAAGGTCTTGGCCATCGCGCCGATGCCGCGCGGCTGCTCGGCGCCGTTGACCCAGACCTCGAACGGCACGTTCTGCGCAAACAGGCCGGTGCCGGGGCCGGCCTCGGCCGGCAGCTCACCGACAAACAGCGAAAAATCACCAAACGGGTGCTGGATCAGGTAGCTCCAGGCCGGGTTGCCGCCGGGCAGCTCGGGCCGGCTCGGCCAGCGCAGGCTGGCCAGCACCGGTGCGGGCAGGCGGTCCAGCCGCAGGCGCTGGTTGGCACCGTC
>JANMXG010000295.1:0-11357 GCA_031394235.1 Betaproteobacteria bacterium
ATGAAGACATACAACACGCCGCTGGCCTTGCCTTGGCTTTCTGCCTTGGGGCCGTTGGAGCGGCGCGGGTCACGCACCTCGACCACCAGCGCTGTGCGCGTGACCCAATGCGCCGACTCGCCCACCGCCGGTTCGGGCGTGGCGTCGGGCTTGGCGCCGGCCAGGGTGGTGGCCGCCGCGGTAGCCGCGCGGTTGGCTGCCAAAGCGGCGGTGGCGCCGGCCTTGCCCGACACCAAGGTGAGCGAGGCCGCCGCCGGCCCCGCCTTGCCCACCTCGAACAGCTTGGCCTGCAGCGCTACCGTGCCGCCCTCGGCTAAGCCGCCGCCAATCACATGCGCCGCGTACTGGCTACGGATCACCGCCGCAGCCGGCAGCGCATCGCGCGGTGAAAACGGATCGGACTCGATGTGGAAGGGGTAGTCGGTGGCCTTGACCCAGGGCAGCGAGTCCAGCGGCAGGCGCCAGCCCATCGGTGAATCACCGGGGTGCAGGTACATGCGCGCGTCGCGGAAGAACCACGGCCCGGTCTGCCAGTGCACACCGGCCGGAGCATCCGCGCCAGCCTTCTTGATCGGCAGCGCATAGCCCACCGGGTGGTCCAGCCCTTGCGTGAAGATGCGGCGCAGGCGGATGCGCTCGACCTCGTCATCGAGCTTGGCATCGAACGGATCGACATTGACCGGCAGCCGGCGCTCGCGCCTGAGGTGGTTCCTGGTGTCCTCGTAGCCGGTTTGCACTTGGGCATCGCTGACGCCCAGGCGGTGGGTCAGGCCGGTGAGAAAGTTGCGGGCGTCAGCCGGTGTGTAGGCATGGGCCTCGCGCTCATCGGCAAACAGCGAGGGGTCGTGCCAGCAGGGTTCACCGTCACCGCGCCAGCAAATTGACAAGGCCCAGCGGGGCAGTTGCTCGCCGGGGTACCACTTGCCCTGGCCGTAGTGCAAAAAGCCGCCCACGCCATAGTGGTCACGCAGGCGGGCGACCAGGTCTTGCGCAAACAGACGCTTGGTCGGGCCCAGCGCGTCGGTGTTCCATTCGGCGCCGTCGCGATCGCCCACGGCCACGAAGGTGGGCTCGCCGCCCATCGTCAGCCGCACATCGTCGGCAGTGAGTTGAATGTCCACCGCTGCGCCCAGCGCCAGCACGTCGGTCCACTGCGCCTCGGTGTAGGGCTTGGTGACGCGGGGCGACTCGAAAATGCGCGTCACGGTCATCGTGTGCTCGAACTCGACCTCGCACTCGTCGATCGCCCCACTGACCGGCGCCGCGCTGCCGGGCGTGGGCGTGCAGGCCACGGGGATGTGGCCCTCGCCGGCCATCAGGCCAGAGGTCGGGTCCAGCCCGACCCAGCCGGCGCCGGGCAAAAACACCTCGCACCAGGCATGCAGGTCGGTAAAGTCCACCTCGGTGCCGCTGGGGCCGTCGAGCGCCTTGACGTCGGATTTGAGCTGGATCAGGTAGCCCGACACAAAACGTGCCGCCAGCCCCAGGTGGCGCAGCGCCTGCACCAGCAGCCAGCCGGTGTCGCGGCACGAGCCCGATTTGAGCGTCAGCGTCTGCTCGGGCGTCTGCACGCCCGGCTCCATGCGGATGACATAGCCGATGTCGCTTTGCAGGCGCTGGTTGATGCCCACCAGGAAGTCGATGGTGCGGCGCTCAGCAAGGTCGATGCTGGCGACAAACTTGGCCAGCTCGGGCGTGGCTGGCTCAGTCACCAAATAGGGCTGCAACTCCAGCTTGAGCGCCTCGTCGTAGGCAAACGGGTAGTTCTCGGCCTCGGGCTCCAGGAAGAAGTCGAACGGGTTGTAGACCGACATCTCGGTCACCAGGTCGACCGTGACCTTGAACTCGGTCATCGGCTCAGGGAACACCAGCCGCGCCAGGTAGTTGGCAAACGCATCCTGCTGCCAGTTGACGAAATGGCCCTCGGGCTCGACCGTTAGCGAGTAGCTGAGGATCTGGCTGCGGCAGTGCGGTGCCGGCCGCAAGCGCACGATGTGCGGTCCCATATTGACCAGACGATCGTATTTGTAGTGGGTAACGTGGTTCAGGGCGACATGGATGGACACGGGGTTCCTTCAAGGGCCTTCAGGGGCAAACAAATGCTGCGGCGCCGCATTTTCACTCGGCTGCGGGCAACTGCCGGCAGCCGATCAGGCCGGCACGAGAAAGTCGCGGCTGATGCCCGCACCGATGGCGTTGACGCGGTCCAGAAACTGGGTCAGGAAGGCGTGCAGGCCGGTCGCCAGGATCTCGTCGATGCGGCCAAATTGCAGGTCGGCGCGCAGCCGGCCCGCGCGGCGTCGGGTCTCGGCGCTGGGATCATTGGCCACCAGCTCAAGGTTGGCCACCAACTCGTTCATGCAGGCCGCCAGCGAGCGCGGCATGTCCGGGCGCAGCATCAACAGCTCGGCCACCTTGTCGGGCCGGATCACGTTGCGGTAGACCTTGCGGTAGATCTCGAAGGCGCTGACCGAGCGCAGGATCGCGCTCCAGTGGTAGAAATCCACCTCGGGTGCGGCGTCGTCGGCCCAGGCGCCAAAGTAGTCGCCGGCCAGGTCGTGAAACTTGATGTCGAGCAGCCGTGCCGTGTTGTCGGCCCGCTCCAAAAAAGTGCCGATGCGGATGAAATGCAGCGACTCGTCCTGCAGCATCGTTCCCACCGACACGCCGCGGCTCAGGTGCGACCGGAACTTGACCCACTCGAACAGCGCTGCTGGGTCCCGCTCGAAGGTGTCGTCGGACAGCATGCGGTTGAACTCCAGCCAGGTCTGGTTGGTGGTCTCCCACAGCTCGGTGGTGAGCTTGCCGCGCACCGCGCGGGCGTTTTCACGGGCGGCGCCCAGGCAAGACAGGATGGACGACGGGCTGCTGCTTTCACGCACCAGGAACTGCATCACGTTGCCGGCATTGACGACGTCGTGCTTCTTGCCAAAGGCTTCGGTCAGCTCCGAGATCCCCAGCACGCCAGCCCAGCCCTGCTCGGTCCGGTCGGCCGACTGCGGCAGCAGCGAGGTCTGGTAGTTGACGTCCAACATCCGGGCGGTGTTTTCGGCCCGCTCCATGTAGCGGGACATCCAGAACAGGTGGTCGGCGGTTCTAGACAGCATCAGCGTTGCTCCATCAGGCCGAAAATCCCGCCACGCGCAGTCGCGCGCGGCGGTGCTGTGGCTTCGCCACAAGCGCTTTGCGCTTGATCGGCCCGCTCCATGGTGCGGGACATCCAGAACAGGTGGTCGGCGGTTCTTGACAGCATTTTCTTTGTTCTCCTATCAGCCTTGGCGCTGGGACATGAGCGCCGGCTCGGTGGCCGTCGTCGCGGTCTCGGGGTCAGCCTCCAGCACCCAGGTGTCCTTGGTGCCGCCGCCCTGGCTGCTGTTGACCACCAGCGAACCCTCTTTCAGCGCCACGCGGGTCAGGCCACCCGGCACCGTCTGCACGCTGTTGCCCGACAGGACAAACGGCCGCAGGTCGATGTGGCGCGGCGCGATGCCGCTGTCGACAAATGTCGGCGTGGTGGACAGCGCCAGCGTGGGCTGGGCGATGTAGTTGCTGGGCCGCGCCAGCAACTGGGCCCGGAAGTCCTCGATCTCGGCCTTGGTGGACGCCGGCCCGACCAGCATGCCGTAGCCGCCGGCGCCGTGCACCTCTTTGACCACCAGCTCGCCCAGGTGGTCCAGCACGTACTTCAGGTCGTCTTTTTCACGGCAGACGTAGGTGGGCACGTTCTCCAGGATGGGCTTTTCGCCGAGGTAGAACTCGACCATCTTGGGCACGTAGGGGTAGATCGACTTGTCGTCGGCGACGCCGGTGCCGATCGCGTTGCACAGGCTGATGTTGCCCTTGCGGTAGACATCGAGCAGGCCGGCACAGCCCAGCGTGCTGTCGGGCCGGAAGGCTTTCGGGTCGAGAAAATCATCGTCCACGCGGCGGTACACCACATCCACCCGGCGCGGCCCCTGGGTGGTGCGCAGGTAGACAAAGTTGTCCTTGACAAACAAATCCTGGCCCTCGACCAGCTCCACCCCCATCTGCTGCGCCAGAAAGGCATGCTCGAAGTACGCGCTGTTGTACATGCCGGGCGTCAGCACCACCACCGTGGGCTCATTGACCGAAGGCGGCGCCACCGCCCGCAGCGTCTCCAGCAGCAGGTCGGGGTAGTGCGCAACCGGCGCGATCCGGTGCTGTGCAAACAGGTCGGGAAACAACCGCATCATCATCTTGCGGTTTTCCAGCATGTAGCTCACGCCACTGGGTACCCGCAGGTTGTCCTCCAGCACGTAGTAGGTGCCGCTGCCGTCGGGCTGGGCGGCGCGCACGATGTCGATGCCCGCGATGTGCGAGTAGATCTGCCCCGGCAGGTCCACGCCCATCATCTCGGGGCGGAACTGCGCGTTGTTCAAGATCTGGTCGGCCGGCACGATGCCTGCCTTGAGGATGTTCTGCTCGTGGTAGACATCGTGCAGGAACCGGTTGAGCGCCGTCACCCGCTGGGCCAGGCCCTGCTGCATGAGCGCCCACTCGTCGCTGGGGATGATGCGGGGGATCAGGTCAAACGGAATCAGCCTTTCGGTGCCTGCACCGTCTTCGTCCTTGGCGCCATAGACGGCAAAGGTGATGCCCACGCGGCGGAAGATCATCTCGGCCTCGTCGCGCCGGGCCGCCATCTGCTCGGGCGGTTGCTGGTGCAGCCAGCGGTCGAAGCCACTGTAGTGCGCACGTACGGTGCCGGCGTTTGCCAGCATTTCGTCAAAAGTGGGTTTCATCGTGAGTGGGCTCCTGGCCTCTCAGGGTTAGCAACAATCGCACCACCCACGGGCGCGGTCCAATGCCAATACCGGCGGCGCACTGCTCGGGTGCAAACGCCAATGCCATCGTGCCACAGCCACGCACCGCATTGGTCGCTGCGCACCACTTGAATGCCGCGGTCGATGTAGCGCTGCATCACATCGGGCGCCGGATGGCCATAGCGACTGCGGTAGCCGGCCTGCACCACGGCGGTGCGCGGCTGCACGGCATCGATGAATTCAGCGGTCGACGAGGTGCGGCTGCCGTGGTGTGGCACCAGCAACACGGTGCTGGCCAGCGCCGGACCGATACCCGCACGAAGGCGCTGTAGCAACGCCGCTTCTTGCGGCGCCTCGATGTCGCCGGTCAGCAACACGCTGCGGCCGGCGCTGTCGGCGATGCGCAGCACACAACTCAGCGCGTTGGACTTGCGGGCGGCGGCATGCTCTTGCTGCGTCGGGTGCAGCCATTCGAAGGCCACGCCGTCCCAGGTCCAACGTAGGCCGGCGTCGCACCGCGATGCCGGCACGCCCAGCCGCGCCGCCTGCGCCAGCAGCGCGTGGCCGGGTTCGAGCGAGCTTTGAAGTGCCGCCACCGGATGCACTGCCAGCACGCTGGCTGCGCCGCCGACATGGTCGCTGTCGCGGTGGCTGAGCACCAGCAGGTCGATGCGGCGATCGCCCCGGTGGCCCAGCAGCGGCAGCAGCACCCGCAGGCCAGCGTCGTTGTCCCGGCTGTACTGCGGCCCGGTGTCGTAGACCAGCAGGTGGTGCCGGGTGCGCACCAGCACCGCCGTGCCCGGGCCGTTGTCGGCAGCCAGCAGATCAAACCCCCCCGCCAGGGGGCGCTCCAGTGGTGGCCACAGCAGCGGCACGACCAGCGGCAGGGCCAGCCAGCGCAGCGCCCAGGGCACGGGCAGCAAGCCCAGCACGGCGCCCAGCAACCCGCACGCCACCGCCCAGGCCGGCGCCGCAGGCGCCTGGTACACCGCCCACGGCCATTGCGCCAGCAGACCCAGGCCCCAGACCAGGGCCTGCACCACCGCAGCGGCCAGGGTCCAGACCCACGGCATCAGGATGCCCAGCAGTGCCAACGGCGTGATCACCAGCGTGACCAGCGGAATCGCCACCATGTTGGCCAGCCCACCCACCAGGCTGAGCTGCTGGAAAAACACCACCGTCAACGGCGCCAGGCCGACCGTGGCCACGAACTGCGCCCGCAGATGACCGTGAAGATGCCCCCGCAAATAGCCCCGCATTTGATCCAGCAGGCGGCCAACGGCGGCGCCGCTCGCGCCCGCGCCCGCGGCTGCAGCCGACAGCGCCGCTGCGCGGCCCGGTCGATCGGCCGGTGCTGCGGAATCGGGCGGGTCAGCTGCCGGCTTGGCTGCCGCGCTGTCGGCCGGCCCCGACACCATCAACAAGCCCACGGCGGTGAACGACAGCCAGAAGCCCGGCTGCAGCAGCGCCCAGGGATCGAACAAGGTCACCACCACCGCAGCCGCCAGCAAGACCAGCGGCCAGGGCCAGCGCTGGCCGCCACTGCGCAGCAGGCCGGTGGTTACCAGCATGATCACGGTGCGCTGCGCGGGCACGCCCCAGCCAGCCAGCACGGCATAGCCAGTGGCCATTGCCAGACCCAGCCAGCGGCCGGCCATCGATGCCGGCAGCCTGAGCATCAGCCTAGGGCTGCGCCGCCACAGCCGGCTGGCCAGCGCACCCGCGGCCCAGGCAAACATCGTGACGTGCACGCCGCTGATCGACACCAGGTGGGCAATGCCGGTGCGGCGAAAGACTTCCCAGTCCTCCCGCTCGATGCCGGCCTGGTCGCCCACTGCGAGCGCCGCCAACACGCCGGCCAGGCGCGGGTCGGTCACCTGGCGGGCGATAGCCTGGCGCACCGCCTCGCGCAGCCGTTGCACCGGGTAGCCGGCGGCGTCGTCCAGTCGCACTGCCGGTGCGCCACCGCGGGCCACGCGCACATAGCCTGTGGCGCCCACGCCCTGCTCGAACCACAACAGCTCGACGTCAAAGCCGCCCGGATTGAGTGCGCCGTGCGGCTGCTTCAAGCGCAGCGGCAGGCGCCATCGCTGGCCGGCCTGCAGCGCATTGCGGGGGTCGTCCAGCGCCACCTCGTCGCTGAAGTTGTTGTACCAGCCCAGCGAAATCAACGGCGGCAGCACCGGGGCGGGCCTGGACGCATTGCCGTCCACAGTGTCCGGCGGTGCGTCTTGCCACTCGGCCTGCTCGACCTTGAACAAGAAGCGCAGGCCCGAGGACCCGTGCTGCGGCAGGCTGGCAACCACACCGGTTGCCACCAGGTTGCGGCCCTCCAGCGCTGGCGCCAAGCGCTCGGACAGGCGGGCGTCGGCACGCAGACCGGCCATCGCCACGGCCAGTCCAAATACAGCCAACAGGCACGCAACCAGCAACCGGGCGCGCCGCCAGGCCAGGGCTGTCAGCAGCCAGACCGCGCAGACTGCTGCCAGCCCGGTGTAGCCGCGCGCGGGCCAAAGCTGGGCCTGCTGCATTTGCAAGCCCAGCCCGCCGAGCCAGGCCAAAGCGCACAGGGCCGCCCACCAGCCGGAGTCCAGCCACCGGCCCCGCACGCTTTGCAGAGTCTGTGCCGACATGGCCGCAGTGTAGGATCATGTGTTGGCTCCATCGCTGCACGCGACCGCGGCCGGATCAGCCGCCGCGGCCCGCCCGGTGACACGCCCCCGGCCCGCAGGCACCCCTCCCCACCCACCGCGCGAAAACACACCATGTCCGTCCATGACAAGCTCCTGCAACTCGGTATCAGCCTGCCCCCGGTGGCCATCCCGGCTGCCGCCTACCTGCCTTTTGTGCGCACCGGCAACCTGGTCTTTGTGTCGGGCCACATCGCCCGCAAGGACGGCAAACCGTGGGTCGGCCAGCTCGGCCTGACGATGGGCACCGAGGAAGGCCAGGCCGCAGCCCGCGCGATTGCGATCGACCTGATGGGCACCCTGCAAGCCGCCGTCGGCGACCTGAACAAGGTGGTGCGCATCGTCAAGCTGATGAGCCTGGTCAACAGCACCGCCACCTTCACCGAGCAGCACCTGGTGACCAACGGCGCGTCAGCGCTGTTCGGCGAAGTGTTTGGCGCTGCGGGAGCCCATGCGCGCAGCGCGTTTGGTGTGGCGCAAATCCCGATGGGCGCCTGCGTCGAGATCGAGCTGATCGCGGAAGTGCAGTGAGGCGCCGGCCGCAGCAGCTGTTGGCCGGCATGGCCGTTGCCGCATTGCTGGCGGTGGCGGGCGCCCTGGTCACCCAGCATGTGCTGGGCATGTTGCCCTGCGCCTGGTGCGTGCTGCAGCGGCTGATTTTTGTCGCGGTGGCCGCGGCGTCGCTGCTGGGCCTGGTGGCGAGCCGGTTGCTGCCGGGTGTGCTGGGCACCCGGCTGGGCGCCGGCCTGGCGCTGGTGCTGGCGGGCCTGGGCATGGCCGCCGCGCTGTGGCAGCATTTTGTGGCCAACGCGTCGGCATCCTGCAACATGACGCTGGCCGACCGGGTGATGGGCGCAACCGGCCTGGACAGTCGCTTTCCCGAGGTGTTTGCCGCCTACGCGTCCTGCGCCGACGCCAAGGCCGACCTGCTACGCCTGCCCTACGAGTTCTGGAGCCTGGCGCTGTTTGCGCTGCTGGCGCTGGCCGCGCTGCGGGTGCTGATGCGGCCGCGCTGAGTCAGAGGCTGAGAGGAATTCGAGCGTGCCCGAGCAACGCCTCAAAAGGTGCCCGATTTAGGCGCAACGCGCAGCCATAGCCAGGCTATGGCGAGCATTTGCAACGACGAGCGGGTGCGTTTTGGGGCGGTGAGCGGGCTGATCGAAAAACTCTCAGCCTCTCAGGCCTGCTCGCCCACGGTGATGCGGTGCAGCAGCCGCCGGTGGCCGTCGTAGCCACCGGTGGCGGCATGCACCAGGCAGCGGTTGTCCCAGATCACCAGCATGTCCGGTGACCAGCGGTGACGGTAGACAAACTCATCCCGGCCGAGGTGGGCAAACAGCACAGACAGCAGCGCCGCTGCCTCGGCCTCGGGCAGGCCGTCAATGCCGATGGTGTAGCCCGGACTGACAAACAAGGCCGTGCGGCCGGTCTCGGGATGGCGGCGCGCCACCGGTTGCAGCTGCGTGGCCAGCGCCGAGTCATCAAAGCGGATCGCCATCGACCGGCCGGCGTCCTGCTCGCCGTAGCGGCCCTGTCGCGAATAACCGCGGCGCGCCGAGTGCACGCCTTGTTTGTCCTGCAGCAGCGCCTTCATGTCCGCCGGCAAGGCGTCCCAGGCGTCGTACTGGTTGGCAAACAGGGTGTCGCCACCCACCGGCGGGATCACGTTGCCAAACAGCAGCGTGGCCGCCGGTGGGTTGGCCAGAAAGCTCCAGTCCGAGTGCCAGTTGTCGGCAAACAGCGAGCTGGTTTCGTCGGCCTCGCGCTTGACCTGGGCCACGTGCGGATGGCCGGGGATGGACTCGAAGTACGGGTCCGGCCCAAACGGGCCGATGGCCGCGGCAAAACGCTCCAGGTCGGTGACCGACATCGCCTGGTCCGGAAACGCCAGCACCTGGTGCGCCAGCCAGTGGGCCCGCAACTCGGCCACCGTGCCAGGGGTGAGTGGATGCGTCAGGTCGACGCCACGCACCGCAGCACCGCAGGGGGCATCGGCAGGGATCACGCTGAGGGTCATGTCGGTCCTTGTTTTGACAGTGCGCGGCGCGTCGGGCTGGTCAGCACCACCGCCAACCCGAATAACCCATGGTAGCGCGGGGCTTGCGCAGCGATCACTCCGCAACGGACGATGGGCTTGCCGGCGGGGTCTTCCCTTCTGCCCTCTGCCCTTTTAGCATGGGCGCTTGCCGAACCGTCAACCCTAAGCCCACCGCAAGGATCCCTATGAGCCAAAGCGCCACCCAGTACCTGCTCGACGCCGGCCGCATGCCCACGCATTGGTACAACATCGCTGCCGACCTGCCCAGCCCGGCGCCAGCGGTGCTGCACCCAGGCACGCTGCAGCCGATCGGGCCGGCCGACCTGGCGCCGCTGTTCCCGATGGAGCTGATCCTGCAGGAGGTATCAACCGAGCGCGAGGTGCCGATCCCCGAGCCGGTGCGCGAGGTCTTCAAGCTCTGGCGGCCGGCGCCGCTGTTCCGCGCCCACCGGCTGGAAAAGGCCTTGGGCACGCCCGCCAAGATCTACTACAAATACGAAGGGGTGTCGCCCGCCGGCAGCCACAAGCCCAACACCGCCGTGCCGCAGGCCTGGTACAACGCCCAGGCTGGCATCAAGAAGCTCACCACCGAGACCGGCGCTGGCCAATGGGGCTCGTCGCTGGCGTTTGCCGGCAACCTGTTCGGCTTGGATGTCACCGTGTTCCAGGTGCGCGTCAGCTACGACCAGAAGCCCTACCGCCGCGCGCTGATGGAGACCTACGGCGCGCGCTGCATCGCCAGCCCTTCGATGGAGACGCAGTACGGCCGCAGCGTGCTGGCCGGCCGGCCCGATCACCCCGGCTCGCTGGGCATCGCGATCAGCGAGGCGGTGGAGATCGCCGCCACCCACGACGACACCAAATACGCGCTGGGCTCGGTGCTCAACCATGTGCTGATGCACCAGACCATCATCGGCCAGGAGGCGATGCTGCAGCTGGAGATGGCCGGCGACGACCCCGACGTGATCGTCGGCTGCACCGGCGGCGGCAGCAACTTTGCCGGTATCGCGTTCCCGTTCATCGGCCAGCAGTTGCGCGGCGGCGGCAAGACCAAGCAGCGCCGCATCGTGGCGGTCGAGCCCGCCGCCTGCCCGTCACTGACCCGCGGCAAGTACGCCTACGACTTTGGCGACACCGGCCACATGACACCACTCACAAAGATGCACACCCTGGGCAGCACCTTCACGCCGCCCGGTTTTCATGCCGGCGGCCTGCGCTACCACGGCATGGCGCCGATGGTCAGCCACCTGCGGGAGCTGGGGCTGCTGGAGGCCACCGCCTACCACCAGGTCGCGTGTTTCGAGGCCGGCGTGCTGTTTGCCCGGGCCGAGGGCATCGTGCCCGCGCCCGAGGCCAACCATGCCGTCAAGGGCGCGATCGTCGAAGCCCTGCGCTGCAAAGCCGAGGGCAAGAGCGAGGTGATCCTGTTCAACCTCTGCGGCCACGGCCACTTCGACATGGCGGCCTACAGCAACTACTTTGCCGGCAAGCTGACCGACCAGAGCTACAGCGAGGAAGAGTTGGCGATGGCGCTCTCTGGCTTGCCGTCGGTGCCGGCCTGAACCGGGCGCGGTGGCTGGTGAACGCGGGGTGCTGGCCGCTGGGGGTGCCCGGTGGCGCTCAACGGCTCAACTGGTCAGCTGCTGCCAGGCCTTGTCCAGCCGCTTGACGCTGACCGGCTGCGGCGTGCGCAGCTCCTGGGCAAAGAAGCTGACCCGCAGCTCTTCGACCAGCCAGCGGTACTCGTCGAGCCGGGCATCGGCCACGCCTTTCTGGTCGATCAGCCGGCGCAGAAAGCGCTGCTCCAGCGGGCGCAGCTCGGCCAGCCGCTGGGCGTCGCGGGCC
>JANMXG010000296.1:0-19978 GCA_031394235.1 Betaproteobacteria bacterium
GGCCGCGCTGCACGGTGGCATGCCGCAAGGCCGCCGCAACCGCGTGCTGCAAGACCTGCGCAACCGCCATCTGCGGGTGCTGGTAGCCACTGATGTGGCCGCCCGCGGCATTGACGTGCCGACCATCAGCCATGTGATCAACCACGGCCTGCCGATGAAGCCGGAAGACTACATCCACCGCATCGGCCGCACCGGCCGTGCCGGCCGCAATGGCCTGGCAATCACGCTGGCCGAGCGCCGCGACGTGGGCATGATCCGCCGCATCGAGCGCTTCACGACCCAGACCATCGCCGTGGCGGTGGTGCCGGGCCTGGAGCCGAAGTACACCGCGCCGACCATGAGCGGCCCGAGCGGCAGCGGCTTTGGCGGCAAGCCGGGCTTTGGCAGCCGCGGCCGTCCGAGCTTTGGCGGCCCGCGTGCCGACCGGGGCGGCGACCGCGCCAGCTTCGGTGGTGGCGGTGCGGGTGGGTTTGGCGGCGGCCACGGTGGCGATCGCCGTCCGGCTGGCAGCTTTGGTGGCGGCGACCGCCCCAGCTTCGGCGGTGGCGATCGCCCCAGCTACGGCGGTGGTGACCGTGGCAACTTTGGCGGCGGCGACCGGGGCAACTTCGGTGGCGGCTCGTTCCGCCCGGATGACTCCCGTCCGCAGGGGGGTCACCGTGATGAAGGCCACTCGCAAGGCGGCTTCCGTGATGCCGGCCGGCCGCAAGGTGGGTTCCGTGACGCCGCCCCGCGTGACGGCGCGCCGCAAGGTGGCTTCCGTGAAGGCGGCTTCCGCAATGACAGCCGCAGCCAGGTACCGCGTGGCGCAGGCGGCCCCGGCAATTTTGGCGGTGACCGTCCGGCCCGTGAAGGTTTTGGCGGCGGTGACCGCCCGGCCCGTCCGGCCTTTGGCGCCAAGCCTGGCTTCGGCCCGAAGCGCGGTCCGCGCTGAGCCCGCGCGTGAGTCGCCGAAAGGCGATTCACGGCTGGCGAAGGCTCTGCCCGCATGCTTGCGGGCAAGCTCTTGAGCCCGCGAGTTCACCGCCGACAGGCGTCTGACTTGCGAGTAAGCTATTGAGCTTATGAGTCGCCGAAAGGCGATTCACGGCTGGCGAAGGCTCTGCCCGCATGCTTGCAGGCAAGTTCTTGAGCCCGTGAGTTGACCGCCGACAGGCGGCTGACCCCAATCAGCAATCCAGCTGAACTGCCTGCAGCGGCGCACCGGTGGCGGCATCCGTCACCACCACCAGAAGCCGGGCCTTGCGCCCGGCTTCGCCGTTGTGCGGCGCGTCGAGACGCAGGGACCGGGCTGGACTGTCCGCCGAGACCCAGGCGGCGACCGGCGTGTACTGCCGCACCACATGGTCATGGCGCAACGTCACGCCGTGGTTTTCACCTGCCGCCACCGCCGAGCTGTGCTGGTCCTCCAGCACCGCCCACCACATCGCAAGCCGAGGTGGTGCGCCGCGCTGCGCCAGCACATTCACGCTGACCTGCCGGCTGTCCAGGCGCTGCAGCGTGATTTGCACCAGCGCCGGGTTGTCCAGCAAGGGCAACGTCGGCCAGCCCCGCCAGTCTCGACCGTTGACCAAGACCTGCGGCGTGTAGCTGAACCCGGCGCCCGAACTGCGCTGCTGCTCGGTCTGCCGTTGGGTATGGCGGGCACTGCCAAAGCGGTCCACCCAGCCCAGCCTGTCCCAATAGTCGACATGAAATGCCGCCGCCAGCACGTCTGGTCGATTCTTGAGACCCGACAGCCAGTGGTCGGCTGGTGGACAGGAATTGCAGCCCTCCGAGGTGTAGAGCTCGACCAACTGCAGCTGTCGGGCTGCGGACCGCACCTGACACGCTGACGCCGCCGGCGCAGCCTGTGCCCAGGCCGGCTGTGGCACCACCGACCCCAGTACCAACCCCAACACCGACCCCAACACCAGCGCGAGCACTGGCGAGCATTGCGACGGCAAGCCACTGCGGCTGCCGCTGTGGTAGCGGTAGCGGTGATCGATGCGCCACGCAATGCGGACTGCGCCGCCCGGCCGGACAGGCCTCGAAAAACCGCTGGGCGGCTCGCTGCTGGACAAGTCGGGATTGTGTGGGGTCTTCATGACAACTTGGTCGGCGCAGTCGCCCAAGCCTTACGCAGGACCGACGGGCGGCGCCCTGCCCGCTGCGCCACCCGACAACCTGCGGCCGGGCATGCGCCATGTCAGCGTTTGGCTGGCGGCACGTCGACGGCAGCACCCTTGGCGGCCTCGGCCGCTTCAGCGGCCAGGTCGGCCTTGCGCCGGGCCTGGACGATCTCTTGCAACTGGCGCAGATGAATCTCGACGCTGGAGCGGCGGAACGCGCTCATCACCAGCACATCTGCGGCGATGCCCTTGGCGCGCAAGCGGTCCGACAACTGGAGCCCAACCGACGGGTCGCCTCCCATCGCCATCACCACCTCGTTGGCAAACAGGTCCGCACCGCCCACCAGACCGTCGACCTGGATGGTGCGCTGGGTGGTGGCCTCCATTGCCGCGAGCAAAGTGCCAGCACCCGGCACTGCCAGGGACAACACTTTGCCGATCAGGAAGGCGTTGGCGGTGCTGTCGGACGAACGCTGGCGCAGGATGGACCCCTCACTGGCCAAAAAGTAGGTGCCGAAAGCCGCCAGCCAGCGACGTTCGTCCGCGCTGCGCGCTTCCAGCATCGCGTTGCCAGGGATCTTGCTGCGTCGGCCGTCCTGGCGCAGGAAGTTCTGTGGCTCATTGTCGAAGGCCGTCGCCGTGACCGTGCCGGCGCAGCCGGTCTGGGTGCTCACCTTGACGTCGCGGCCGCCCTCCAGTGTCAGCGTCATCGACGAAGTGGCATTGGCCTCGTCGCGGGCCTGGTGCATCACCGTCCAGAAAGCCTGGTCGTCAACCGACATCGCCGACCCACCGCGCAGCACCGCGGTGATCTCGATCTTGGTGCCAGGCGCCGGCAGCAGCCGCTTGTTGACCGCCAACACACGCTGACCCAGCTTGAGCTCGTCGGGTGCGCCCTCGTCCAGCCAGGCGATGCGCCAGTGCTCGTCCATGCCGGTGGCCTGCTTGAACAGACCTTGCTCATGGGCCGAGAGCGGTTTCAGCATCGAGCGCACCGACCACAGCACCAGCGGCTCGATCTCGGTGGTGTCGTCGCACAACGGCTCGGCGCCCCAGGCCACATGCAGCGCTGACTCGCGGAAGGCAATTTCATGGGCCAGGCCATCCTTGAAGCGCTGGCGATCGAACTCGTCACTGAATTCTCCGGCGCGGGCAGGCGGCGCGACCAGCGGCAACAGCAGCCCCACGGCGATAAAAAGCCACGACAGCCACCGCGGCAGCCACTGCCGCCAGCGGGCAGCGGCCGCAGGCGGCAGGACAGGCGGCGTACAAAAAAAGGTCATAGGCAAAGTATGCATGGGCTGCGCCCGATCGCGCTGGCACGGACGCGCTATGCTGACTCCCCCTCGCGCCGCAGCCTGCGCTTTGCTGCCCGCCCCGCCCCAGAAAGCACTGCCCATGGCCGGCATCCACATTGTCGATATTGAATCCGCCATCAACTGGTGGCGCGACCGCTCACCGTCCATCGACGGCATCACCGCCTGTGCCGAAGTGCTGGCCTTGGCTGAGGTCTACGCCCTGCTGGTCTACTACCGGGAGCCGCTGGCCGACGAGTTGACCCTACCGGCGGCCGCCCGCGCCGCCTGGCTGGCCTGGTACGCGCAAACCCCTGATGCGCCATGCATCGCAATCTGCTCCACCGCCCAGGGCGATGCCCTGTGCAAGGGCTGCGGCCGCACCGAGGACGAGGTGCAGCATTGGCTGCTTTTCAGCCCGGCCGAAAAACGTGTGGTGTGGCGGCGCATCACGCAAGAAGGCACGGCCTGGCGCTTCAACCGCTATGCCGAGCGTGCTCGCGGCACTGCCGATGCGCAGGCTGGCGGTTCAGCCGCCGGCGCCGGCCGGCCGCAGCGCGTGGCTGCAGCGCCCGGCGCTGGCCCCAGGTGATAACGGGCCTGCGCGCCAGCGTGCGCCGCATCGTGCCACTGGCCTGGCCGGTGTTTGTCGGCCAGGCGGCGGTGCTGGGCTTCGGCACGGTCGACACCGTGCTGGTCGCACGTCATTCCCCCACCGACCTGGCAGCACTGGCGGTGGGCGGCGCCACTTACATCACCGTGTTCATCGGCCTGATGGGCATGGTGCTGGCGGTCAGTCCGATCGTGGGCCAGCTGTTTGGCGCCAAACGCCTTCACGAGGCCGGCCACCAGGCTTGGCAGGCGCTGTGGGTGGCGCTGGCGCTGAGCCTGCTGGGCAGTGTGCTGCTGGCGTTGCCGGGGCCGTTTCTGGATTTGGCGCAGGTCAGCCCAGCGGTGGCCGAGAAGGTGCGCGGCTTCCTGCTGGGGCTGGCGTTTGCGCTGCCGGCGTCGCTGGTGTTCACGGTGTTCCGCGGCTTCAACGTGGCGGTGTCCCGGCCCAAGGCGGTGATGCTGCTGCAACTGCTGGGGCTGGCAGTCAAGGTGCCGCTGTCGATGGCCCTGGTATCGGGTCTGCCCGCCCTGGGCGTGCCAGCGATGGGTGTGGTGGGCTGTGGCATCTCCACGCTGGTGGCGATGTGGCTGCAGTTGCTGATGGCCGCGCTGGTACTGTCGCGGGATCCGTTTTACGACCGCTTCGCCCTGACCGCACCCGGCCAGCGCGCGCCCCACCGCGCCTCGATCCTGGCGATGCTGCGCCTGGGGCTGCCGATGGGGCTTACGATCCTGGTCGAGGTGACGGGTTTTGCCTTCATGGCGATCTTCATCTCGCGGTTGGGTGAAACCGCGGTGGCGGGGCACCAGATCGCCACCAACCTGGTGTCGCTGCTGTTCATGCTGCCGCTGGGGCTGTCCAACGCCACCGGCACCCTGGTGGCGCAGCGCATCGGCGCCGGCGATTTGCGCGACGCACGCCGGCTTGGCTGGCACGGCATGCAATTCGCCCTGTGCCTGGCCCTGGTGGTGGGCACGGTCGTGTTTGCCGCAAGGTTGCAGGTGCTGCAGCTCTACACCGACAACCCGGCGGTGCTGGCCGCGGCCCTGCCGCTGTTGGCCTGGGTGGCACTGTTCCATGCCGCTGACGCGGTGCAGACCATGGCCGCCTTTGTGCTGCGGGCCTGGCGCATTGCCACGGTGCCGATGCTGATCTTCGTCGGCGCGCTGTGGGGGGTGGGCCTGGGCGGCGGCTACACGCTGGCGTTTCGCTTGGGCGACCGGCTGCCTGCCAGATGGCAGGGTGCGCAAGGGTTCTGGATCGCCTCCACCACCGGGCTGACCGTGGCCGCTGTCTTGCTCACGGCCTTGCTGGCCTGGGTGCTGGCGCAGCAGCGCGAAAGCAGCGTCAGGCCCGTGGCGGCGGCTTGACGGCGGGCTGGGCCGGCAACGCGTCACCCGACGCGCCGGCCGGCACCAGCGCCGGCAGCCGCAGCACAAAGCAGCTGCCGCCGCCGTCACGGGTCTCGCAGTGCACGCTGCCACCGTAGCGCTGCGCAATCTGGCGCACCAGGCTCAGGCCCAGGCCGACACCGCCCTCGCGCTCGGCGTGGCCGGGCAGCCGGAAATAAGGCTCGAAGATGCGCTCACGCAGGTCGGCCGGCACACCCGCACCGCGGTCGCAGACCCGCAGTTGCAGGTGGCCAGGCGACACCTGCGCCATCTGCACGCTGATCTCGCCACCGCCGTAGCGGCGGGCGTTTTCCAGCAGGTTGCGCAGCGCCCGGCGCAGCAGACGGTCACTGCCTGCCACGCGCCAGCCGGCGGGCTCGCCCGGGGCGCTGACCTCGGCATCGACACGCGCGGCCTCCTCGGCGGCCAGCCCCAGCAGGTCAATCGGGTCACCCGAGTCCAGCGCCGGGCCGGCGTCCAGGCGGCTGGCCAGCAGCACCTCTTCAACCAGCGCGTCGAGTTCGGCCACATTCGTGTCGATCTCCTGGCGCAACTGGCCCAGCCGACCGAGCCGGGCATCGGACGGGCCTACCGGCACGTCGGCATACAGGGCCACCGCCATCTTCAGGCGTGCCAGCGGCGAGCGCAGCTCATGGCTGGCGTTGGCCAGCAAGGTCTGGTGGCTGCGCACCAGCGACTCGATACGCCCGGCAGCCTGGTTGAAGGTGGCGGCCACGGCGGCCACCTCGTCGCGGCCCGAGGCGTCCACCCGCTGCGCCAGGTCACCGGCACCAAAGGCCTCGACACCGTGCTTGAGCTGCTCCAGGCGCCGTGTCAAGCGGCGCACCACCGGGTAGGCACCGGCCGCGACGGCGATGAACAACATCGCCACCAGTATCAGCGGCGCCACCGCCTGCGGCAGACCGAAGGGCATGGCAGACAGTGGCGGCTGAAACGGCAACATCGCGCCAGGCGACAAGCTGCGCACACGGTCGCCCAGCGCCGGCCCGGGCGCCTGGTCGCCCAGCAACGGGCCACGCGGCGCTCGCAGCGCGGGCGGACCACGGTCTGCACGCTCGCCGCCGTCGCGCGCCATAGCGGCGCGCCCCATCATCTCGTCGTACGGCGGGCCGCCGCCACCGGGGCGCCGCATCATGCGACGCGCCAGCCAAAGGGTACGGCCGTCATCCAGCCGCACCGCGGCGGCCTGTGGGCCGCCCTCGGCCTCCCGCTGCAAAAAGCTGGCGGACGCGCCGATGCGCACGCCCCGGCGGTCGTCCAGTGCCAGCGGCACCCGCAACCGGGTGGACCAGTCGCGCAGCGCCTCGGCCTGCTCCGCCGCGGGCGCATCGACCGTGGGCAGCGCACGCTGCACCAGTTCAGCCCAGGCGGTCACCCGCTCGCTGGCCGCGCTCTCGAACCGGGTGCGCTCTTGGTCGAGGTGGCGATGCCACATCCAACCCGAGACCAGCGCAAACAGCGCCAGCGCGGCCACCACCGTCAGCCAGATCCGCAGGTAGAGGGATTTCAAGTGGGCAAGCTCAGTCGTCAGCGTCTTGCTTGCGGGCAAATACATAACCCGATCCGCGCACCGTCAGCACCCGCTTGGGCAGCTTCGGGTCGTCCTCGATGCAGGCGCGGATGCGAGAGACGTGCACGTCGATGCTGCGGTCAAACGCCTCGATCGGGTGGCCCTTGAGCGAGTCCATGATCTGGTCGCGGCTGAGCACCCGGCCTGCGCCCTGCGCCAGCACCACCAGCAGGTCGAACTGGTGCCCGGTCAGGTCACAAGCCCGGTTGTCGATGCGGGCCTGGCGCGCGCCGAGATCGATTTCCAGTCGGCCGAAGCGCAGCACATCGTCGCCCAGCGGCTCCGGTTGGGCGCGGCGCAGCACGGCCTTGATGCGGGCCAGCAGCTCACGCGGCTCAAAGGGCTTGGCGAGGTAGTCGTCGGCGCCCAGCTCCAGCCCCAGCACCCGGTCCAACGGCTCGCCGCGGGCGGTGAGCATCAGCAGCGGCAGACGCCGCAGCCGGGCATCGGCCCGCAGCTCGCGCGTCAGGTCCAGCCCGTCGCCATCGGGCAGCATCAGGTCAAGCACCAGCGCGTCGTACTGACCCAGCCGCAACCGTTCACGGCCAGCGGCCAGCGTGCCGGCCACATCCACCTCGTGACCGTTGGCGCGCAGGTAGTCGCCGACCATCGCCGTGAGTCGGGCGTCGTCGTCAATCAGCAGCAGATGGGTCGTCATCGTGGCTTGCTTGCGCCGGCCACCCAGCGACCTGACAAACAGGACAACCGGGCCGTCGCCGCCATGTCAGCTGCGCGGCTCATTGGCCTGCCGCTCCCGGTGGTGGCGCTGCATCATGTCCTGGCGGGATTTCATGCGTTCGGCCAGTTTCTGGCGTTGCTCGGGCGTCAGCACCGCGCTGACGTCGAGCATGACCTGCAGCTGGCGCTTGCTGGCGACGTCGCGCCGGGCTTGCAGCTGCTGTCGCAGCGCCTCAGCGGCGACGGCATCCACCTGCGGAGCGGCCATCAGGGTCACCATTTTCTGGTGCAGTTCAAGATCACCTTCGTGCTGTTTGCGCCTGTCGTCCTGGGCCGACTTGAGCAGATCGCGCACCTTTGCTTTTTGCTCAGCGTTGGCACCGGCGGCGTCCAGCATACGCTCGCCCATCATCCCGGAGCCGGCCATGCCGTGGCCCATGCCGTGGTGCGCCGACGCCTGCATGCCGCCGGGTGCCATGCCCGGTGCAGCGCCCGCCGGACCTGCGGGCTGGGCGTGCACCACTGACACCGCAGCGCCAGTCAGCGCCACCAGCAGCAGGGCAGCGACCCGATGGCGCACAGTGCCGCGACCCGCTTGTCGGCGAGTGGTGTTGAGGCTGATCGCGGTGGAAAGTGGGGTTGTCATGGCATGGGCCTCAGGAAGGAAGTTGATGACTGAATTCTTCACGCACCACTTTTCGCCGCCTTGTTCACACCGTAAAGATCGGTTAACCCGCGCCCCGCCGCACCCCCGGTCACCGTGCCGGCGTCTCCACCCGCAGCAGGCGGCGGCGAATCGCAAAGCCAGGGTTGGCGCAGCGCAGCTCGAGCCGCAGCAGCACGCCGCTGTGGCGGTCCACCGCCATCACGCCATCCAGCCGGGTGCTGCCTTCGGTGCCCTGTCCGGCGCCTGCGCCGGCGGTCGGCGCCTCACCAAAAAGCTCGATGACGGCCACATCAAAAGCGCGACCGGCCACCACCTGTGGGCCGATAGCCACCACCTGCCCGCGCACACGGGCGCCCGGGTGAGCGTCGCCGGCGGCCGTCAAGTCACCTGCCAGGACCTGACCCAGCACCAGATCTTGTTTGAGCAGGCGGCGCCAGCCGATCAGCGGCATCGGCGCATCCAACACCGGATTGCCAGCCAAGTCCTGCCGCCAGGGCTGCCCCAGCAGCTGACCGTCGAGTTGCAGGCTGAAATCGATCTGGTCACGGCGCAAGGCAGTGACGGTCATGGTCAGCGTTTTCGCCGGCCCGCCGTCCCCGGCGCGTTCGTCGAACACCAGGCGTTCGCCCAGCGTTATCGGCAAGGCGGCCACGCGGTTGGCGGCCATCGCGTCCGGTGGTGGGCCGCAGGGGCGCAGCGCAGCGGCGGTGCGCAGTGCCGCATCGCGCCCCTTCAAGTCGGCCAGTTCCACCGCCTCGGGTCCGTCCGGTCGCATCGCCAACAAGGCCGGCCAGAACATCGTGACGCCCAGGCCAAGCGCGACCAGGTTGCTGCCCACCCGCGAATCCACTGCATACGCCACGTCGATAGCCTGGTGCCGCACCAGGTCGGACTCGCCAAAAATGCGCTCGCAATCCCAGCTCGCGTAAGCCGCCGGGTCGCCGGGCATTGGCACGATGTCGGCTGAGGGGGTAGCGCAGCCAGCGACCAGACCGGCAAGCAAGACGACCGCCGTCAGGGCAGCGGCACGGGGGCGTTGTTGTTTCGGCGCCAAGGTCGAGCCTGATGCACCGCCGCAAGCGCAGCCCGCCGTCCACGGCAAACCGGGGGCAGGATCAAGTTGGAGCGCAATCAACATGGTGCACGATTGTGCACGGGGAAGTCGGGCGCCGGTCGGTCAAACCCAGGGCACTGCCGACCACCCGGCGGGGTCAACATACGCAGCGACGGATTTGAGAATCAGTGCGGAAACGCTGTCCGGCGGCCAGTGGTTGGTCCAGGGCGCCCGGCCTGACCGTCGATCTGTCGCGCCGTGCTGTTCGGCGTCGCGGCCGATCAGATCTTTGATGCATGCAATGGAGAGCGCAGCAACCCGCGGCCACCCGCGCCGGGCACGGCTGCCGAACCGGCACAAATTCACGATTAAACTGCCCAGCATGACGCGCATCGCTGAGCGTACCGTGCTGTTTGCTGACCTTCGGGGCAGCACAGCCCTCTACGAGACCCTGGGCAATGCCGAGGCCACGTCGGTCGTGACGCACACCGTTACCGCCCTGTCGCGGGCCGTGCCGGCCTGCGGTGGTGATTTGGTCAAGACATTGGGTGATGGTCTGATGGCGGTGTTCAACACACCCGCCGAAGGCTTTCTGTCCGCGCAAAAAATGCACGAAGAGCTGGAACTGCTGGTCATCCGTGGCCGTGAGCGGGGCGCATCGGCCGGACTGCGCGGACTGCGTCTGCAGGTGGCACTGGCCCGCGGCGAGGTGGTGGAGATGGGCGGCGACTGCTTTGGCGACGCCGTCAACGTGGCCGCCCGGTTGATCGACCATGCCAGTGACAACGAAACCTTGATCACCAGCGAAGTGCTGTCCGGCCTGACCGACGAGTTGCGGCCGCGGTTCCGCTCGCTCGACTGGATGCACCTGCGTGGCCGGGCCGAGCCGGTGCAGGTGCATGTGATGGGCGGGCGTCGCGGCATTGACATGCCGGCCACCCAGTTCGGCGGCGTGCCGCACACGTTGGAGCCCGAGGCGGTGCGTCTGGTCTGGCTGGACGTCAACGAGGTGTTCGATGGTGAGCACATGCCGGTGGTGTTGGGGCGCAGCCCGCAGGCCAATTTCCGGGTCGACGACAGCCGGGTATCACGATCGCATGCGCGGCTGGACTGGCACGGTGGCTCGTTCCAGCTGACCGACCTCAGCTACAACGGCACCTACGTGCGCTTTGGCAACGCGGCCGAGGTGGTCAGTCTGCGGCGCGGCAATTGCACGCTGCATGGCTCGGGCTGGATCGGACTGGGCGGATCGCCCAGCGATCCCACCGCGCCCAGCGTGCGCTTTGAGTTGCTGTCTTTCACCGACACGGTACCGCACCAGCCTTGAGGCGGCTTTCGCGGTGCAGGTCGCAGCACAGCCCGGCCAGCGTTGGTCCTACAAGCCCATTGCCGGCAAGGCCGCCAACCCTTCGCCGACAATCGTAAGCGATGAAATTTGCGCCCGAACCCCCTTATGCCCATGGCCGCGGTGAACGCACGGCGGTCCTGCTCGTCAACCTGGGCACACCCGACGCCCCCACACCAGCCGCCCTGCGGCGCTACTTGGGGCAGTTCTTGTGGGACCCGCGCGTGGTGGAGATCCCCCGCCCGCTGTGGTGGTTGATCCTGCATGGCGTGGTGCTGCGCTTCCGGCCGGCCAAATCCGCCGCCAAATACGCAGCCATCTGGACCGCTGCGGGATCGCCGCTGCTGACCTGGACGGCACGTCAGGCCGAACTGCTGCAGGCAAAGTTGCAGGACCGCGGCCACCACTTGACGGTGCGCCATGCGATGCGCTACGGGTCGCCCGGCATCAACACCACACTGGACGCTTTGGCCGCCGAGGGCGTGACCCGGCTGCTGGTGCTGCCGCTGTACCCGCAATACGCCGCCGCCACCACCGCCAGCAGCGTCGACGCCGTCGCGGCCTGGGCAATGCGCAGCCGTCGCCTGCCGGAGCTTCGCTTCATCAACCGCTACCACGACGATCCGGGCTACATCGCCGCGTTGGCGGCCAGCGTGCGGGCGCACTGGGCCGAGCACGGCCGGGGTGACAAGCTGGTGATGAGCTTTCACGGCGTGCCGGCGCGCAGTCTGGGCCTGGGCGACCCCTACCACTGCGAGTGCCAGAAAACCGGCCGGCTGCTGGCCGAGGCTTTGGGCATGGTCAAGGGCGACTACATCGTCACCTTCCAAAGCCGCCTGGGCCGCGCCAAGTGGCTGGAGCCCTACACCGAACCCACCGTCAAACGCCTGGCTGCAGAGGGTGTCAAACGCATTGACGCCATCTGCCCCGGTTTTGCCGCCGACAACCTGGAGACGCTGGAGGAGATTGCGATGGAGGCCCGCGACGCCTTTCTCACGGCTGGCGGCGAGCGCTTCAGCTTCGTCCCTTGCCTGAACGGCGCCCCGGACTGGATCGCCGCACTGGCTGACCTGAGCGAGCGCCACCTGCAAGGCTGGCCCACCCAGACACTGCCGGACGCAGCAGCCCTGGCCGCCCAGCGCCAACGCGCACTGGTGCTGGGCGCCACCGACTGATCAGGCGGGGCTGCGGCGCTGGGCGCCTGCGCCACGCACACCAGCAAGCCCAGCCAAGCCTGCCAGCAACATCACCCAGGCACCCGGCTCGGGCACCGGCGTGGCCGTGAAGCTTGCGCCACCGCTGGCGCTGAAGCTGAAGTTGGTGATCGTGTAGGTATCGGCCTGCGCACTGAAGGTGGCGCCGTTAAAAGCCTGCGGCGCCAGATCGACCGTGCCGCCGCCTGTCGTTCGCACCTGGAAGAAGGTGTCGACATCGAAGAGTTGCTGGGCCTGGAAGTCGTTGGGATTGGTATTGCCCAGAAACCGGTACTCCACGCTCAGGTGTGCCAGATCCAGCACCTGGCCATTGCCAAAGATCACATGGTCGGTGGCAAAACCGCCATGGCCGTCGCTCTGCACCTCCAGGATCAGCCGGCTGCCCGCGGCGGCAGTGAAGCCACCGGCAATCTCAAGCGTTCCGGGTGAGTTGCCCGGCGAAAAGATGCCACGGTTGGTGACGTGACCGTTGATGGTGCCGCTGCCGCCCAAAAAGCCGTTGGTACCGACCACTATTTCGGCAGCGTTCAGCGTGCTGCCAACCAGCACGAAAGTGCCGGTTCCGCCGTCCTCATTGCCGGTGGCGAGCTTGTGGGCGCCCACGCCCAGCCAGCCGGCGGTGATGCTGGAGCCTTCGGACACGATCACTGTGCCGTCGCTGCCTTTGTTGCGGCCCACCTGCATCACGCCGTCGGCCAGGTCGATGCTGCTGGCGCCACGCAGACGAAGGAATCCCGAGCCCTCGCGGCCGACGGTAAGGCTGTTCAACCCAGGCTGTGTGTGTGCCTCGATGCGCGAACCGCTCTGCAACGTGAGGCTGCCTTCGCCGCCGGCAAAGGCACCCGAGCCGCCGATTGAAACACCCGCACCAGCACTGCCCATGTTGGTCAGCGTGACCAGGCTGCCGTTGCTGAGTGTGGCCACGCCAATGCCAGTGCCGCCACTGCCGACGACGAAGAAGGCGCCCGACAAGTTGCCCGCTGTCTGTTGGCCGCTGAAGTTCAGCGTGGCGTTGTCGACCTTGAGCACACCCACACCGCCTGAGCGCCCCACTGCCACACCCAGGCCGCTGACCATCGCCCGGTCGCTGACCGTAATCTGGCCGTTGCTCTGTGGACCGATGCCCACACCGATGAAAGTGTCCATGCCGGTGACGCGGATCTCCGAGCCCGCACCGCTGATGGAGGCGATGCCACGGCCGCCGTTGCTGGTGTCATTGACACCGCCGATGTACAGCGCTGTGCTCCGCCGGTCTGCAGGCGTTGAAACAGCCCCACCTTCGAGCAACAGCTTGCCGCCGTTTGTGATGTTCAAAAACCCAGAGCCGTCGCGACCGACACGCACGGTTGGGTTCAGGCTTTCGCCAGGGCCGCCACCGGTCAGCACGGATGCAGTAGTCAAGCGCACCACGGAGCCAGCGCCACTGATGTTGAGTGTGCCCGACGACGCCGCATCGCGGCCCAGATTCATGCCGGGACCGTTGGTCAGCGCTTGTTGGGTGTCCACCACCAATTGTCCGCCACCACTGACAGTGACCGTGCCGCTGCCATTGCGGCCGATGTCAACAAAACCGGCACCGCTGTTGCTGTTGGCCGCAGCCGACGCAGTGCCGTTGATCGATACCCTGGAGCCGACGCCATCAATCAACAAGTCACCCACCGAACCGTCTCGACCTACCGATAGGTAGAACATGCCGCTGGCCGTGCCGCCGTCCAGCACCGACAGTGAGCCGGTCCCCAGGCGGCGGCCAATTTGGAGGTAACCGGCATCGCCGGTGAATAGCATCTGCGATCCCGCACCCGTCACCACCGCATCGGTGCGCCCGCCGTTGTTGGTCAGGTCGATGCCGTTGTAGATCCCAGCTCGGCCGTCGATCCAGAGCTTGCCACCGTTGCTGACGTTGAGCGTGGCCCAGGCATTGCGGTGGGTGGCGGAACCGACGTAGGCCGCCGAGTTGTCCAGCGTGCCGCCGGTGACGTGCCAGAGCGAGTTGACGCCGTCTATAGTCATGTCGGCAAAGCTGCGCTCCCGACCGGTCGGGCTGCTGCCGCCCGGTGCCAGGCCCAGGCTGCCACCGTCTGTGTTCAGCGTGCCGCCGGCAAGCACCCTGACGGTGCCGCTGGTGCTGGCGCCGGGTGTGCCCAAGGTGAACGAATCAACCGGAGGATGGAACACCGCCAAGCCGCCAACGCCAAAAAAGCGCAAAAAACTGGCGCTGGAGCCCGCGCCAGTAACGGTGAACACTCCAGTGGAGCCTGCAGCGTTGCCAATGAAGTTGTTGCAGTGGTGAAACTGGCCCAAGCAGCTGGATGATTCGGCCCGGCCGTCCAGTGTGCCCCCCCCCGAGACCGTCAGCGATCCGTTGCCCCATTGACCCACTTCCAACCGGTTGACGACGCCATTGGAAAAACCGTCACCGATCAGCGATAGCAGGGTGCCGGTCCCATCAATCACCACCACGCCGTTGCCGTTGCCTGTGCCGCTGGGGCCTATCGACAGCGCGCCCACACGCAACTGGCTGCCACCCATTGACGAAAAACTGCCCAGCCCGCCATTACCGACAAACAAGCCAACATTTCCGACGTCAGCGTTGCCCGCACCGTTGGGTACTGCGGCGTTGCCGGGATAGACATTGACCAAACCGCTGCTACTGAACTGGGCCTGTACCGGCATGCCCAAGCACGCCACCAGCGCCAGCGCGATGGGGCCGAGCCTCCACGGAACAGGCAAGAGGGTCCACCGCTGGTGCTGACTGACCACTGCGAGTACGGGCTGGCGGCAAGGCATGACGTTCTCCCGAAACACGAAGAATTCACGATGCCATGACAAGCACCAGACCGCATCCGCAAAAACTACGAAAGTACTAAATCGAGCGGCGACCCCCCACGTTTGTCGGCGGTGATGGTCACCCCTCCGTGTTCCGCCGAGGCACGCCAGGTCAGCCCCGCTGCCGCTTCGCCCAGCTCACCAGCCGCGGCAATACCCGCACCGAGACGTTCACTGCCGTCAGCACCACCGACATCGAGCGCTGCCAAAAAACGCCCCAGTGGCCCTCGCCGATCGACAGCGCGTTGCGCCGCTGCGCCGCTGCGCTTCGGCCAGCGCGTCCAGGATCATGCCGACCAACACCGGCGCAGTCGGAAAGTTGAAGCGCCGCATCACCACGCCGACGATGCCGATCGCATACCGCAGCACCAAGTGGAAGGCGCTTTGCTGCATGCCTTGCACACCCACGGTGGCAAAGATCAGGATGAAGGCGTACAGCGGCGGCTTGGAGATCTTCAGCCATTTGACCCACAGGCCCCACCAGCGGCAGGCTCCGGATCAGCGCCATCACATTGCCGATGTACATCGATGCGATCAGCGCCCACACCGGCCGGCGTTCTTGTCGAACAGCTGCGGGCCCGGTTGGATGCCGTAGTTCTGGCACGCGCCCAGCAGGATGGCGGTGGTGTTGCGGGTGAGGATGCCGAGTGTCAACAGCGGGATCAGCGTGGCGGTGATGGCCGCGTTGGTGGCCGCCTCGGGGCCGGCCACGCCCTCGATCGCGCCGTTGGTGCCAAACTCCTCAGGGTGCTTGCTGAGTTTTCTCTCGGTGGCGAAGCTTATGAAGGTGGGGATCTCGCTGCCGCCGGCCGGGGTGCAGCCAAACGGAAAGCCGATTGCCGTGGCGCGCATCCAGGCCGGCCCGGAGCGGCGCCCTTCGGCGCGTGTCCTGTGCACCGGGCGCACCGTGTTGTGGGTGTCGACCGTCTTGCCCTCGTGGAGCACCGCGTACTGCGCCTCGGCCACCGCAAACAGGCCTACCGCGATCAGCACCACCTCCAAGCCGTCCATCAACTCGTGCACACCAGCGGTGTAACGCGACTGGCCGCTGATCTGGTCGGTGCCCACCAGGCCCATTGCCTAGCCGACGCCCAGCGCCGTCATGTCGCGCACCGTGCTCTGGCACAGCACCGCACTTACCGTGCAGAAGGCCAGCACCATCAGCAAAAAGTACTCGGGTGGGCGCAGGCGGATGGCGTGCTCGGCCACCCGCGGCGCCATCAAGATGACGCACTTGGTGCAGCTCGTGCCGGCCACGAACGGGCCGATGCCGGGCAGCACAGCCACCGCCGTGCCGACGGTGCAGCTCACCAGCGCCCACAGCAGGTTGACCGGCGTGCCGGCGGTGATGAAGCCTTGCACCAGGTTGAGCCGATGTCCACCTTGCGTCCCGACGGGCCGCCGTTGGCCATGCGCCACCATCTTTCGGCAGGCGAGCGCCCGTCCGCAGGAACGGGCTGAGTCCGGCCTGAGCCCCAACGGCGGCATGCGCCCCCCTTGGGAGGGGGGGTGAGCCCGCTCAGAGCGAGCGCCCGCGCGCTCGCGAATGGCGGGAGAACACCTCGCGGCCTGCCAACAGCCTGGCAGCGGCCACAGTGAGCGTGGGGGGCTTGACGCCACAACCCTCGTGTCAAGGTCAAGCCCGGAAGCTAGACCACCAGCGCCTGCGTGAACCTCCAGAACACCGGCGCGGCGATCACCATGCCGATCAGCGCGCCAGTGACCAGCGTCTTCAGGTTGAGGTCGGGCTGGCCCTCGGCCGACCTGAAGCCGCGCACCGCAGGCACCAAGCACAGCGCGCCGCTGAAGTTGAAGCCGATTGAGCTGATCAGCGCGGCGGCACCGATAGGCAACTGCGTGGCGCGCCGGGACGGGTTCGCGCGGTTTGGCGCGGCAGTGGCACTGGGCAGCGCGGTCGTCAGATCATTCCGCTCTTGGCCCTCACCGCGCGCAGGCTGGCGAACTCGTCGTCGACAAAGTCATCAAACGCTGGGCGGTGCTCCGCTCGGCGGTCCAGGCGCTTTTAGCCAACGCCTCGGCCCAGATCTTGCGCTGGCTGGCCACCGCCACCCTGAAGGTCTGCGGCTTGCACTGCCCGGGCGTGATGCCCGGCGCGCCGTACACGCCGCGCCAGTTGCCGATCACCACGTTGATGCCCTGCGCCTGCAGCGTGGGCACGTCGATGCCTTTCAATCTCGTTGCCGAGGTCACCGCCAGCGCCTTCATCGTGCCGCTGCTGATGTACCCGGCAAACTCGCTGTAGCCGCTGCCACGCACGGCGACATTGCCACCCAAGATGGCCGCGATGGGCTCGCCACCGCCCCGCAAGGCCACACAGTTGATCTTGCTGGGGTCAACCGCCCACCTCGGGCGCGCGGCACCAGGGGCAAGCGCATTCTGGGCCTGTACACCGGCGCCGCCGACTGCCTGCCCAGGCACTTCGACCGGGATGAGCTGAAGCCCGGGTGCGGGCCTGGGTACGGCGCGGCCAGGCGGGCGGCGGCACAGTTTTGCGGCGGCAGTGATGCGGCGACAGTGGTGCGGCGACAGTGGTGCGGCGGCAATGTTCCGGCCGGTGACCGCCGTGGTGTGAACGACAGCCACGCCGAGCCGTCCACCCTCTGCGGCCGGCGCACCGACGTCGAAAGCGGCGCTGTTTACCACCAGGGTCAGCCGAAGGATCTGGCGCCGCGAGAGTGCGCGCACTGCGTGCGCCGCTGGTCCGGCTTGGCCAGGCCTGGCCAGGCCTGGCGGTGGCTTACGGGGGCCTGTTCCACCTGGTATTTGCCGGTAAGCCCGGCCCGCATCCCGACGCCATCGAGGGGATGCCTACCGGCTGCGCAAGAAACTGGCGGCCCCGGCTGCGCGGCAGGCTACGCTGTGCCGCTGGGCTATCTGCTGAAGGCCGATGGCTGAGCCGCCACCCCGCCGCGGTATCGCCCGCTTGGCCCAGCGCCTGCTTCAGCCGGTGACGGTGGACTTGCTGCAGCGGCCGATGGCCGGCCCGGTGGGGTCAGGGCATGGCCACGATCCCGGTGGCCGAGACGCTGGCATTGCGCCCCACCGGGGCACAGCAGGAGCTGCTCGACACGCTGTGGCGCCAGGCAGCGCTGCTGGCGGTGAGTGCCGCAATGGTGAGGTGGGTGGGGCAGCGGCCGACCCGGCCGGTACCTGAGCTGAGCGTGGCGATTGCCGCCCGCAACGCCGACGACCGGCGGCCGGTCGCCGCACCGCAGGCGCCGCCCGAGCGGAAGCCGCTGATCGCCGACACCACCGACGCGAGGGCCCGCCAGGCCCGGCTGCTGGCGTCCAGCAGCGCTGAGTGCGGAAGGCCACACACCCGTTGCGCACAACGATGGCGGTGCTGAAAGTGCAAGTGCAGCCGGCCCAGCGCGGTGACCTGTCGCTGCCGCAGTCGCTGGCCCAGATCGGCCTGACCCACAAGCCGCCGCACAACGCCCTCAAGCACAGGCCGGCCGGCGGCCGGCTGACGACTACGCTGGCAAGCAATGACCGGCAGGCGGCGTTGACGCAGGCCCACAGCGCCCCCGGCATTGCCGGCAGCCTGCGGCCAGGGCGGGTGCAACTGTTTTCAGGCGGCACCGCTGGCGGCGACGGCCGAGACACCGGCCATGACCAGATTGACGCCTCCAACGCGCACCTGGGCGGGAGCGACGGCCTGGGTCTGGCCATCCGCCGCGAGATCGTGGTCACGCTGGGCGGCAGCCTGACGCTGCACAGCCGGCTTCAGCACGGCCGCATCGCCAGGCCGGACGCCACCGTGCGGCTGCCGCTGGCGGACAATCCGTCGCCATGAGGAACCCGGACAAGTCAAACCTGCCCGCCGCCGGCATGCGCTTGGACAAATGGCTGTGGGCCGCACGCTTCTACAAGACCCGCGCGCTGGCGGTGGACGACATCGACAAGGGTCGCGTCGCCGTCAACGGCCAGGTGGCCAAGCCCTCACGCGTGCTGCACGTGACAGACACCCTGCAACTGCGCCAGGGCCCTGTTCAGCGCACGGTGGTGGTGCGGGCCTTGAGCGCGCTGCGCGGCCCTGCGCCGGTGGCGCAGACGCTGTACGAAGAAACTGCCGACAGCCTGACCCGCCGCACGAAGGAGGCCGAGGCCCGGCGCCTGGCGGCCGAACCGGCGCTCAGCATCGAGCAAGGCCGGCCCACCAAACGTGACCGGCGCGACATCGAACGCACCCAGCACGACTGGCAGCGCTGGAGCGCGTCGATCGACGACAGCTGAGCACCCAGCGTACGTCGTCGGCATCAGTCCGAAGCGCCCGGCAGTTGGCGGGCAATGGCGATCGAAATACCCCCTCTTGAACCACGGGATAGAAACCCCATATCTCAAGCTCACGTGTTCAACCCTTTCAAGAAAAACCGCAGAGGCCCCGACATGACGACGCCGGAGATTGACCCCGAAATGCACGCTAGCGCCCAGCCCAGCAGCGACCCAGCGCAGACCGCTGCACCCGACAGTGCCGACCCCTCCCCCAGCGCCGAACAACGCTTGGCCGAGTTGGAGGTCAAGTACAACGAGATGTCCGACACCTACTTGCGCGCCAAGGCCGAGGCCGAAAACACCCGGCGGCGCGCCGACGAGGACATCAGCAAGGCCCGCAAATACGCTGTGGAGTCGTTTGCCGAGAGCCTGTTGCCGGTCAAGGACAGCCTGGAGGCCGCCATCGCCATGCCCGACGCCAAGGTCGAGCAGGTGCTTGAAGGCGTGCACGCCACGCTGCGGCAACTCAGCGCCGCGCTGGACCGCAACAAGGTGCTGCCGATTGCGCCGCCCGCCGGCACCAAGTTCGACCCGCATCAACACCAGGCCATCAGCGTGGTGCCAGCAGATCAAGACGCCAACACCGTGGTGGCCGTGCTGCAAAAAGGCTACCTGATTGCCGACCGGGTGCTGCGCCCGGCGCTGGTCACAGTGGCCGCGCCCAAGTGATTTAGAGCAAGGCGACGCCGTTCAGGCTCAAAGCCTTGACTTGAAAGCAGGCGCTGCGGCCGCAAGTCCAGAACAAGCGTTTTTTATCCCCACATTTTTCAGGAGCACAGCAATGGGCAAGATCATCGGCATCGACCTCGGCACCACCAATTCGTGCGTGTCGATCATGGAGGGCAACACCACCCGGGTGATCGAGAACAGCGAGGGCGCGCGCACCACGCCGTCGAT
>JANMXG010000297.1:0-5326 GCA_031394235.1 Betaproteobacteria bacterium
GCGACGGTTTCGGCCCGGTGGGCTTTGTCTACGGACATGGTGTTTCCTTTGGAAATTGGAAGCCGCCATGCCCGAAGTCCCCCGGCGTTTGTGGAGGACTTCAGTGACGGTTTCCGGTTTATGACTTGCGGTCGCGGGTGAAACCAACCCACGCCGTGCTTGAATCGACCAACTGAATCACGCGACCCATCTTGTTAAGTAGGAAGCGCAAAACTTGCGGATTATAGCCGCAAGGCATCACGCAGCCGGGCCACGCCGGCCACCAGCCGCGCCGTGTCCTGTGAAGCAAAGCACCAACGCAGCCAGCCCTCACCCTCGCCGCCAAACGCCGCGCCTGGCGCCAGGCCCAGACCGACCTCGGCGACCAGACGCTTGGCAAATGCCAGCGAGTCGTCCGCACCCGGCGCACGGAAAAAGGCGTACATGCCCCCCAGCGGCATGGCGGATTGCACGCCCGGGATGGCAGCCAGCAGCGGGCACAGCGCATCGCGGCCGGCCTTCAGGCGACTGACCAACTGCGGCACAAAGGTGTCGGCCATCGCCAGCGCCGCCAGCCCGCCCCGCTGCACGAACACCGGCGCACACGAGCTGTTGAACTCGACCAGCTTGCCCACTGCGTCCAGGAGGCCGGCCGGCAGCACCAACCAGCCCAGGCGCCAGCCGGTCATCAAAAAGCTTTTGGAAAAGCTGTGCACCACCACCAGCCGGTCGTCGGGTGCGGCGATGTCCAAGAAGCTGGGCGCCGCCCGCTGCGGCAAGCCGGCGGCATCCAAGCCAAACCAGACCCGGTCGTAGACCTCGTCGGCAACGATCCAGGTGCCAGTGCGGCGGCAGTGCGCCAACAGGGCCTGCTGCTCGATTGGCGTCAAGGCCCAGCCGGTGGGGTTGTTGGGCGCGTTGAGCAGCAGCACCCGGGTGGCGGGCGTCACCGCTGCCAACAGCCGTTGCAGGTCCAGCTGCCAGGCGCCCTGGGCATCGGGCGCCAGCGCGACCCGGGTCAGGCGCCCGCCCAGGATCTCGGGCTGCGCGGGCAGGTTGGGCCAGACCGGTACGACCACGACCACCTCGTCGCCGGCATTGACCAGAAACTGCATCGCCGTCATCAAGGCAGTGACGCCCGAAGACGTGACGACGATCCGGTCCGGCCCGGGGTCGCCGTGCAACGCTGCGGTGTAGGCCCGCAACGCCTCACGCAATTCGGCCAGGCCCAGGTTGTGGCTGTAAAAAGTCTCGCCGCGCATCAGCGACTCGGCTGCGGCGCGGCGCACCGGTTCGGGCGTGACCTCGTCGCTCTCGCCAAACCAGAAGGCCAGCACATCGCTGCGGCCCAGGCCGGCGTTGGCCACTTCACGGATCTTGCTGCCAGGCAGGCGGCTGATGGCGTCGCGCATGGGGGTGTTGCTCCTCAATCGGGCCGGATCATCCGGCATTCTGCGGGCCGCTCGGCCTGGCCCGCCTCGAAACGCCGCACGGTGCGGAAGCCGAAGCCCGAGCCCTCCACCTCGTGCGCAATACCGGGGGTGCCGGCCCGACCCATCACGCTGACGTAGAGCGGCTGCTGAAACTGGTGGTCGACGGCGCGCATCTGGCCCTCGTGAAAGGCCACCAAGGTGCCCAGCCGGGTGGTGTCGAGTTTCAGGCCTTCCATCGCCAGCGCCACGGCCACCGGATCGATGCTGCCCGCCCGCTCCATCGCCTGCACCAGCAGCTCGACCATCGCCTGCATGCGGGCATGCAGATAGTCGTCCCGAGGATCGGGGAAGCGTCGCTGAAAACCCGCCACCAAGGCGTCTGCTGCCCGGCCACCCACATTGGGATGCCATTCGGCCACCGCCAGCACCCGGCCCACACCCGCCTCACCCAGCACCGCCGGCACACCCAGCGCATTGCCGTAGAAGGTGTAGAACTTGGGCGTGCCGCCCAGCTCATGCACCGCTTTGACCAGCAGGGTCAGGTCATTGCCCCAGTTGCCGGTGACCACCGCTTGGGCGCCGCTGGCCAGGATCTTGGACGCATAGGGTAAAAAATCCTTGACCCGGCCCATCGGGTGCAACTCGTCGCCCACGATGCGGATGTCAGGCCGGCGCGTGGTGATCATGGCGCGGGCTTGCCGGCTGAGCTGCTGGCCAAAGCTGTAGTCCTGGCCGATCAGGTAGACCTGGGACAAGCTGCGGTCGTCCTGCAACACGTCCATCAGCGCGGCCAGTCGCATGTCGGCATCGGCATCAAAGCGAAAGTGCCAGAAGCTGCAACGCTCACGCGTCAGCGCCGGGTCCACGGCCGAGTAGTTGAGCAACAGCGCCCGGGCGGACGGTGTGCGCTCGTTGTGCTTGTTGAGCGCATCGACCAGCACATGGGCGATGGCCGAGCTGTTGCCTTGCAGCACAAAACCAATGCGCTGGTCAAGCGCGCTGCGCAGCACCGACAAGGCCTCCTCCGTCGCGCCCTTGCTGTCGAAGCGCTGCAAGACCAACCGGCGCGCCGCCCCGGGCAGACGCACACCGCCCCGGGCATTGACCCGCTCCACCGCCCACAACAGATTGCGCCAGACGGCCTGGCCTGCGTTGCCAAACGGACCGGACAGGCCTTCGATCAAGGCCAACGGGATCGGATCGAGGTGGGTCGGGGTTGGCGTTGGACGGGCGGGCTGGGTACCTGGCTGAGGCTGGACAACCGGTCCGCCCTGGGCCTGGGCCGGCAGAAGTCTGCCCCATCCCACCACAGCGGCGGTGGCGGCGGTGGCAGCCCGCCGCAACAGGCGACGGCGGTCAAACGAGAGCGATGAAGATTTTTCAGACATGCAAGGGCGGCGGGTGGTCTCGGAAAACAAAAAGCCGCTGGATCGTCAGCGGCAGGTACGGGTCAACCCTGATTCTAGAAGCCAAGACGGCGCCGGCTTGGCGCGCTCAAACCGGGCGGCGGGCCGGGCTGGGCGTGTCGATCTGGTCCAGCGGCCAGCGCGGCCGCACGTCAAAGGCGTAGTTGCGCGACGCCTGGGCCGCGCCGCATTGCAGCCGCATGGCCGCGGCCAGCGCAATCATCGCGCCGTTGTCGGTGCACAGGTCCAGCTCGGGGTAGTGCACCCGCCAGCCACGCCGCTGTGCAGCGTCGTTGAGTTGCCGGCGCAGCTCGGCATTCGCGCCCACGCCGCCCGAGACCACCAGCCGGTCCAGCCCGGTCTGCTTGAGCGCTGCCAACGACTTTTTCACCAGCACCTCGACGATCGCCGCCTGGGTGCTGGCGGCCAGATCGGCCAATTGCTGCGGCGTGGGCGACGCGCCCAGCTTCCGGTGCTGGGTCAGCACCGCCGTCTTGAGGCCGGCAAACGAGAAGTCCAGGTTGCCGCTGTGCAGCAGCGGCCGGGGCAGCGGATAAGCGTCCGCCCTGCCCTGCGTGGCCAACGCCGCCAGCGCCGGCCCGCCCGGGTAGCCCAGGCCGATCAGCTTGGCCGACTTGTCAAACGCCTCGCCGGCGGCGTCATCGATCGACTCCCCCAGCAGCGCGTAGCGCCCCACCGCGTCCACCCGCATCAGCTGGGTGTGGCCACCCGAGACCAGCAGCGCGACGAACGGAAACTCGGGCGGGTCGACGGATAAAAACGGCGACAGCAGATGCCCCTCCAGGTGGTGCACCCCCAGCACCGGCTTGCCCAGCGCGGCGGCCAAAGCGCAGGCCACGCCCGCGCCCACCAACAGCGCGCCGGCCAGGCCGGGGCCGCGGGTAAAGGCCACCACATCGAGCTCGTCCAGCGCGCTGCCGGCAGCCGCCAGCACCTCGCGGGTCAGGGGCAGCGCCCGGCGGATGTGGTCGCGCGAGGCCAACTCGGGCACCACCCCGCCGTAGGCAGCATGCATCTGCACCTGGCTGTAGAGCGCATGGGCCCGCAACACCGGCACGCCGACCGGCCGGGTGCTGACCAGCGCCACGCCGGTTTCGTCGCAAGAAGACTCAAAACCCAGTACGTTCATGGCACAGAAGTGTAGGGGCCACCCCGCAGGCCTGGACCCACACGCGCCCCGGAAGCGCTGCGTAGCCAGTGGCGTCACATGTCGGTGCGCGCGCACTGATTTGCACCCTCCACGGCACCAAGGCTTGCGTGATTGGTGCGCTGCAGCATTCAAAACAGTGCGCCGAGGTGCTTGCCCGGACCTGCCGCGTCCGAACAGACCCTGGCACGGGCTTTGCTCAGTTTTGGGCGCAGGTCAACGGCGACCTCCAACATTCAGCCCCGCTCAGCGCCAGACCCTTGGCCCCGTCCGGGCAACGGACGACGGCGTCCCCACCTCCGGCTCACGGCAGAGCTTCCCGGTGCGGACGCCTTTTGTTTTTTTGATTTGCGCGAAAGCCACTGCCATGCCCCACTTGCCCACAGCCCTCCTGCCTGATGCCCCGTTGCTCAGCGCGCCCAACATCGACCTCGGCCGTCGCAGTCTGATCCGGGCAGCGGCTGCTGCGGGCGGGGTCGCCGCGTCCAGCCTGATCCCTGGTCTGCAAGCTGCTGTTCATGCCGCAGGTTCCGACAAGCCCGAAAAAGAAGAAGTGCGCATCGGTTTTATCCCGCTGACCGACTGCGCCAGCGTGGTGATGGCCTCGGTGCTGGGCTTCGACAAGAAGTACGGCGTCAAGATCATCCCGACCAAGGAGGCGAGCTGGGCCGGTGTGCGCGACAAGCTGGTCAACGGCGAGTTGGACATGGCGCATGTGCTGTACGGCCTGGTCTACGGCGTGCACCTGGGCGTGGGCGGCGCCAAGAAGGACATGGCCGTGCTGATGACGCTCAACCACAACGGCCAGGCGATCACGCTGTCCAAGAAGCTGGCCGACAAGGGCGCGGTGGACGGCGCCGGTCTGGCCAAGCTGATGGCCGCCGACAAGCGCCCAGATGCAGAACCGCGCACCTTTGCCCAGACCTTCCCGACCGGCACCCACGCAATGTGGCTGAACTACTGGCTGGCGGCCAACGGCATCAACCCGATCAAGGACGCCAAGGTCATCACCGTGCCGCCGCCGCAGATGGTGGCCAACATGCGGGTGGGCAACATGGACGGCTTTTGCGTGGGCGAGCCCTGGAACCACCGCGCCATCATGGACGGCATCGGCATCACCGCCATCACCACCCAGGACATCTGGAAAGACCACCCCGAGAAGGTGCTGGGCACCACGGGTGAGTTTGTCAAGAAGTACCCCAACACGGCGCGCGCCGTGATGATGGCGATCCTGGAGGCCGGCCAGTGGATCGACGCCAGCCTGCAGAACAAGCTGAAGATGGCCGAGACCATTGCCGACAAGAGCTACGTCAACACCAGCGTGGACGCGATCAACCAGC
>JANMXG010000298.1:0-15284 GCA_031394235.1 Betaproteobacteria bacterium
GAGGCGTTGATGCCTCCGCACCCTCTGCCAGCCCGATTGCGCCTGCCGTCCCGGCCCCGTCCACCCCGCCCCCGGCCACTGGCGGCGTACCCGCCGGCTATGCGCTGGTGTGGTCCGACGAGTTCGACACCGATGGCCTGCCCGATGCCAGCAAGTGGCTGCACGACACCGCCCGAAACCGGCTGGGCTGGTACAACAACGAGTTGCAGTACTACGCCAGCAACCGCCCAGAAAACGCGGTGGTGCAAGGCGGCAGGCTACTGATCACCGCCCGCCGCGAAAACCTGGCCAGTGCCAGCGACTGGGGTGGCCAGCGCTACACCTCGGCCCGGCTGATCACCCGCGGCAAGGCCGACTGGACCTACGGCTTTTTCGAGATCCGCGCCAAGCTGCCGTGCGGCCAGGGCACCTGGCCCGCCATCTGGACGCTGGGCAGCGGCGGGCGCTGGCCGCAGGATGGCGAAATCGACATCATGGAGCAGGTGGGCAGCAACCCCAGCCGAGTGTTTGGCACGGTGCACACCCAGGCGGGCAGCGGCGGCAACAGCACCGGCGGCAGCGCCCAGGTGGCCGATGCCTGCACCGCGTTCCACGACTACCAGATGACCTGGACGGCCGAGGCCGTCGAGTTTGCCGTCGACGGCACCACCTACTTCCGTTACGCCAACCCCAGGAGCGGCAACGCCGCCTGGCCGTTCACGGCGCCGCAATTCCTGCTGCTCAACATCGCCATTGGCGGCGATCTGGGCGGCACCGTCGATGACCGCATCTTTCCAGTGGTCATGGCGATCGAGCACGTGCGGGTGTACCAAGCCCCGCGATAACGGCGATGCGGGCTGGCCTGCAGCCAGGCGTCAGCCGGTGGGCAGGTTCACCTCGGCCTCGACCGCCTGCACACCCCGCGGGTCGAAACTGAAGTCCGGGCAATCCTGCCAGCCGGCGTTGGTGAGCACACGCAGGCGGGTCAGTGGCCCGCGGCGGTAGGCCATTGGCAGCCGTGCCCAGGTGAACTGCAGCGCGGCGCCGCCTTTGGGCAGCTCGGCAGCGTCCAGCAGCACTGGATTGAAGTGCACCCGGCCGGCTTTTATGCGCAGGCCCAGTTCGCCCCAGCGGGTCAGGATCTCCTCCTTCACCTGCCCGGTCATGCCGGGTTGCTGGGCACCGCCCTCGCACGGCGTGTGGCTGTATGGGTCGGCCGGAAAGGCGCCGTAGGCCGCGGCAGACTTGCGGTAGCCCAGGCCGTCACGCACGCGGCGGTAGTGGGCCACCAGCGCCGGCAATTCGGGTGACTGCGTGTCGGCCGCGGCAAACACCTGCTCCTGCACTGCCAGCAGCAGCTTGGCCACCATGTGCCAGTAGATGCAGCCCAGGCCCTCGTAGCTGAACATGGTGCCCGAGCGACCGGTGAATGCGCGGTGCTGGAGCAGCCGGTCATAGGCGTCGGCCAAGGGCTGCAATGCAGCGCCCAGGTCAGCGCCGGCGGCTTCCAGATCACCGCGGTTGGCCAGTGCCGGCGCAAATCGCACGGTGCCGTCGCTTTGTTGCTGCAACAAGTCGGTGCGGTGGGCCGCCAGGATGACGGGTGTCACCGGCAAGGCCAGGGCTGCGGCATCCAGCCGGTTGCGCGCCAGGAAGCCCGGCAATTGCCGGTCCGGGTAAAGCAGAAAGCTCTGCCGCACCGGACAGAACAGCGGGCTGGCAAACAGCGCATCGAGCAGCGTCACCGACTCGCCCAGGCCGAGCATGCCGCTGCCCAACAGCGCCACCTGGCCTTCGAGCATCGGGTACAGGTGGGACACTTCCGCCCGTCCGTCCGACAGGTCAACCAGGTTGTAGCTGTGGAACAGGCCATCGGCGCGCCGGCAACGGGCCAGGGTGGCGTCCACCAGCGGCAGCAGGTCGTGGGCCAGCGTGGTCAGCAGGCCGGCCGGCGCCGCGGCCCGTTGGCGTCCGGCAGCACTCCGGTAGCCGGCAGCACGCCAGACGTCGAGCAGGTGCCCCGCGCCGTCCAGAAAGGCGCGCCGCCCGCTTGCATCGTCCACCACCGCTAGCGGCGTTGCGCGCAACAGCGCGCCAAAGCCGTGCAGGGCGGTCAGTGTGGCGGCCGATACGGTGAACGGCCGGTCAGCGCCCGGCAGGGCAACCAGGAAGTTGAGGAATCGCCGCAGGTGGGCCAGCGTTACCACCGACAGTCCGTTGCCCACCAGCGCGTTATTGGCGTCGTTCCACTCGGGCCGCTGGGTGTGCAGCCACAGGCCTCCGCCGGGCACCAGGCTGCCGGCCTTGACCAGCAGGATGATCGCCAGCTTCTCGGCCAGCGTCGCCAGCTGCGGCAGGCCGGCGTCGTCACAGACCAGCAAGCCATCGGCGCCCAGACGGCGCGCGCGTGCATGCGCCTGGTCGTGCGCTGCGTCGTCGAAGGTGATCGTCGACTTTGGCTGGGCGGTTTGCTCGTCGTGCGGTCGCAGCCGGTAAGGCACATCGGCAAAGCTGAACAGCGCGCGGTCCCACAGGCCGGGCAGCAGGGCCGGGTCATGCGCCTGGCCGGCTTCCAGCAGCCGCAGCAGGTAGATGACCTGGTGGTCGCCCCAGTAGCCGATCTGACTCCAGGGGTCGTCGGGCTCGACGGTTTCCCAGTCGATGCCATCGCGGCTGATGCGGTAAGGGTTGTAGCCGTCGGTCGTCATCGCGCCCAAAAAGGCGGTGATCATCGACCCGACATAGGCCGGCTCGCTGGGCACCAGCGCCTCCCAGTTCTGGAAGATGTCGCGCCAGTTGCCCTGGTAGTTGACAACCCGCCGGCCGGCGACGTCGCGCACCCGGATCGAGAATTTGTTCCAGGGCCGGCTGGGGTCGCCGTGGCGGCGGCTGAAGGTCAGCGGCAGGTACTCCAGCACCAGGCGCTCGGCCTGGTCGCCACCTGCGGTGCGCGCAGCGTCCAGCGCAAAGCTGCGCTCCACCTGCGCCGGCCAGGCCGCGGCGGCCGTGGCCAGCACGCTGCCCAGGGCGCGGCTGCGCTGCCGCACATAGGTCAGCAGGTCGTCGCGATCGAATCGCGTGCCGTCGACAAAAACGCCGCCGCGCATGATGTTGAACAGCACGTTGGCCCGGTGGTGGGCGCAGGCCATCACGTCGGCCGATGTCTGGAAGGCGTCGGCCTTGGCCAGCAACTCATCCAGGCCGGCATCGTTTTGCGCCAGCGCGTCGGCAATCTCGGCGGGCGTGCCGCCGCCAGCCGCCAAGCGCTGCGACAGCTCGAAGGCCTGCACCTGCGAGCAAGGCCCGTCAATAACGGTCTTCCAGCACAGGCCTTCGGCGCCCAGCGCCAGCTCGAAATTGACCAGAAACGCGCCGCGCCGGCCGCGGGTCAGCGTTTCGGCCTGGACCGCACCACTGCGGCAAAACGCAGTCACCTGCTGTGCTGACAACAGCGTGCGGCTGCCCGGTGGCAGGCCGGCGTGCCAGGCTGCCAATGCGCTGAACGACTCCTTGGGCTCGGCCCGGTCCCAGATCTGGGCGTACAAGGTGTAGAGCGCCAGGCGGCCACCGGCGGCGCTCTCGTTCCACTTGTAGGCATCCGTCAGGTTGCTCATGGTGGTGGAATGCGCCACGCTGACACCGGGCGGTACCAGGTTGAGCAGCCCGTCGAGCACCTGCACGGCCACGGGCCCCAGCGGCGCGCTCAGCCGCGCGGTGCGCACCAGGCCCAGGGCCGCCGCGCTGGACCATTCGTACTGGAACACCAGCCGCCCCGAGGGGTGGCGCTCGCGAAAGCGGATGCGGGTGCCTGACAGGTTCTTCCAGACCGAACGCTCGCCGGCCCCGCCGTCGAGTCGGGGCGCAAACGGTTGCCACAGTTCGGTCGCACCGCCGCCGGCGGTGGGCAGCCGGATCCAGGTGCGTGGGCCGGTGTGCTCCCAGCGCAGGTGGATCTTGTCCACGGTTTCGTAGGGCAGGAAGGCGCCCTCTGGGTCACGCCGCCCCGCCGTCAGTGACCCGGCGGTGGACACAAAGGCCCACAGGTCGCTGTCGCCGGCCAGGGTCATGAAAAACGGCGCCTGCCGGTCGTAACCGTCGATGCGGTACCAGGTCTGGCCGTCGTCTTCGGCAAAGCCGCCGACCATGCCCTGCTCGTCCATCGCGAGGAGATTCATGTCAAGTGATCAGTTCAAGGTGGGCGTGGCCGCTCGCTGGTCCGGCAGGGGCGGTCAGAAAGCTGGCGATGGACCGGGCTGGCAACTGCGCCCCAAAGGCTTGGCCGTCGATGCGCAGCACAAAGTCCAGCGCGGCGTCGCCGCGGTTCATCACCACGGTAGCACTGCTGCCGTCCGGGTTGGCAAAGGCGGTGCACTCCAGCGCCTGGCGCGTGGCGGCACACAACACCCGGCATGCGCCGGGTTGTACAAAGCGGGCAAAGTGGCCGATGTAAAAATACGAGTTCTGCCACAGCAAACCACCATTTGCCCGGTCCACCATCACCGGCGCACTGCACAGGTTGCCCACGTGGTTGGGGCCGCCGGTCTCGTCGAGCACCAGGTTCCAGTCGATCCAGCCCGCCGTCCAGCGGTTCAGGTCGTTGACCATGGACCTCGCGTAGCGCTCGCCCAGCGCCCAACTGCCCAGATGCGGCCCGCCCTCCTGGCAGCCTTCGGTGAACAGCAGGTGCTTGTCGGGCCAGGCGTCGTGCAGCAATTGCACGTTCTCGAAACAGTCCTCGCCATACCAGTGAAAGCCGGTGCCCCAAACATACTTTGCGGCCTCGTCGTCCTGGTAGACCACGCTGGCACGCTCGACCATGCGGTCGCGGTTGTGGTCCCAGACGATGATCTTGATTTGGCCCAGGCCGGCAGCGGCCAGCGCCGGCCCGAGGTGGTCGCGCACGAAGTCCCGTTCTTGCTGCGCGGTGTACAGGCAGGAGTCCCAGCGCTGGGTGGCCTCGGGCTCGTTTTGCACCGACACGCCCCACACCGGCAGGCCCTCGGCCTGATAGGCCCGGATGAAGCGCACAAAGCATTGGGCCCACGCCGCGGCGCAGGACGGCAGCAACTGCCCTCCCCCGTTCATCTGGCCGCTGTCCTTCATCCAGGCCGGCGGGCTCCAGGGTGAGACCAGCAATTTCACCGGCCGACCGGCCAGCGCCAGCGCGGCCTGGATGAACGGCAGCAACGCCCGGCGATCACGGTCGATGTTGAAGTGCTGCAACGCAACATCGCCCGGCACATCGGCATGGGCATAGTTGCCCAGCGCAAAGTCGCAGCTGTTCATGTGCACCCGGCACAACGTGTAGCCATGGCCTTGGGTGGGGTCGAAATACGCCCGCAGCAGGGCGTCGCGTTGTGCGGCGTCCAGTCCTTGCCAAGTGACGGCAGCGGACTCGGTGAAGGCACCCCCAAAGCCCTCGATCTGCTGCAGCCGGCGCTGGGTGTCGACAAATACCGACGGCAGGCCGGCAGCATCGATACCAACGCCGGTTTCGCCTGTTGCCGCCAGCAGCGGCACCTGCTCGGTCAACCGGTCGCTGCTGCCTTGCGCTGTCAGTACCCAACGCAGGGCAGTGGCGCCCCCAGGCTCAGTCCCGCGTGAAGTAGATGGCATCGACGCTGATCTTGGGCAGGCCAGTCGTGCCGCTGGTCTTGGCGGTGTTGGCAAAACGGTCGGCGATGACAAAGCGGTCGATCACGGTACGCAGATCACCCCCATTGCCCTTGACGATGTCCTTGAGCGGGATCTTCAGGCTGTGCCACTGGTCGTCATTGACATGGCCGTAGTCGCCGCTACCGATCAGGATGTAGGCGTCAACCGATCCACCCTCGGCGTTGCTGGTGCGCACGCCCAGTTCAAACTTGCCCGGGTAGGCGGTCTTGATGCTGACGTACAGGTGCCCGTTGGCCGCATAGTTGCTGAGGTTGGCCGACGCGTTGGTGTCGGACCCGTAGAACATGCCCCAGCCCCACACCTTGGGGGTCGGCATGATCTCGAAGTTGTTCGCCGCATCGCCTGCCGGCCCGACGCCGGTCACAAACTTGCCCACCGCGGTGGTGCCGTCCCAGGCGTTCCAGGCCAGGGCGCCGGCCACGGGCGGTCGCACCTCACCTGCGCTCACGCTGTCGGCATAGATCGTGTAGCGGGCGGCGTCCAGCGGGGTGTTGACCACCGGCGGCACGAAGTACAGCGCGTCGCTGTCCTTGTAACTGCCGGGCTCGACGACCCAGCTGGCACTGGCGGGCTGCAGGGCCTGCACCACGTGCCGGGCCTGCCGGTTGACATTGAACAGCCCCCATTTGTCGTCGCTCTGCTTCCAGGGCTCATCAAACGCCTCGAAGTAGAAGACAGCCTTGGGGCCTTTGCCGGTGTCGCGGGCAAGTTTGGCCCAGGCCTGCAAGCGGTCGTAGTACATCTTTTGGTTCACCGGGTGGGCCCGGTAAGCCAGCTTGCCCACGTCAACCGCGTTCCAGCCCGTCTCGCCGATGGTGATCGGCATGGCCTGCAGGTTTTTGCTGTCGAGAAAGTTGCGTGCGGCGTCGTAGTCTTTCTGGGCCGCCACGATCGATGCGTCCATCATCGCGACCGCACGTTTGTCGGCTGCCACCGCCACCTGCTTCCAGTCCCAAGTGTCGGGCGCAAAAACGGTGTCCAACTCGGTGTAGGTGTGCAGTGAGGCAAAGTCGATCACATCGGTCACCGCGCTGGGCGCTGCGGCCCAGAACGCCCAGTTGTCGTCGGTGGTCACCGGTTGGCTGATCTGGTTGCGCACCTGCGTGATGTAGCCGCCGATGACCGCGGGCGTGCTGGGGTTGAACGACCAGCTGACCATCGTCTCATTGCCCACGCTGACCGCCACGACGATGTCGCTGTACTGTTTGGCCAGCGCCACACCGCGGCTGATCTCGGTCTGGTTAAATTTGTCGTCACCGCTCTGGATGTAGAGCCCTAGCTGCAGCTTGATCGGCAGGTTGTTGTTGCGGATGACCCGCAAGGTCGACGCGGCGGCATCGCCCGCGTCAAACATCCGTATCAGGCCAAACCCCGCCTTGACCAGCAAATTCAGGTCTTGCAGGATGTTGGGTTCAAACGCCGGCGCCAAGGTCTCGGCGAGTGGCGGCTGGCCGGCAACAGACCCGACCGTGCGGTAGGGCGAGTAGTTCACCGCCTTGGTCTGGCTGTACACCGCCGGCAGCGCGCGCAACGCCACGCTGGTCACAGGCACCGTGCCCCCACCACCGCAGGCCACCAAAGCCGCTGTGGCCACGACCGCCGCAACCAGCGCCCCCGCCGCCGACCGCAGGCCGCGCAGCGCGGCGCCCGGCCGGCTTGCCCATTCAGACTTGTTCATGCTGTTCGCCTCAGAAAACATAGACCACCCCGGCGCCGAACCAGTTGCCCACCTTGGACACCCGGGAATCGACGTTGGTGAATGCCGAATTGCCCGGCATCGAAATCGGCGACAGGCCCAATCGGCTGTAATGCACCATGCCGGCCAGCCCGTAGATTTGCAGGCCCTGGCCGTACTCGTAGTTCAGACCCAGGGTGTTGACCAGGGCCGAGTTGTCGGCCATGTCCTTGCCGCGTTTGCTGGGGTTGCTGGTCTTGGCCTTGCCCAGGTAGCCGATACCGGTGTGCGCAACCCACGGCCCGGTGCGGTAGCGCAGGCCGACGTAGCCGTCGGTCGTCGAGGCGGCATAGCCCGGATTGGCCACGCCGTTTTTTGGCGTCTCCCAATCGACGTTGAACATGTTGTTCCACTGTGCCGCGGCGCCCGGCACAGTGATCACTGCGTAAGCGCCGCTCCAGCGGTTGTGCCGGATACCGCCCGAGATCTCGAAGCGCGAATCGATCTGGTAGCGGGCCATGACCATCGCGATGCTCTGGCCGGCGCCGCCGACCTTGTTGTCGTCGGCAGCAAACGGTGTCATGCCGGTGAACGGGCCGTGCCCCCAGGCCGCGGGTGTGCCGTTGCGGGCGTCCTGGACCATCGCGTCGATCACCAGATCGCCTTTGTGGAACTGGGCGTAGAACTCCCAGAACTGTGGCTTGTGGATCTTGAAGCCAGTGTTGCCCTGGTCGTAGGTCGCCTCCAGCACCAGGTCGCCCTCCAGCACATCCAGCGTGCGTGAGGTGTAGCGCACCGCATTCGTCATCAATCCGTAGCCGGCACCGCTGGAGCCCCAGAAATCGGCCAGGCCGACGTTGGTGCCGTAGGGATAGTCGGCCACGCTCCAGGCGCGGGTGGGCATCGCGCCGACGCGCAGACTGCCGTAGTCCTCATGGCTGACGGCGATGTTCTTCTCGTAATAAAAACCCGGGATATCCTCTTTGCCGTCGCGCCAGCGTTGGCTGAGCAGGCCCGAGAACTTGAAGCCCACAGGCAGGTCGAACTTGACCCCCAGGTAAGGCTGTATCAAGGTGGTGTGGCTCTCGGTGGTCTTGAAGGTGCTGCCCTGGACCAGTTCATCCGCCCACTTCTTCTCCTTGCCCTCGTAAAAGTTGCCCTTCTTGGCCAACTGGCAGTCGCCTGGGCGCGGATCGCAGGTGTTGCTGGTGCGGGTGATTTCGGCCTTGGCAAAGCCGGTCAGGCTGAAGGGGCCCCAATCCACAGCCTGGCTGGCACCGGGCAAGTACAAGGCGGCGGCCAGCAGGCTCAACGAAGCCGTCCGGCGGGCGCCCAGCGGGTGGGGCAGTGCCGCGGGCTGGCGAGGTGTGAAGGTCATGGTCATGGGTTTGGCTGCCGGTGATGGCCAGATGTCATTGAAAGCGCTTTCAGAAGGTTAGGCGATAGCCACACCTGCCGTCAATGTGGTGACCTCCAGGTTTTCCCTCGATCCGCAGCTGGCCGGCGGGTGAATCCCAACCTGACCCCAGTGATTACCCTTTCGGGAAAACCTGAAGATGCGTTATGAAAGCGCTTTCATTATCATCAACACAGGCGCCTTTTTCCGGGCTGCCAAGGAAGCGACATGCGAAAGATCCAGCTTTTTTGCCTGGCCCTGCTGATCACCAGCGGCCTGGCGTTGAGCGCCACGGCACAGCCCGTCAAGCTGGGCTCAGGCACTTATTTCTTGTCGCCCAAGGCCGGCGACAGCGCCCCGCCCAAGGCCCCATTGCGCACCGATGCCATGCTCAAGCAGGCGGCCCCGACCAACCAGTGGTACTCGACGCTGATCTTCAACCCACAGCCCGCAGCCCTGTTCGCCCATCCGCTGACTGTCAAAACCACCGCCGCCGGCTTTGAGATGGCCCTGCCCAGCAAGCAGGTGGTGCAGACCGAACGGCGCGACGTCGAGATCCATTACCCCCACCGCGACGCGCTGGTGTTCGCGCCGATCGCTTTTGAGGCCGGACCGGCGAAGCTGGCCAAAACCTCGGACTGGGCGATCGACATCGCGATGGCCCAGGGTGCCGATCAGTTGCTGGCGACGGTGGTACACGGCAGCCCCTTCGTCTACTTTCAGCTGACGCGCGGTGATGTTCGGCTTCGGCTGCCAGCGCCCGCTGAACGCTTGGCGGCCAGCACCGATCCGCGCATGTTGGCCCTCAACCTCAAGGGCAAAACCTACGCCGTCTTTGGCCCTACCGGTGTGCGCTGGGAGCCCATCTCCGCCACCGAGTGGGTCGGCAAACTGCCGGCAGGCAAGGGTTACTTTTCAGCCGCCGCCCTGCCCGACGCAAGGGCCGAAACCCTGCAGCTCTTCACCCGTCACGCTTACGCCTTTGTCCAGGGCACGCGCGTGAGCTGGAAATATGACCCCGGCACCAGCCTGTCAGCGACCAACTTCTTGGTCACCACCCAGGTGATGGAAGGCCCCGACAACGGCCCCTTGATCGGCCTGCTGCCGCACCAGTGGTTCAACAACGCGTCGGTCGCTGACAAACTCGGGCCGGCGTTTGACACGGTGCGCGGCAGGATCAAATTATTGGCGGCGTCGCAGTTCAAGACCGAGTACCGCTACACCGGTTTTGTACCGCATTGGCCAGCACTCAAGGACGGCGCGGCTGCCAGCCAGGTGACTGAGCTGCTGAAGGCCGACATGCGTAAACGGCGCGAGCTGATTCCCGGCCGCGAGAACAAAGACAACTGGCGCACCAGCGCCTACTGGCAGGGCAAGGGCCTGCTGCGGGCGACGCAGCTGATGAGCGTGGCCGAGCAGCAGGGCGATCTGGAGGCGCGCGACCAGTTGCTGGCGCTGGTCAAGGAGCGCATGGAGTGGTGGTTCTCCGGACAGGGCGCCAAGAGCTACTTCCAGTACGACAAGGGGCTGGGCACGGTGTCGGGTTTTCCGGATGAGTTCTTCACCGTGGCCGAGATCAATGACCACCACTTTCACTACGGCTACTGGATCCGCGCGGCGGCCGAGATCGCGTTGCGCGATCCGGCCTGGGCAGCCAAGGACCGCTGGGGCGGCATGGTCGATTTGCTGATCGCCGACATCGCCACCACCCAACGGGGCAGCCCTGAGTTTCCGTTCTTGCGCAACTTCGACCCCTATGAAGGCCACTCCTGGGCCAACGGGCTGGGTGGCGTGGGCGAGTACGGCGAACTCGGCAACAACCAGGAATCCTCGAGCGAAGCGATCAATGCCTGGGCCGGGCTGATCCTGTGGGGCGAGGCGACCGGCAACCGCGAGTTGCGCGACCTGGGTATCTACCTGTACACCACTGAAATCGAGGCCATCAACCACTATTGGTTCGACGTGCACGGCCTGGTCTTTGAACCCGAATACACGCATGTTGAAGTCAGCATGCTGTTTGGCGGCAAGTATTCCCACAACACCTGGTGGACCGACGAGCCCCGCCAGATCAAGGGCATCAACCTGCTGCCGATCGGCACTTTTGCGACCCACCTGGGCCGCGATCCGAAGTTCGTGCAGCGCAATGTCGGCACGCTCAAGGGCGACACCGAAACCTGGCTGGCGCGCGGCAAGTCGTATACCGAAGTGCCCAAGGACATCTGGCAGGACATCTTTGCCAAATACCTTGCACTGGCCGACCCGACGGCCGCATTGGCGCAATGGAACCGCTGGGGCGACGTTGAACTCGGTGAGACCCGCACCCACACGCTGCACTGGATGCTCAGCCTGCAACAGATGGGGACACCCGACTTCAGCATCACCGCCGACACGCCACTGTTTGCCGTGTTCCGCCGTCCGGACGGCAGTCGCACCTACCTGGCCTACAACGCCGGCGCCACTGCGCTGGCGGTGCGGTTTTCCGACGGCAAGCAGTTGACGGTGGCACCGCGCTCACTGGGGCGGTCGTCCTGAGCCCCCTTGGCCGCGGCTACGCGATCACGGCCACCCGGCCCGACACGCACGCCAGCGCCTAGGGAAAGTCAGCAGGCAATGACCCTTGCGTGACCCGACTTCTGTCCCTATCCTCTCACAATGAAAGCGCTTTCATATGTCTTTGGACCGTCAAACCTTCGGTTCAAGTCTGTAGCGCACTGCCCGCCCCACCCCCGCTCTACCGCCCTCGTCAGAAAGCCCACATGAACACGATCTCGAGACAATTCGCCCTGTCCGCCTGCGCACTGGCCACCACGGTTCTGCTGACGGCCTGCGGCGGTGGCGAGGCCACTGCACCGCCCGACACCCAGGCGCCCACCGTCGTCATCACCGACAGCGTGGCTGCCGCCAGCACCGACGGTCCGGTCACGTTCACCTTCACGTTCAGTGAATCGGTGGGCAGCAGCTTCAGCGCCGCAGCGGTGGCCGTCACCGGCGGTACCAAAGGCGCGTTCGCCATGGCCAGTGACGGCAAATCGGCCACGCTGATCGTCACCCCCACCGCCAACAGCAGCGGCACCCTCAAGGTAGACCTGGTCGCCGGCGCGTTCAGCGACACAGCAGGCAACAAGAGCACCACGGCCTACACCGGCTCTCAGGACTACAACACCAAGCCGCCGGTCGTCACCACCGGTACGTTGCTGATTTCCTTTGACGAGACCAACCCGGCCACCACCGGCATGGGGGCCTACGGCGGCGCATTGCCATCGGTCGAGGCCGGCCCGACGGGGGGATCGGGCAACGCCCTCAAGATCGTCAAGCCTGTCAGCCCCGACACCTGGGGAGGCACCTATTTCACGGTGGCAGCAGTGCCGTTCACCGCCGACCGCAAAGTCATCACCGCCCGGGTCTACGCCAGCCGGGCCGGCGCGATCATCAAGCTCAAAGTCGAGATCGCCGGTGGCGCCAGCGTCGAGGTGGCCGGCACGGCCACCGGCGCGGCCAATACCTGGGGCACCGTGAGCTGGGACCTGGGCGCCGTTGATGCCAGCAAGTCCTACACCGTCATGGCGATCACGCCCGACGCCGACCTGGCCACCACCGGCCGCATTTACTACATCGACGAGTTGACGTTGGCGCCGGCAGCGGCCGTGGTGCCACCGCCGGCAGCGGGTGTTGCGTTCCTCACGTTCGACGAGAACGTGCCGGCGTTCTCCGAGATGGGCGCCTACGGCGGCGCGCTGCCGGCGGTCGAGGCTGGCCCCACGGGCGGTTCGGGCAACGCACTCAAGATCCTCAAGCCGGTATCGCCCGACACCTGGGGCGGCGTCTACTTCACCACCAGTGCCATCCCGTTCACCGCGGCCAACAAGGCCATCTCCGCACGGGTTTATTCCAGCAGGGCGGGCGCGGTCATCAAGTTCAAGGTCGAGGTGCCGGGCGGTGGCAACGTCGAGGTGGCGTCCTCGCCCACCGGCGCGGCCAACACCTGGACCACGCTGACCTGGGACTTCAGCGCGATCAACCTGGCCAGCAGCTACAAGATCATGGCCATCACGCCAGACGCCGAAACTGTCACCACCGGCCAGACCTACTACATCGACACCATCACGGTCGTTCCTGTCAGCACCGCCGGCGCCTTGAGCTATATCGTGCAGCCGTTCATCGAGAACGTGCAGTCGGCCTACGACACGGTCACCAGCAAGGCCAAGTCGGGCAACTACACCACCGGCTATTACGCCGCACCGGGCATGACCTGGTGGTGGGGCGGCGCGTTCAAGTCCAAATTGCAGGGCGGCTATGGCGTCAGCAAGGCTGACACCACGCAGTCCTACTTTGGCCAGTACATCGCCAACGGCGGCACCGGCTGGGACATTGCGTCGGCCAGCTCCTACGCCTTCAAGCTGGGCACCAACGGCGAATGCGCCGGCAAGTGCAAGGCCAATGTGCGCCTGGTCTCAGCCGTCAATGCCAGCTGTGTGGCCGACGTCAAGGTGGCACTGACCGCCGCTGCAGTCACCGCCTACAGCGCCAAGCTGGCTGACTTCACCGTTACCGGCTGCGCCACCAACACGATGACGGCGTTCAAGACCGGCAAGGTGGCCGAGTTGCACTTCCAGATGCTGCGTGCCGACATGCAGTTCACCACCACCACCGATACCGGTGGCCTGTACCCGAACGGTCTGGACATGGCCGACAGCATCGGCTTTGACGCCCCCACCGGCGCCCCGGCGCCCGAAGTCGATCCGGTGGTGACCGGCCCGGTGTTTTCGTCAATGACCTTTGATGTGACCACGGTCAGCTACCTCAGCACCGATTTCGGCGGGACGGTCTCCAGCATCGGTGCCGGCCCGGCCGGCAGCAACGGCAAGGTGTTGAAGGTCAACAAGCTGTCTGGCGCCGAGCAGTGGGCCGGCACCACGGTCTCGACCCTGCCCAACCAGGCTATCGACAAGATCCCGTTCACGGCCAGCGCCAAGAAGATGACGCTGCGGGTCTGGGCACCAGCTGCCGGCATGACGATCCGCATGAAACTGGAAGACGCCACCGACGTCACCCACAACTGCGAGACCGACACCAAAACCACCGTCGCGAACGCCTGGGAGACCCTGACCTTCGACTTCGCCACCCGCGCCTTCAACAACGGCGACCCGACCCAGCTCACCTCCAACCGCTGCGTGGACAGCACGCTGCTGCTGGCCTCGGTGATGAACAAGGCCTCGGTGTTCCCCAACTTCGGCACCGCCGGCGCGGTCACGGGCGACTTCTACTTCGACGACCTGAAATACGTGCCCTGATGCCCGAACCTGAGGCCCGGCCTTGAGGCTGGGCTGTCTTTGCCGGCAGGGCATTTGCAGTGCGAAGCCCTGCCCTCACCGGGCGCCCCAGGCGCCCAACGTGTTCAAGATTCCGGAGTCACCATGTCGTCTGTCATCCGTTTGACGCCCGCGGCTGCCGCTGTCTGCGTGCTGGTCGCCTGCGGCGGCGGCGGCAGTGCCAACGCCCCGACGCCTGTGGTCATTGCCAGCAGCGGCTTTGCAGTGGACGGCTACCTCAGCGGTGCAGCCGTACTGTGCGACAGCAACGGCAATGGCGTCGCCGATACCGGCGAGATCAGCGTCACCACCAACAGCAGCGGTGGCTACAGCTTCCCGGCCGGGTGCAGCGCGGCACTGTCAGCGCGGGGCGGTGTCAGCGTCGACACCGGCCTGCCGTTCATGGGCGTGCTCAAGGCGCCTGCCGGCTCCAGCGTCATCACGCCCCTGACCACGCTGCTGGCCGAGAGCCTGACCCAGGTCCAGCTCAAGGCGGCGCTGGGCCTGCCCGCGGGCATCGATCTGCAGACGGTCGATCCTGCGCTCAAGACCAACGGTGTGCTGAACAATGCGGCGCTGTTCAAACAGACCCTGGCGATGCAGCAACTGCTGCAAAAGTCGACCGAACTGATCACCGGGTTGGCCGGCGCCAGTGCCGACGCCGGCAGACCGACGGTGTATGGCGAGGTGGCGGCGTCGTTTGCCAACTCACTCAAGACCGGCGCAGCGCTGGGCAACGACAGCACGGTCAATGCGGCCGTGGTGAGCAGCCTTGTGCAGTCCGCGGTCATCCGCGTGGGCAGCGCGACTGCCGTGGCGGTCGAGGTCAAAACCGCCTTGGCCAGGGTCAACGCCCTGGCCTTGGCGGAGATCAGCGCCGGTGGCCTGAAAGCCCAGGCTGAATTGATCCTCAAGTCCAGCGAGGCCAACCTGACGGCGGTCACCAAAGCCAACCAGACAGACACCTCGATCACCACCTTTGTAGCCGCCAACGTCGACCAGATCAAGGCCGACCCGACCGCGCAAACGCGCTTGCTGGCCAGCACCCTGGCCGACAAGATCAACGGGATCACGGCGCCCGCTCCCGCTCCCGCTCCCGCTCCCGCTCCCGCTCCCGCTCCCGCTCCCGCTCCCGCACCCGCGCCTGCACCCACACCTGCACCCGCACCCGCACCCGCACCCGCGCCGGCACCCGCCAGCGACTACCTGGCCTTGCCCGGTGATGCCATCAGCCTGGTCAACGGCAACG
>JANMXG010000299.1:0-5730 GCA_031394235.1 Betaproteobacteria bacterium
GCATCAACCAGCGGACGGCCACCATCGGCACTGGCGGCGGTGGCAACTGGCGCGTGCCGTTCCACATGCTGCGCCACGTGCTCGACGTCTGACCCCGCATGGCTTCATCCAGCGGCTGGAGTCAATAGGGCCTTGGGGCCACGCTTACGTTACCGCGGCCTCAAGAAGAACGCCGCGCAGCTCAACACGCTGATTGCGCTGTCCAACCTGTGGATGGCCAGGCGCAGTTTGCTGGCCGCGCAGGGATGAGTGCGCCTACCGCATGGCAAAGTGGCCTCGGCGAGGCCGAAGAGCCTGCATTTCGGTCTGAATTCGGGCGCCGAACCGGCCAATCTGCATTCGGACACTCCTCAGGCCCATATCGGGCTGGAATACCACGGATGCAAACGCATCGATCAGACCTTCCCTAGGGCTGCCGATCACGGACCCCGCGTGCCGCCCAGCGACGGAAATTCAGCCGCGGCACCCGCACGCGGCGGCTGGCGCAGCGCCGACAGCCGCCGCGTCATGCTCTCGATCTCGATCGTCTGGCCGGCGATGATGTCTTCGGCCAGCTGCCGCGTGGCCGGGTCGCGGCCGTGTTGCAGCACCAGCCGCGCCATGTCGACAGCGCCAGCGTGATGCGGAATCATCATCGCCAGGAAGTCGACATCGGCATGGCCCACGTAGCCCGGCCTGTGCATGTCTTGCATCATCTGCGCCATCGACGCGTCCATCTCGCGCTGGAAGGCGTTGTCGCTGTTGTCGCGGGCGCCGTGCGCGCCGTGCGCGCCGTGCGCGCCATGCGTACCCTGCATACCCTGCGTGTCGTTCATGCCGTCTGCCCCTTGGCGCCCACGCGCACGTAGACCAGGTTGATGCTCTTCTTGTTGCGCAGCGCACCCGAGGGCAAAGCCAGGTTGCCCAGCGGGATCTGCGCGATGAACGCCGGCCGCAGCGGGTCGCTGACGTCAAAGGCGCTGCACACCGTCTGGCCGGCGTTGGGCGTGCCGGGCAACTCGTCTTGTTCGTGGGCCACGTAGAGCAATGTGTTTTCGGGGTTGGTCCACAGGCCATGGGCTTCGCGGCCATGGCTGTAGAAGGTGCCCACCACCTTGCGCTGCCCGCCCGGGGCGCTGCGGTCGATGATGGCGATCGGGCTGGCGGCCACGCCGCCGGGGCCGCCGTCGTCGATGCGCGCCAGGCTGGCATAGACCACGCTGCCGCGCGCATTGCTGACGAACTCGACGTGGTTGGGCTGCGCGCCCATGCCCAGCGCCACCGAGTCGATCAGGTCGAAGCCGCCCTGCGTGGAGCGGCAAGACAGCGCATCGGCCAGCTTGTGCGAGAACCACACCTCAGCACCGTCGGGCGTGGTTTTCATGAACGGCGTGAAGCCCGGCTTGTCTTGCGCGCTGATGTCGAGCGTCGTCAGCCGCTGTGGCTGGCTGTGGCCGTCGGCGCCGGGGTTGACGCGGAACACGTCAACTTGCGACACCTTCTGGCTCGCCACGAAGGCCAGCGTGCCGTCGCGGTTGAACCACACCTGGGCCGGGCCGTTGACCGTGGGCAGGAACTGGCGCACGGCGCTGGCGCCCGGGCTGTCGGCGCCCTTCAACTGGCGCAGGGCGCGCTCGACGTCGACGATGGCAATGCGGTCTTCACCGCGCAAGGTGACCCACAGCTCGCGGCCGTTGCGGGTGAAGGTGGGTTCGTGCGGTTCACGGCCCAGCAATAGGCCGCTGCTCAGGCGCTCGGGGTTGGTGGTGGGGCCGGCCGCCGGATTGGGCGAGTTGCCGACGACGCGGCGCTGCTCAGCGTCGATCAGGTAGATGTTGCTGGAGCCGCGGCCGCTGGTGGCCAGCAGCCGGCCGTCCGGTGACGGCACGGCGCCGTGCGCGTCGATGCAGCCGTGGTAAAGCGGCTTGTGGATCATTGCGGCGTGCGTCGGCGCGATGCCGGCGGTGACGTAGCGGAAGGGTGGCCGCGGGTCTTCGTCGAAGCTCGTCAGGTTGATCGTCGATTCGACGGTGTTGGTCTTGGGGTCGATGACCACCAACGTGTTGGAGTCTTCATTGGTGATGAAGACGCGGTCGCGCGGGTCGATGCCGCCGCCGGCTGAGGCCGGTGTGGATGTGTTTGCGGTTGTGGGTGTCTGGGCCTGGCTTGGCGCGGCCGGCAACGCCGAGACAGCGGCCGCAGCCAAGGAGAATTTGAGGATGTCGCGTCGTTGGGTGCTCATGGGTGCCTTGGGGGTGCGGGTGAGTAGGAAGCTGGTGTTGCCGCGACGATGCACCTCTGGCTGGGCTTCGTCTGTGCGGCAGGTTGCGTTGCGGGTGAAGCCGAAAGGTACCAAGAGCGAACAGCGGGCTGTTTCATTCCCTGGCGCGCCTGTCAAGCCAGTAGAAATCCTTGGTGGGGTCCACGCGGTCAGCCAACCGCTCGGCGCTGGCAACCGGCCGCTGTCGCGGTGCGCCCGCCGGGCGGGTGGATCAGCGCGCAGGCCGCCGCACCAGCAATGCAACCAGCGTCAGCACACAGATCAACGCGCCGGCCGAGAAGGTCCATGCCGCGCCAAAGCGGTCCCACAACAATCCGGCCAGCACGCTGGCCAGCAACAGGGCCACGCCGCTGACGAGGTTGAACATGCCGTAGGCGGTGCCACGCAGTGCGGGCGGGGCGGTGTCGGCCACCATCGTAGCCAGCAGGCCCTGGGTCAGGCCCAGGTGCAGGCCCCAGATCGCCACACCGGCCAGCACCATGGCCCAGTGCGCACTGGCCGCGAGCACGCAGTCGGCGGCGATCAGCAACAACAGGCCGAGCACCAGCAGGCGCTGGTGGCTGCGCTGCGCTGCGCGGGCATTGGCGGCGGCGTCGGCGGGTTGGCCGGCACCCTGGCCCGAGCCGCCCGCTTGCACACGCAGCCAGTCCGACAGGCGACCGAATGGGTAGGCCGAGGCCGCATAGACCAGGTTCATCGCCACCATCACCAGGGGCACCAGTGCCAGCAACATGCCGGATTGTTGCGCCCGCAGCACCAAAAAAGCCTCCGAGAACCGGGCCAGCGTGAACACCCCGCCCACGCCGACGACCCACCAGAAGTCCGGTCCCAACTGGCGCAAGGCAGCGCGCGAGATGGGGTTGACACGCGGCGCGCCTGGGTTTGCGGCGGGCTCCTTGACACCCCACCACAGCAGCAGCACCGATGCCGCCGCGGGCAGCACAGCCACCCAGAACACCGCGCGAAAGTCGTTGGCCCACAGCAGCATCAGGCCCACCGCCAGCAGCGGCCCGGCGAATGCCCCGACGGTGTCGAGCGACTGACGCAGACCAAAGGCGGCACCCCGCACCTCGGGCGGCGCAATGTCGGCCACCAGCGCGTCGCGCGGCGCGCCGCGGATGCCCTTGCCCACCCGGTCGATCAGCCGCGCTGTAACGATCCACCCAACACCGCCGGCCAGCGCAAACAGAGGTTTGCTCAGCGCGCCCAGCCCATAGCCCAGCAGTGCCAGGCCTTTTCGCCGGCCCAGCCAGTCGCTCAGGGCGCCCGAGAACACCTTGACGATCAGCGCCGTGGCCTCGGCCGCGCCTTCGATCAGCCCCACCGTGAGAGCACTGGCGCCGAGCGCAGTGACCATGAACAGGGGCAGCAGGCTGTGGATCATCTCGGACGAGACATCCATCAGCAGGCTGACAAACCCCAGCATCCAGATGCCCGCAGGCAGGGGTGGGCGGGGTGCCGGACGGGGTGTGTTCATGGGGGCAGGGTGGGTGGGAAGGCGGCAGGGCGGTGAGTGGGTGAACCGGCGGGGTCAATCCTGCGCCCCGTCGGCGGTCCACCGGCGGCGCTCGATCCGGTACAGGCCGTGGCGGCGCAGGGGGCTGGTTTCGGGCGGCGCAGGGTGGTCAAGGTCCTGCCCGGTATCGACCCTGCCGATGCGCCGCATCATCGCCCTTGTCGGCAGGTTGAGCAGGCTGGTGAACGAGACGATCGCATCCAGGCCGGGTTGCGTGAAGCCCGCCTGCAGCGCGGTGCGGGCGGCCTCGCTGGCAAAGCCGATGAATTCGCCGGTGTCGCGCCGCTCGAGTGCCCAGTTGCTCCAGCCCCGCGCCTCGAAGCCTAGTTGCCAGCCGGCGATGCTGGCAAGGCTGGCGGCGGTGTCGAGCAGGCCCGCGAAGTAGCGCATCACGGCCGGGTCGGCGCCCATTGCGGCAAACGGGGCGCGATCAGTGGCGCGCCACTGGCGCAGTGTCAGGCGTGCGGTGACGGGCTCGACCGGCCCGGCCAGCACCGGCGCACTCCACGTCATCCGTGTGGCCGGGCGCTCACGGCTTGTTGGCGATCTTCTGGTTGATCTCGATCAGCTTGTCGTTGTAGTCCTTGATGGCCTTCTGGCATTCGGCCACGACGCCAGCCAGGTACTGGTAGTCCTTGGCGCAGGCGCGCAGGGCGTTGCGGTCGTCGAGGGCCATGCCGATCAGGTCGGCGTAGCTGAATGCCGCGCCGGCTGCCGGCAAAAGCCGCGGATCGTCACAGCGGCGGGTCAGGGCCTCTGGGGGCACGGGGCAGTCCACCGGTTTGACAATCACCGGCAGGGTGGGTGCACATGCGCTCAGCATGGCCAGGACCAGCAGGCCGGCGGCGTGCTGCAGCTTGTCAAGGCGGTTCATCGGGCGCTCCCGACCCGCAACGGGGCCAGCAGTTCTTCGGGCACCGGCACCTTGGAGCATTCCAGTCCGGCGATCAGCGTCTTTTGCGCGGCCACCTCTTTTTCGAGGCGGTCGATCTCGGCCTGAAGCCTGGCTTTTTCAGCGGGTGTGGTGCCGGTGTTGGCAGAGGCGCTGGCAGCGGCGGCGCGCGCGGCGGCCAACTGCGTGACGGTGCCCGTGTTGCTTTTGCCCAGCGCGGCAATGCGCTCGTCACGCTTGGCCAGCGTCGCCGTGAACTCGCTCTTGGCTTGCTGGTGATCGGCTGCCAGCTTTTGCTTGCCCTGCTCGTAGTCGCTGGTCATGCCAGCCACCTTGTCCTGCAGTGATTTCATGGCCTTGTCATGCTCGGCCTGCGCTTGCGCGCCCAGGTCCTTGGCCTTGGACAGCGCCTGCAAGGCGTCGCGCCCCGACCAGGACCCGATGTAATACCCCGCAGCGCCTGCCAGCACCATGGCAATCAGCAAGACCAGTTTGCCCATCTGTCCACTCCGCTTGTAGTTCGGTGTCGATGCTGACACGGTTTGCTCGATTGTGGCCACACGCGGCGGTGCGTCCCCCCTATGCCCACGGCGCCGAACCCGTCATGCAACGACCGGTTTGACGTTGCCTAAGCCGTCAGCGCGACAGCGCCAGCTTCACCCCGAAACCCACCAGCACGGTGCCGGCCACCCGGTTCAGCCAACGGGTGACGCGGGGGCTGGCGCGAAGCCGGTCGGCAAAGTGGTGGGTCAGTGTCACGGCAACCAGACAGTAGATCGCGGTCAGCCCGGCCACGGTGGCCGCCATGAAACCGAAGGTGGCCAGCCCCTGGTGGCGTGCCGGATCGACAAACAACGGGAAAAACGCCATGTAGAACACGATCGCCTTGGGGTTGAGCAGCGTGATCGTGAAAGCCTGGCGAAAGTAGTGCCCGGCACGCATCCGCAGCACCGGCGCATCACCCGGTTTGACGGTGATCATGCGCCAGCCCAGCCAGGCCAGGTAAGCGGCACCCAGCCACTGCACGCCAGCAAACACCAGCGGCGTGGCCGCCAGCAGCGC
>JANMXG010000300.1:0-10692 GCA_031394235.1 Betaproteobacteria bacterium
TGGCCAGCTCACCGAACTCCTTGTCGAGCGAATCCTTGTCGCTGTTGGAGTTGGTGGAATTGGACGACTGCACCGCCAGCTCACGCATGCGTTGCAGCGAGTCGGCCACCTTGCCCAGCGCGCCCTCAGCGGTTTGCGCCAGCGAAATCCCGTCGTTGGCGTTGCGCACCGCGGCATTCATGCCACGCACTTGCGAGGTCATGCGCTCGGCGATCGCCAGGCCGGCAGCGTCGTCCTTGGCAGAGTTCACCCGCAGGCCCGTGGACAGGCGTTGCATCGAAGTCTGCAGTGACATCTGCGAATTGCCCAGGCTGCGCTGGGCGTTGAGTGAATTCAGATTGGTGTTGATCGTCTGGGGCATGGTGGCCGTTCCTCAATTTAAGACGAACCCCAGCGGGGTTAGCAGGTGATCAAAAGCGACTCTCGGCCACTTGGCCGACTGCCGCCCCCGAAACCGGCCTGACCCGCCCGGTACTGGCATGGGCGGTTGCTCCGGATAACACTTGTGCGGCAGCTCAAGCATTGGTGCTAATTGTGCGAACAGCCCGTTCGATCAAAGCGCCGATATGCAGACCAAAGCCGGTTCAATTGAAGGCTGCAAACCCAAAGCAAACAAGCCCCGCCGGCAGCAGCCGGCGGGGCTTGTGGTCACGGTTGCGGCCGGCGTGCGGCGCGCCTTTCCCGGACTTCAGCGCAGCAGTTGCAGCACCTGCTGTGGCAGTTGGTTGGCCTGCGCCACCATGGCGTTGCCGGCCTGCTGCAGGATCTGGGCGCGGCTGAGCCTGGCAGTCTCGGCAGCAAAGTCGGTATCGACAATGCGGCTGCGCGCCGAGGTCTGGTTCTCGATCGAGGACTGCAGGTTGGAGACCACGGCATCGAAACGCGACTGCGACGCACCCAGCACGGCGCGCTGGGCGTTGACGGTGTCCAGCGCCGCGTCGATGTTGGTGATCACACCCTGGATGGCGCTGGTGTTGGCGGTGGAGTCGATCAACGCCCGGCCGGTACCCGCGTTGTCGGTGCCCGCCACGGCAATGACACTGCTGTCGGCCGTCATGTCGGTGGTGGTGAGGGTGATGGTGTCGTTGCTGGTGGTGTTGGCGCCGATCTGGAACGACAGCGTGCCGGCGTTGCTGCCCAGAACGTGCTGGCCGTTGAAGGTGGTGCCGCCCAGCACACGCTGGATCTCCTTGGCCAGCTCGCCGAACTCCTTGTCCAGCGAGTCCTTGTCGCTGTTGTCGTTGGTGGCATTGGCCGCCTGCACCGACAACTCACGCATGCGCTGCAGCGAATCCGACACCTTGCCCAGCGTGCCCTCGGCCGTTTGGGCCAGCGAGATGCCGTCGTTGGCGTTGCGTGCGGCCACGCTCATGCCTCGCATCTGCGCGCTCATGCGCTCGGCAATCGCCAGGCCGGCAGCGTCGTCCTTGGCCGAGTTGACCCTCAGCCCTGAGGACAGCCGCTGCATCGACGTGGCCAGCGACGCTTGCGAGCCATTGATGTTGCGCTGCGCGTTCAACGAAATGATGTTGGTGTTGATGATCTGCGGCACGAACGGCTCCTTCGGTGGCAATCGCCTGTTGGGGAACGGCCAATCTGGCCGTCTGGTGTAGGGCTTATCGGCCGATCAAACCGGCGCTTGATGGGACGCTCAAATTGAATTTGAAAAAAACAACGCGCCGGACCCGAAGGGCGGCGCGTTGTCATGGGGCGGTGGGCACTGGGGGCGCGCGGGCTTGCCCGTTGTCCGCCGGCCGCGCGATCAAGCCGGCTCTGGCTTCATCGAAGCAGCGTCATGACCTGGTTCGGCAGCTGGTTGGCCTGTGCCACCATCGCATTGCCGGCCTGCTGCAGGATCTGGGCACGGCTCAGGTTGGCGGTTTCCGCCGCGAAGTCGGTGTCCATGATGCGGCTGCGGGCGGCGGTCTGGTTTTCCACCGACGACTGCAGGTTGGTGATCACCGAGTCAAAGCGTGATTGCGAAGCGCCCATCATCGCCCGCTTGTCGTTGACCGTGCTGATGGCGGTATCGATGCTGTTGATCACGCCCTGGATCACGCTGGCCGAGGCGGTCGAGTCGATCAAGGCACGGGCCGCACCGGTGTTGTCGGTGCCAGCCACTGCGGTGATCGAGGCATCGGCCGTCAGGTCGGTGGTGGTGATGTCGATCGTGTCGTTGCTGGTGGTGTTGGCACCCACCTGGAAGGTGAAGGCCTTCGCATCCGTGCCCAGCATGTGCTGACCATTGAAGCTGGTGCCGCCCAGCACGCGCTGGATCTCCTTGCTGAGCTCGCCAAACTCCTTGTCCAGTGAGTCCTTGTCGCTGCTGGAGTTGGTGGCGTTCGCCGCCTGCACGGACAACTCACGCATACGCTGCAGAGAGTCGGCCACTTTGCCGAGCGCGCCCTCCGCCGTTTGCGACATCGAGATGCCGTCGTTGGCGTTGCGGATGGACACGTTCATGCCCCGCACTTGAGAGGTCATGCGCTCGGCGATAGCCAGTCCGGCGGCATCGTCTTTGGCGGAGTTGACACGCAGGCCGGATGACAGCCGTTGCATCGACATCGCCAGCGACGACTGTGACGTGCTGAGATTGCGCTGCGCATTGAGCGAGTTGAGGTTGGTATTGATGGTCTGAGGCACGGTAATTTCCTTTCAGCTGCATGAATCCCGGCGAGAGCGCCGGGCGTTGTTCGGGTGGCGGCGTAAATGCTCCGTCACCACCTTCGCACGCCGTTCAGTGGCCTTGCGGCACCTGCCCGACACGCCCGCACTAGTCGCCGCTGTTCTCGGGACACCTGAGTGACCTTTGTCCATCGGCCGGCTAACCGGACCGCGAGGGTCTTTTGGACCGCCCGTTGGTTTGGGTATCGGCGGATGCGATTCGTAACTTGAGGCCTTTGCGCAAACCAATTTGCGGTCGTGTCAAGACGGTATGCCGCCAAGAATGCGAGGTCTTGCACGCTTTGTTCCCGTGCTGGTCCTCAAGCGGGGCTTTGCAAAATGGGCAGACCCTAGAACCGGAGTCGTCCATGGCCTTTGCGCCCACCGCATCCCGCCAGCAAACCGCCACTGCTGGCGCGGCCGCCGCTGCCGGCAGGTCTGGATCCGTGCACCAGAGTGCCGTGCGTTCGCACGGCAGTGCACCGGCGCGGCGCGACTGGACCCGGGGCCTGGCCAGCCTGCGCGAGGGTGGGTTGGACGTGGCAGCCCGCTGCTTCGAGCGGGCTTGCCGGGCGTCACCCGATGTTTCGCTGTACTGGTTGAACCTGGCCAATGTACAGCGCCGGCTGCACCAGGAGCAGGCCGCGCTGGCCAGTGCCCAGCGCGCCTTTGCGCTGGATCCCTGGTGCCGCATCAGCTGTCACCTGGCGGTCGAGCTGTTGCGGGGCCAGCAACGCCATGCGCAGGCGCTGGTGCTGTTGGACGGGCTGCGGAGCGACACCGCACGCGACATCCAGCACGGCCTGCTGCATGGCGCGGTGCTGTCGGCGCTGGGCCGGCATCAGGACGCGGCAGGGGTGTTCCTGCAGGTGTTGGCCTTGCAGCCGGGCGACCACCAGGCTTACTTGCAGCTGGGGTTTTCACTGGCGGCATTGCGGCAGTTTGCCGAGGCGGCCGAATGCTTTCGCACCGTGGCGATCATCGATCCAGCCAACTTTGGTGCTGCGGTGTATGCCGCTCACTATGCCGCCTGGGCCTGTGACTGGCAGCAGACAGCCACGGACCGCGAGCGCCTGCTGTCGGCACTGGCCCGGCAGGGTGCCGGCGCCGCTGGCCAGGCCTTCAGTCCGTTCTGCCTGCTGGCAATGGACGACGATGCCATGCTGCACCGCCGCGCTGCGCAGTTGGAGGCGCAGCGCCTGACGCACGAGGTGCGCGGACAGGTGGCGGCGCAGTCCCAACAGCAGCCGCAGCACGGTTTGCCGGTCAATCAAGACAGCCATCCGCTGGCGGCGCGCCGGCTGGTCGAAGGGCGTTGTCGTGTTGGCCTGATGTCGGCTGACTTCCGCACCCATGCCACCGGCTTGTTGCTGGTGCAGACCCTCGAAAACCTGGACCGAGAGCGCTTTGAGGTGTTCCTGTACGCCAGTGGTGACGATGACGGCACGGCCCTTCGACAGCGCATCAAGGCGGCCGCCGACTGCTTTGTCGACTGCAGCACGATGAGCCTTGCCGCCCAGTCGCAGCGAATCCAGGATGACGGCGTGGCGGTGCTGATCGACATGAGCGGCTACACCACCGGTTCGCGGGTACAGCTGATGGCGCTGCGCCCCGCACCGGTCCAGGCGCTGTGGCTGGCCTATCCCGGCACATTGGGCGCCGGTTGGGTGGACTACCTGATTGCCGACCCGGTAATCACGCCATTGGCCGATGCGGCCGACTTCGACGAGCATCTGGCGCAGCTGCCGTTGTGCTACGAGCCCACCGACGAGCTGCGCGAGCATCCTGAAACCACCGCCTGCCGCAGCGATGTCGGCCTGCCGGAGCAGGCCTTTGTCTATGCCTGCTTCAACCAAAGCTACAAGATCACCGAGCACGTGTTTGTGCGCTGGTGCCGCATCCTGCGCCGGGTGCCGCACAGCGTGCTGTGGCTGCTGGTGCCGCAGCCGGCCATCCAGGCCGCCCTGCGCGGGCATGCCGCAGCGCAGGGCCTGGACGCGGACCGGCTGGTGTTTGCGCCCTTTGTGCCCACCACCGAGCATCTGGCGCGGCTGCCCTTGGCCGATGTGTTTCTCGACACCTTTCCCTACGGTGCGCACACCACCTGCAGCGATGCGCTGTGGATGGGCTTGCCGGTGCTAACGCAGGTCGGCCGCAGCTTTGCGTCCCGGGTGGCAGCCAGCCTGCTGGCAGCGGTGGGGTTGCCGGCGCTGGCGGTCGACAATGCCGAAGACTACGAGGAAATCGCGGTGCGTCTGGCCCAGGACGACGAGGCGCTGTGCAGCATCCGTGACCACCTGTGGGACAACCGGCGTGATCTGCCGTTGTTCGACAACCGACGTTTTGCCGGCGAGCTGGGCGATCTGTTGTTGCGGATGGTGGACCGCTGGCAACACGGCCTGGCGCCAGCAGCACTGCCGGCAGCACTGCCGGCGACGGTGGGCTGAGCCACCCGGCCAGGCTCGCCAGCCCAGCCACCCGACTGAAGGCGGTCAGGGCAGGTCGGGCAGGGCAACAAAAAAGGGGCCTCGCAGGGCCCCTGTTGCTTCGGTCTGCCGGTTCAGCGACCGGCAGCCTCGCAGGTCAGGGTCCGTCGGGCGACTGGCCCTCGACATCGGCCCAGCCCGGCTGGCCCAGCGCGTCCAGGCAAAGCAGCACGGCAGCCGGGTTGTCAAAACGGTCCAGTACCGGGCTTGACGGTGGTGCGGGCAGGCTGGCCGCTGCAGATTCTTTCGCCGGCTGGTCGGTCAGGAAGCCCAGCAAGGCGTCCAGTGTCGCGCCATTGAGCCGGCTGCTGTCGACCTCGACCGTGTCGCCGTCGCGCTGCACCAGGCGCTGGCGCAGGCTGTCGTGGTAGCGCTGCTTCATGCCGACGAAGCGCACGAAGCGCTCGGCCTCGAAGTGCAACCTCGCTGCCGTATTCCCACCCGTGCCGGGTTGATCCGCCACGGTGTCGGCAAACTCGGCCAGCAGGTTGCTGCGCACCAGGTGCACGATCCGCAGGCTGGGCTCGCCAATCGCCCAGTCCAGGGCCGGCCGGGAATGGTCAGGCGCCAGCGCAAAGCCGCGCACCGCCCCGGTGCCCAGGTCGCGGCCCGCGGTGTCATGCGAGCGGCCCAACACCATCCGCGCAAACCAGACAGGGTCCTTGGCCCGCAGGTCGTAGAGTGCGCCAGCCTGGGCGGGTGGCACAACGCCCTCGGCCAGGCCGATGCTCAGCGGCGCCAACAGGTCGCCCTCGAAGCTGACTGCGGCGCTGTGGCTCAGTGCAGCCCGCAAGCTGTCGCTGCCGCAGTGTGGCGCGGCCAGCAGCAGCGCCGAACGGGCAGGCAGGTGGGCCGGCACCAGCGCTTGGGCATCGAACAGGGCGCAAAACGGCGCGACCAGTTCCGGGTCCAGCCCGCGCAACCGGCTGAAGGTGCAGCGCAGTTCCTGCAGCAATGTCGGTGTGCTGTCGGCCAGCGCTTCACCCAGGTACAGGCGTGCGCCGTCGACAGTGCCGCACAGCGCAAACCGCAGCCGAGGCTGGTCGTCGCCGCCGGACAGGACAAGGTTGCCCTGCTGCAGCGACCACCGGGCGATACCCGCCGGTGGCGCCGCGCCGATGTGGCCGTTGTTGCGCAGACGCATCAGGCCTTGCGCCGTGCCGTCCTGGCTGCGCAGCAGGTACAGGCGCTGCTCCTCCGGGGCTTGCATCAGGTCAGGCTGGGCCTGGGCCAGTACACGCAGCATGGCCGCGTGCGGCGATTGCGGCTCGACGATGCCCAGCGCCACCCGGGCGGCGGCGCTGGCGTCCTCCAGCTGGCCGCGGCGGCACGCGGCACGCAACAGCGTGGCGGTGCGTTCGACACTGCTGTGAGACGTTAGCGTCAGGCCGGCCACAGTGGCGCTCGCAGGCGCTGTGGTCGCCACCTGAAGGTCTGCCTCTTGCGGCAGGGCCTGGGACAGGGTGAGGGGTGTGGCCAAGGCGGCTGCGTTCATGGCTGGGGGTCTCCGATCCATCGTGAGCCACCAGTCTAGGCAGCCGATCGGCCCACAAAGCGCCAAAAAGCGGTCGAAATCAGGTCTGGTTCCGGCGTCAGGGCAGGCGCCGACCTGGCGCCGGACACCGCCCGGTGTGCTGAACCTTCGACGCATCCGGGGCGCAATCAGCCGGCACGACGACAGCGCGTAGGAAATTGCCTTACACGCCTGCCCGGCAAATAGGGACTCAAGAAGACGAATTGGACTGATGTTGCAGCCTTGTTGCGATCTCTACAGTTCGTTTCACACCAGCCCCCCGTTCAATCAACGCTTGCACCCTACCGGACCGACCCCCATGAACACCGAACAGATCCTTGCCGAAATCCGCGAAGCCAACCTGTCGTACCTGATGTTGGCCCAGACCCTGATCCGCTCTGACCTCGAACAAGCGCTGTTCCGCCTGGGCGTGACCGAAGACAGCGCCGTGATGATTGCAGCGTTGACGCCGGCGCAGATGATGAAGATTGCTTCGGGCAGCACCCTGCTGTGCCGCATGCGCTGCGACGACGACCTGGTCTGGAGCCTGCTGACCAGCCACGGCAAGGGCGCCGCCAACGAAAGCGTGTCTCGCCTGCATGCCTCCATCCTGATGGCCGGCCGCCACCAGGAAGCTGCCTGACCTGCCCAGCCCCGGGCCGGACCGCGCAGCCCACTGTGCCACCGGCCAGATCGACAAGACCCAAGGAAAGAGCGCCATGCGTAGCAAGAGCATCCTGACCGAAGCCCGCCAGATCGACACCGCGGTCGAGTTGATCCGCCTGGGCGCCCGTCTGCAAGTCTTGGAGTGCGAGACCGACCTGAGCTACGAGCGCCTGCTGCGCCTGTACAAGGAAGTGGCCGGCAAGAGCCCCAGCAAGGGCCAGCTGCCGTTCTCGACCGACTGGTTCATGACCTGGCAGCCCAACATCCATGCCAGTCTGTTCCTCAATATCCACGAATACCTCAACAAGGTGGCCGCGCTCGAAGAGATCGACTCGGTCATTAAGGCTTACAAGCTCTATATGGAGCAGATCACCGCCCAGGGCCTGGAGCCGCAGCTGTCCGTGACCCGCGCCTGGCGCCTGGTCAAGTTTGTTGACAACGGCATGCTGACGATGACGGCCTGCAGCAAATGTGGTGGCCACTTCGTGACGCATCCGCACGAGATCGCCCGCCACTATGTCTGCGGCCTGTGCAACCCGCCGGCGCGTGCTGGCAAGGGGCGCAATGCGGGCGCGATCCAGATGCCTTCTGTGCAGGATTGCCTGGTTCAATAGTTTTCTGCGGCTGCCGTGCCAGCGCCAGGCGTCAAGCCGCGCAGGCGCGGGCCGATACAAGGCCCAGGTAATGGGCTCGACCGGGTACCGATTTGGTTTTCTTGTGTGTCTCCTCCTGGCACTTTTTAGGTGCCTTCTGGGCGATCGCCTTCGGGTGATCGCCCATTTTTCTGCCCGCTGCACTTCAGTCGGGCTGAGAGTTGCCGATAGCGTGCCGAGTGACGTGATTCGATCTGGACACCTGCTGTGAACCTGTCGCCTTTTTCGAAACAATACCTGCGCATCGGCCTAGCGCTGCCGTTTCCGTTGCGTGACGGCGGCGGTCGGCAGTTGCTGGCCGCCCATGTGCGCCTGGACAACCCGCAGACCTTTGCCGGTCTGCAGGCGGCCGAGTTGTTCGCCGACGACAGCGAGTCGAGCGACTGGCGCCGCCGTTTGGCGTCGGCGGTTGATGCGGCGTTGCGTCAAAAAGCGCTACTGCAAGGGGCTGGCGACACCCCGGATGCGGGCGGGCGCGAGCGCAATGCCGGTGCGACCAAGGGCGTGGGCGAGCAGTGGGCCGAATTTGCAGCCGTGCTGGACATCACGCTGCGTGATTTGGGCGCAGAGACCCCCTGGATGAGCCGGCTGACAGCGGTGCACGCGCGCGCCTCGCGCCTGGCCGAACAGCGGCTCGACGCCTCGCTCTACCACCTGATCTACAGCGCGGGCAACAGCACCGAGCGCTACAGCAGCAACCACAGCCTGTTGTGCCTGCTGGTGGCGATCGAGACGGCCAGCAAGCTGGGCTGGGACGCTGGCCTGGTCAACAGCCTGTCGATGGCTGCGTTGACGATGAATGTGTCCATGCGACGCCTGCAAGACCAGCTGGCGTCCGCTGATGAGCCCCTGTCAGCCGCATCGCGCGCATTGATTGCCGGCCATGCCGAGCGGTCGGCGTCGGCGCTGCAAGAGGCTGGTGTGGCCGATCCGGCGTGGATCGAGATCGTGCGCCTGCACCACGACGACAGCCTCAAGGCCAGTCCACTGGGTGAACTGACGCCGCCGCAGCGGGCGGCCCGGCTGCTCCGGCGGGTGGACATCTTCACGGCCAAGCTCAGCCGCCGCGCGACTCGCGGCCCGATGTCGCCGGTGCAGGCGGCTCGGGAGGCCTGCCTCGGCCCCAATGGCACGCCTGACGAGATCGGCGGGGCACTGCTCAAATCGGTGGGCCTGTACCCGCCGGGCAGCTTTGTCGAACTGGTGAACGGCGAAATCTGCATCGTGGTGGCGCGTGGTCCGGTCGCCAATCTGCCGGTCGTCGCGGTGGTGGTCGGCGCCGACGGTGCACGCGGCGGCAACGCTGAAGAGCGCGACACGCATGACCCGAGTTTTGCGGTCAAGAGCGCACTGAGTGCATCCAAAGTGCGGGTGACGCCGCCGCACGACGCCCTGATGTCCCGGCACTGAACCGGCTGCGCCAGCAGTTGGGCGATGGCGTCCGTTGCGGCCAGACCCAAGCGTTGACGATCTGCTTTGGCGCCACGCTTATCGACCGATCAACCGTCGCCACCGCGGCCGACACTGCGGCCATGACCGTCTATCCCGTCCGTCCCCCCTGGCACTGGCACTGGCCCGCTCCGGCGCTGTTGACCTGGCTGGCGGCTTGGGCGCTGATGATCCTGCTCTCGCCCGCCAGCCGCACCGGCGCCTGGGCAGCCGCTGCGGCCCTGGGCATGCTCGTGGCCGGGGTCATGCGGCAGACCAGCCGCTGGCGGCGGCTGATGGTGGCCGCGGGGTTTCCGGCGTCGGCGCTGATCAAGACACTGGCCAGTGCGGGCACGGCCACCAGCGCTGCGAGCCTGGCGGGCAGCCTGCTGCCCAGCGACGGGATGCCGGCCTGGGTCTGGCTGCTGCCGGCAGCGCTGCTGCTGGCGGTGTACCCGCTGCGGGCCTGGCGTGACGCACCGTTGTTTCCGACACCGGCCGGTGCGCTGCAGGGCCTGGCCGCGTTGGCGCCGCTGCCCGCTGGCGCCCGGGTGCTCGACGCCGGCTGCGGCCTGGGCCACGGCCTGGCTGCACTGCATGACGAATATCCGCTGGTCGCTATCGAGGGGGTCGAGTGGAGCTGGCCGCTGCGCCTGGCCGCAGCCATGCGCTGCCCGTGGGCCCGGGTGAGGCAGGGTGACATGTGGCATGACGACTGGTCCGGCCTTGGGTTGGTCTATGTGTTCCAGCGGCCTGAAAGCATGGCGCGTGCGCTGGCCAAGGCGCGTGCCGAGCTGGCACCCGGTGCCTGGCTGGCCAGCCTGGAGTTTGCAGCGCCCGATGTCGCGCCCACTGCCGTGCTGCAGGGGCCGGGCGCCAAACCGGTCTGGCTGTACCGGCAAGGGGCGTGGGGCGCACCAGCGCAGCATCACGGCTCAATCTGCAGCGGCCCCGGCCGATAACACCCTCAACAAGCTCGGCCATCCGGTCCGGCACGACTGCCAAAGCCACAGCCCCATACCATGTTCGTCATCATCGGTTGGTTACTTGCGATGGTGTGCATCTTTGGGGTGTACATCTTTCACGGCGGCAATATCCAGGTCGTCTTGAAGGCGTTGCCTTTCGAGATGATCACCATCTTCGGCGCAGCGGCAGGCGCCTTTCTGGCCAACAACCAGATGAAGGTGATCAAGGCGTCGATCAAGGGACTGGGCCAATGTTTCAAGGGCAGCAAGTTCAACAAGGCGCGCTACATGGAGCTGCTGGCGCTGATGTTCGACAT
>JANMXG010000301.1:0-2141 GCA_031394235.1 Betaproteobacteria bacterium
GACACTGGCGGAAGCGGCACGCGCAATGCAGCAAGGCACGCCGTGTTACCGCTGGCTTGGCGGGCTGGCGCGACCCGCCACGCGCCAGCGCATCAAGCGCGCGCACGTGCTGGTGAACTGCTCGAAGATGGAAGGCGGCGCCCATGTGATTCTGGAAGCCGTGCAGTCGGGCACCCCGGTGCTGGCCTCGCGCATCAGCGGCAACGTTGGCATGCTGGGCGCCGGCTATTCGGGCTACTTTGCGTTGGGCGACGATGCGCAGCTTGCCGCACTGGTGCGGCGCTGCGCGACCGAGCCTGATTTTCTGGCCTTGCTGCAAAGGCAGTGCAGCCAGCGCGCCCAATTGTTCGACCCTCCGGAAGAAAAACGCCTTGTCATAAACTTGGTGGATTCGTCACTCGACGCCCGCTTGAAGAACATGCGCAACACATGCTGGCCAGGCCAGCCCTGAAGGATTCATCATGAACGCTCCAGACAGTTTGACAACACACGCCTCGCCTCGACTGACCAGCCTCTCCCACGGCGGCGGCTGTGGCTGCAAGATCGCCCCGAACGTGCTGAGCGAAATCCTGAAGAACTCCAGCAACCTCCCCATACCAAAAGAGTTGCTGGTGGGCATTGAGACCGCCGACGATGCGGCGGTCTACCAGCTCAATGACGAGCAAGCATTGATTGCCACGACTGACTTCTTCATGCCCATCGTTGACGATCCGTATGACTTTGGCCGCATCGCCGCGACCAACGCCATCAGCGATGTCTACGCGATGGGCGGCCGGCCGATCCTGGCGCTGGCGCTGGTGGGCATGCCGATCAACGTGCTGTCCACCCAGACCATCGGCCGGGTGCTCGAAGGCGGCGCCGCGGTCTGCCGGGCGGCCGGCATACCGATTGCGGGCGGCCACACCATCGACTCGGTCGAGGCGATCTACGGCCTGGTCGCCCTCGGCCTGATCCACCCCAAGCGCGTCAAACGCAATGCCGACGCCAAGCCCGGCGACGTGCTGGTGCTGGGCAAGCCGCTGGGCGTGGGCGTGATGTCGGCAGCACTCAAAAAAGAGCAGCTGGGTGACGCCGGTTACGCCGAGATGATCGCCGTGACCACAAAGCTCAACACCCCAGGCCCCGACCTGGCCGCGCTGGACGGCGTGCATGCGCTGACCGACGTGACCGGCTTTGGCCTGGCCGGCCATGCGCTGGAGCTGGCGCGCGGCGCCAAATGCCAGGTGCAGATCGACTGGCCTGCCGTGCCCTTGCTGGCGGGTGTGCGCAGCTTGGCGGGTCAGGGTTTTGTGACCGGCGCATCAGCCCGCAACTGGGACGGCTACGGCGCCGAGATCAGCCTGCCGGCACACTTTGCGGCCGAGGACAAGGCGCTGCTGACCGACCCGCAGACCAGCGGCGGCCTGCTGGTGTCGTGTGATGCAGCGGCGGTGGCCGAGGTGATTGCCATCTTCCAGCGCCACGGTTTTAGCGCGGCAGCGGTCATCGGCCAGATCGGTGCGGCGATGTCGGCGCAGCCGGCGGGAGCGGCGCGGTTGGTGGTGCGCTGACTCCAGCGCCTTTACTAGTCCAATCCGACGATGGCCGCCGCACCGGCGGCTGGCTAGCATCAAGGCCCCATCCTGACTGGAGCGCCCCATGCCTGACCTGTCCCCCCCGGCCGTCCTGGTCGAACTGCTGCCCGACCACATCGCTCTGGTCACGCTCAACCGGCCGGCCGCGCGCAATGCCGTCAACGGCGAAGTGGCGGCCGGCTTGCAGGCCGCGATCGACCAGACCGAGGCCGACGGCGACGTCTGGGTCGTGATCCTGACCGGCGTGGGCAGCGAAGCGTTTTGTGCCGGCGCTGACCTGAAAGCCGTGTCCAGCGGCCGGGGTGCCGAACTGCGCACCGAGCGCAGCGGCTTTGCCGGTTTTGTGCACGCCAGCCGCAGCAAGCCCTGGATCGCCGCCGTCAACGGCCCGGCGCTGGCTGGGGGTTGCGAGATCGTGCTGGCCTGCGACCTGGTGGTGGCGGTACCGGCGGCGCGCTTCGGTCTGCCCGAGGTCAAGCGTGGGCTGGTGGCTTCGGCCGGCGGCCTGTACCGGCTGCCGCGCGCCCTGCCGCCGGCCATTGCCCGCGAGATGATCCTGACCGGTGA
>JANMXG010000302.1:0-2426 GCA_031394235.1 Betaproteobacteria bacterium
CGCGAGTGTTTGACCGATTGGCGGTCGGCAGCTTGAGGATGCGGCCTTCGGACTCCGAAACGTGTCAGTCAAGTGTCGAAAAAGTGAATCGGAACGATAGCTTGAGGGATTCGATGCCAGCCTTTCTGGGGCACTTCCCAAATCGGCCCGAGCGCGCGTCCATGGCGTCGGGGACGGGCTCGATGATCCTTGCGGGAGTCGATAAATCTCGATAGATCTCGACAGGTCCACTTTGGCCGAATCGCCCGCACACCCGCTCCAATGCTGGTGCCTGACAGGTTGACGGTACAAATGACGGTAAAAATCTGCGTGGCACCTTCGAACCCATTGCGAATCAACAGCTTCGAGCGCTCGTTGTTGATCGAGTGGGAATAGCGTGGGGCCAAGTGGCCCCGAATTGCAGTACCTAAAAGACCAACTTGGAGACAGACATGTTCAAGAATTTCCTCACTGCAGCGATCGCGTTCACCGCGCTTCAAACCGCCGTCGCACAGCCGCTGCCAGCGGCAACACCCGACAGCGTGGGCATGTCGGCGCAGCGACTGGCCAACATTGACACATTTTTCAAGAGCGAAATCGACAAGCAGCGTGTGCCGGGTGCGGTGGTGGCCATCGCTCGCAACGGCAAGCTCGTCTACTTCAAGGCCTTTGGCATGGCCGATGCGGCCAAAGGCGTGGCGATGCAGACCGACACGATTTTCCAGCTGGCTTCAATGACCAAGATTCAGGCGGCAGTGGGCGCGCTGGCTTTGACAGAGCAGGGCAGGCTGCCGCTGCAAAGCAGGCTGACGGATTACTTCCCGGCCTTTGGCACGGTGCAAGTGGGTGTACCCAGCACTGATGGCAAGTTCACGCTGGAGCCGCAGAAGCGCCCGATCCTGATCCACGATCTGTTCCGTCACACGTCGGGCATCCCCTATGGCGGTCGGCCCGATGGCAGCAGCGCCATCGCAGCGCTTTGGCCCAGCGGCGGTGCGGCGCAAAATATGGGCACGTCGGCTGAATTTGCCAACGCCATCGCCAAATTGCCACTGGTCTACCAGCCGGGTACGGTGTTCGAGTACGGCCTGTCGTTCGACGTGCTGGGCGCGGTGGTCGAGAAGATCACCGGCAAGTCGCTGGGCGGGCACCTCTCGGACACGGTCTGGACGCCGCTGAAGATGAACGACACCACCTTCCGCCCATCCGAGGCGCAGATGGCCCGCGTGGCGCGCCCGTTCCCGAACAACCCGCTGGACGGCAAACCGCAATCCATTCTTGCCCTGCAGCGCGCACCCAGCTTCGACTGCGCGGGTGCGTGCGCCTTCGGCAGCATGGCCGATTACATCCGCTTTGGCCAGATGCTGCTCAATGGCGGCAGTCTGGACGGTGCGCAGGTGCTGAGCCCGGCCTTTGTGCAACTCATGACCAGCAACCACCTGGGCGCCGGCATCAACAACCGGGTTGCCGCGGTTGAGCCGCACCGCGATGGCTACGGATTTGGTCTGGGTGTTGCCGTGCGGGTTCAGCCAGGGCTGGCCGCCGTGCCCGGCAACCCCGGCGAATTCAGCTGGAACGGTGCCAACGGCACGGGCTTTTTTTGCGACCCGAAGGAGCAACTCGTCGTCGCCTTTGGCACTGCCGCGCCGGGTGAGTTGCGCAAGTACTACCGCGAGCAGGTGCAAGACCTGGTCTATGGCGCGCTGACCGGCCGTTGATGCGCCGGCCGCCGGGGGCGTTTGATGGCCTGGCGATCGGGCCAGTGGGTTGTCAGGGTGCAGCGCGTTGGCGCAGGATTTCGTCCTCGACATCCCGCAAGCGGTCCTTGCCAAAAAACAGCGCCGCACCAACCAGGAACGACGGCGAGCCGAAGGCGCCTTGATCAAATGCCGACTGTGTGTTGGCGACCAGCCGGGCCTTGGTGTCAGGTGCCTGGGCCAAGGCAAGCAGCGATGTGCTATCCAGGCCAGCGTCAGCCAGCACCGCTGCGATCTCGCCGTCATCGCTCATGTTGCGACCTTGCTCCCACATCGCTGCGTACACCCCGTCGATGTAGTGTGGCCCGCAGCCCAGGGCTTGTGCCGCCACCGCCAGCCGCATGATCTTCAAGGTGTTGACCGGAAAGTGCGGATTCATCTGGAATCGCCCAAGTTGGTGTTTGGCGATGAAGCGCTCAATCTCCAGCTTGTCGTAGGCGCGCTTTTTGGGAATGTCGGCAAAAGCCTCCGCCGGCGAGCGGTTGTTGCTCAGCTTGAACAGGCCGCCGAGCAGGATCGGCACGTACTCGATCTGAACCGGGGTGCGCGACGCTATGCCTGGCAAGACCTTGTGGCAGAGGTAGGCATTGGGGCTTCCGAAGTCAAAGAGGAATTGCACTTGAACCGGTTTCATAGGGAGCCTGTCGGGGTGGTTCTGGGTGGTTGATCAGTTTGCACCGGGCGCTCACC
>JANMXG010000303.1:0-2264 GCA_031394235.1 Betaproteobacteria bacterium
GCCCCCGAGCGGGCCCAGCGCGTGATGGACGCCGGCGGCAAGCTGGTCACCCCGGGGCTGATCGACCTGCATTGCCACAGCTACCCCTTCGGCTCGGCCATCGGCATCCCGGCCGATGAGTTGGTGGCGCACCAATGCACCACCACCGTGGTGTCGGCCGGGGATGCCGGTGCCAACAACTTCGCCGGCTGGCGGCGCTTCGTCATGCCGGCCTCGCGCACCCGCCAATACGCCTTCGTGCACATTGCGGTGGCCGGGCTGGCGGGCTTCCCGGTGCCCGAGCTGTACAACATCGACTACGCCCAGGTCGAGATGGCCGCACGCGCCGTGGCCGAGAACGCCGACGTGGTGTTGGGCGTGAAGGTGCGCATGAGCGAGAACGTGATCGCACGCCACGGCCTGGAGCCGCTCAAACGCGCCATCAAGGCTTGCGAGCTGTCGGGCGTGCCGTCCAAGGTGATGTGCCACATCGGCGGCGTGGCGGATCGCAGCTTGATGTCGCAGATCCTCGATCTGCTGCGCCCCGGCGACGTGCTGACGCATTGTTATTCCGGCGCGCCCAACATTGCCGGCGACGCCACCAACATCGTGCAGGACGGCAAGCTGCTGCCGGCTGCCCTGGCAGCCAAAAGGCGCGGCGTGATCTTCGACATCGGCCATGGTGGCGGCAGCTTCGACTACACGATTGCCGAAGCCGCGATGGCCCAAGGCTGCCCGCCCGACACCATCTCGTCGGACGTGCACGTGTTCTCCGCCAACACGCCCGGCATGCCCTACCTGCCGTGGGTGATGAGCAAGATGATCGGCCTGGGCGTCTCGTTGGCCGAGGTGGTGGCGATGACCACCTCGGCGCCGGCCCGTGTCATCGGCCGCATGCCCAAGCACGGCACGCTGCAGATCGGCGCACCGGCCGACTTGTCGATCCTTGAGCTGGTGGACGGCGCGGTCGAGTTTGTCGATACGCGCAACAACAAACGCATGGGCAAGCTGCACCTGCGCCCCAGCGGCACCATCGTGGCCGGCGTGGCGTTCGGGCGGCCGTACCAGTCGCCTTTCAGCGTGCGTTAGGCGGGGCTGATGGCTTAGGCCGGGCTGATGGCCAGGCTGGCCAAGAACGCCAGCAGCAACTGGCCCACTGCCGCAGCCTGCTCCTGCTGCACCCAATGCCCGGCGCCTTGGATCAGGTGGCAGCCCTGCAGCTGGCTGCAGGCGCCGGCCTGCATGGCTTCAAAGTCACCCGGCTTCTGGTAGGGCCCCCAATCACTTTGGCCGGCGATGAACAGCGCCGGCACGTCGATGCTGCGGCCTGAGAACAGCTGCAGTTCGGGCGGAAAGCGGCCATCGGTGCGGCAACGGTACCAGTTCAAGCCACCCTGAAAGCCGGTGCGCTGGTACTCGCTGCTGTAGACCGCCAGCGCCTCCTCGGGCAGCCAGCGGCAGGCGGCGATCTGCTCGGCGCTGGGCATCTGCGGCGCCACGGTGTCGGCCATGCCCTGGGCCAGGTCCATCAGGTAGTAGCTGGGCATCAGCGCGAGCTGATCGGCGCGCCAGCCCAGCAGCGCATGCGGCTGGTTGCCAGGCCAGTCGGCGCTTTTGTGGTGGTAGTAGGCGCGCAGCAAGGCATGCAGGCCTTGCGGGCTGTGCATCAGGTCGGCATTGGCCCCCCGCGTGCTGTAGTGCCACTGGTAGTGCTTGCGCGGACGCGGCAGGGCGGCGAGCTGGGCATGGATGTCGGGCGCCGGTGTGTCGCCCTGGACTTCGCGGCCAGCTGCCGCCGTCGCGGTGTTGAAGGGCAGGGCCGGGGGCCCGCCAAAAGGCGCGCTCATCAGCACCACCGATCGGAACACATCGGGCCGCACCAGGGCGCACCAGGCGGCTACCGGCGAGCCAAAGTCATGCCCGACCACGGCGGCTACCTCGTGCAGGCCCAGTGCGGCCACCAGGGCCAGCGCATCGCGCACCAGATTCAGCATCCGAAAACTGCCCAGGTCGCCGTCGTAGTCACCGTCCCAGCCGGTGCTGCGGCCATAGCCGCGTTGGTCGGGGGCGACGGCGTGGTAGCCCGCAGCGGCCAGCGCCGGCATCACCCGGCGCCAGCTGTACGCCAGCTCGGGGAACCCATGCAACAGCAGCACAACCGGCCGGCCGGGCGACTCGTGGCCGGCTTCGAGACAGTGCACCGTCATGCCGTTGATGTCGGGCAGGTAGCGGCTGCTCACGCCCGGCGGCAAAGGCAGTGGCGCCAGCGTGGCGGGTGTGACCAG
>JANMXG010000304.1:0-12465 GCA_031394235.1 Betaproteobacteria bacterium
ATGGGTGGCGCAAACCGGCTTGCACTTGCCGCAACGCAGGCAGTCCTTGATGCTGTCGGCAATCGCGCCGATGTCGCTCTGCTGCATGATCAGCGACTCATGCCCCATCAGCCCGAAGCTGGGGGTGTAGGCATGGCTCAGATCGGCCGCATGCACATCGGGGCCAAGTGCCTGCAACGACGCACCGCGCAGCAGCTTGCCCTTGTTAAAACGGCCTTCGGGGTCGATGCGGGCCTTGTAGGCGGCAAAGTCAGCCAGCTCGCTGTCGTGCATGAACTCCAGCTTGGTGATGCCGATGCCGTGCTCACCGCTGATCACACCGCCCAGGCTGCGCGCCAGCACCATGATGCGGGCCACCGCCTCGTGTGCCGTCTGCAGCATCTCGTAATTGTCCGAATTGACGGGAATGTTGCTGTGCACATTGCCATCACCGGCGTGCATGTGCAGAGCCACCCACACCCGGCCGCGCAACACCTCCTGGTGGATGCGCTTGAAGGCGTCGATGATGGGCACAAAGGCCACGCCGGCAAACATCGCCTGGAAGGGCTTGAGCAACTGCAGCTTCCAGCTGGCGCGCAGGCTGTGGTCTTGCAGCTGGTCAAAGTAACTGCGGCCCGGCTCACCGCCGTGAGCGGCTTGTGGGGCATCGAGCTGGGTCAGCCAGAGTTGCCACAGCGCGCGCACCGCGCGCAGCTCGGTCAAGGCCTGCTGCACCCGGTCCTCCAGCAGCTCGGCGCTGGGGATGTCATTGGCGTCGTCGGCCTTGCCCAGCGGCAGGTTACCGTGGTCCAAAAAGGCTTCCAATTTGTCCAGCAGCGCCAGCTTGTTGCGCAGGCTCAACTCGATGTTGATGCGCTCGATGCCCAGGGTGTACTCGCCCATGCGCTCCAGAGGGATCACCACGTCCTCGTTGACCTTGAAGGCGTTGGTGTGGCGGGCAATCGCCGCGGTGCGCTTGCGATCGAGCCAAAACTTCTTGCGCGCATCGGCGCTGACGGCCACAAAGCCTTCACCGGCGCGGCTGTTGGCGATGCGTACCACCTCGCTGGTAGCCCGGGCCACGGCGTTTTCATCGTCGCCGACGATGTCGCCGATCAGCACCATCTTGGGCAGGCCGCCGCCAAACGCGGCGCGCTTGCTCTTGGTGGTGTAGCCCACCGCCTTGAGGTAGCGGTCGTCCAGGTGCTCCAGGCCGGCCAGCCGGACGGGGGAAGGGCCCTGGCCCTCGCCGATGTCGCCGCCTTTTTTGGACTCTTCGAACAAGAAGTTCTTGATCTCGACAATCGACGGCACGGCGGCGATAGGGTTGCCGAAAAACTCCAGGCAGACGGTGCGCACATGCTGCGGCATCTTGTGCACGATCCAGCGGGCGCTGGTGATCAAGCCGTCGCAGCCCTCTTTCTGGATGCCAGGCAGGCCGGCCAGGAACTTGTCGGTAACGTCTTTGCCCAGGCCCTCTTTGCGGAACTTGGCCCCGGGGATGTCGAGCCGCTCGGTTTTTTCCAGCACCTTGCCCGACGCATCGAACCAACGCAGCTCGAAGCTGGCCATCGGTGCGTCATGGATCTTGCCCAAGTTGTGGTCGAGGCGGATCACGTCCAGCCACTTGGCCTGCGGCGTGACCATGCGCCAGCTGGCCAAGTTGTCGAGCGCGGTGCCCCACAGCACGGCCTTCTTGCCGCCGGCGTTCATCGCGATATTGCCGCCCACGCAGCTGGCCTCGGCCGACGTCGGATCGACCGCAAAGACGTAGCCGGCACGCTCGGCCGCGTCTGACACCCGCTGCGTGACGACGCCAGCGCCGGTCCAGACCGTGGCCACTTTTTGCGTCAGCCCTGGCAGGTCAACCAGCTCGACCTCGGTCATCTGCTCGAGCTTTTCGGTGTTGATCACCGCACTGTTCCAGACCAGCGGCACCGCGCCGCCGGTGTAGCCGGTGCCGCCACCCCGCGGGATGATGGTCAGGCCCAGCTCTACGCAGCCGGCCACCAGCGCGGCCATCTCGGCCTCGGTATCGGGCGTGAGCACGACAAACGGGTACTCGACCCGCCAGTCGGTGGCGTCGGTCACGTGGGACACGCGCGACAGGCCGTCGAACTTGATGTTGTCCTTGGCGGTGGCGCGTCCCAGCACCTTGCGGCTGCGCTGGCGCAGCGCGCTGACCATGCCAAACCGGGCGGCAAAACGCTGCACCGCGGCGCCGGCCATCGTCAGCAACTCGCCCACATGGGCGTCGCGCTGGGCGTCGGCTGCCGGCGTGCGGCGCGCCGCCACCTCGTGCAGGCGGTGCTGCAGGGCGTCGATCAGCAATTGCCGGCGCTTCGGGTTGTCCAGCAGGTCGTCTTCAAGGTAAGGGTTGCGCTGCACCACCCAGATGTCGCCCAGCACCTCGTAGAGCATGCGGGCCGAGCGGCCGGTGCGGCGCTCGTCGCGCAGCAGGTCCAGCAGCGCCCAGGCACGCTCGCCCAACAGGCGCAGCACAATCTCGCGGTCAGAAAACGAGGTGTAGTTGTAGGGGATCTCGCGCAGCCGGGGGGCAGCAGCATCTGCTGCGGCAAGCGTCGCATCGGGGTGGCCCAGGGCCAGGCGGGTGAGATCCAGGGGTGCGTTCATGGTGCGGCCAGCGCCGATTTCTTCGAGATTTGTCAGCGTTACCCGGGACGGGCACCTGACTGGGTATTTTATCGCTGCACCTCCTCCGCACAGGGTGCGCGGGTCTGGGCCGCACTGGCCGGCGGGTTAATCCCGTTGCGGCTCAGGGTGCGGGTGTGACAGAAACGGGCCTGTCACAAACAGGCGACAGACTCAGCTCCTTTTTATTGAGCCCTTCCCTCGCGCACCCCCTCGGAGACCGCATGAAACTGAAACAACACCTGCTCGCGCTGACCGCAGCGGCCACCTTGGGCAGCCTCGGCCTGCCGGCCCAAGCACAGACGCAGACGCAGACTGAGATCCTGTGGTGGCACTCGATGACCGGCGGCCTCAACGAATGGGTCAATGACCTGGCCAAGCAGTTCAATGACAGCCAGAAGGACTACAAGGTGGTGCCCACCTTCAAGGGCAACTACGACGAGTCGATGACGGCAGCGATGGCGGCCTTCCGGGCAGGCAACTCGCCGCACATCCTTCAGGTGTTCGAGGTGGGCACCGCTACCATGATGGCCGCCAAGGGCGCCATCAAGCCGGTGGCCGAGGTGATGAAGCAGAGCGGCGTCGAGTTCAACCCCAAGGGCTACGTGCCGGCAGTGGCGAGCTTCTACACCGCTGCCAATGGCGAGATGCTGTCGTTCCCGTTCAACAGCTCGACCACCATCTTCTACTGGAACAAGGACGCCTTCAAGGCCGCCGGTCTTAACCCGGACAAGCCGCCGACCACCTGGCCCGAGGTGACGCTGGCCGCGGCCACGCTCAAGGCCTCGGGCATCAAGTGCCCGTACACCACCAGCTGGATGAGCTGGGTGCACCTGGAGAGCTTCTCGACCTGGCACAACGTGCTGTTTGCGACCGAGAACAACGGCTTTGGCGGTTCGGGCGCACGCCTGGCCTTCAACTCGCCGCTGCACCTGCGGCACTTCGAGAACCTGGCCAACATGGCCAAGCAAGGGCTGTTTGTCTACAAGGGCCGCGCCAGCGTGGCGGTGCCGTCGTTTGTCTCGGGTGAATGCGCGATGTTCACCGCCTCGTCGGGCTCGTACGCAGACGTGGCCAAGGGCGCCAAGTTTGGCTACGGCTTGTCGGCCCTGCCCTACTACCCCGACGTACCCGGTGCGCCGCAAAACACCGCCATCGGTGGCGCCAGCCTGTGGGTGATGGCCGGCAAAAAGGCCCCCGAGTACAAGGGCGTGGCCGAGTTCTTCAAGTACCTGTCCAACCCCGAGGTGCAGTCGGCCAGCCACAAGCGCACCGGCTACCTGCCGATCACGATGGCGGCCTACCAGCTGACCGAGAAGTCGGGCTTCTACAAGGAGAAACCCGGCACCGACGTGGCGGTCACGCAGATGATCCGCAAGACCACCGACAAGTCGCGCGGCATCCGGCTGGGCAACTTTGTGCAGATCCGCACCATCATCGACGAAGAAACCGAGTCGATCTGGTCGGGCAAGAAAGAGCCTAAAGAGGCGCTGGAGGCAGCGATGAAACGCGGCAACGAGCAGCTGGAGCGGTTCGAGAAGGCCAACAAGCGTTGAAGGATGGCCCTGCGCGGCCCGGCCCTGGGCATGTGACCTGATCAAAGGACAAAGTCTTGGCGGCTGAAAAGCGCGTTCTCTTCCAGTCGAGCTGGCTGCCCTGGGTGCTGCTGGCGCCGCAGTTGCTGATCATCGGGGTTTTCTTCTTCTGGCCGGCGGCGCAGGCGGTGCTGCAGTCGCTTCAGGTGCAGGACAGCTTCGGCTTGTCCACGCAGTGGGCCGGCTTGGACAATTTCAAGACCTTGCTGGGCGACGCGGCCTACCTTGAGGCCTTCAAGACCACGGCGGTATTTTCGGTGCTGGTCGCGGTGCTGGGCATCGCGCTGGCCCTGGCGCTGGCGATTTTTGCCGACCGGGTGGTGCGCGGCGCCTTGGCCTACCGCACGATGCTGATCGTGCCCTACGCGGTAGCCCCCGCAGTGGCCGGCGTGCTGTGGGTGTTCATGTTCTCGCCCTCGCTGGGGGTGGTGGCTTACGGCTTGGGCAAATACCTGGGGTTCGAGTGGAACCACTTGCTCAACTCCACCCACGCAATGGCACTGATCGTGGCCGCTGCGGTCTGGAAGCAGATTTCCTACAACTTCCTGTTTTTTCTGGCCGGCCTGCAGTCCATCCCCAAGTCCTTGATCGAGGCTGCCGCCATCGACGGTGCCGGGCCCTGGCGCCGCTTCTGGACCATCCAGTTCCCGCTGTTGTCGCCCACCACCTTCTTTTTGCTGGTGATCAACATGGTGTACGCGTTTTTTGACACCTTTGCGATCATCGACGCCACCACCAGCGGCGGCCCGGGCCGCGACACGGTGATCCTGGTCTACAAGGTCTACCAGGATGGATTCAAGGGCGGTGATATCGGCGGGTCGGCCGCGCAGTCGGTGGTGCTGATGTTGATCGTGATTTCACTGACGGTGCTGCAGTTCCGCTACGTCGAAAAACGGGTGAACTACTGATGGTCGAGCGCCGCGCCACGCTGGGCCTGCTGGCCCATCTCGTGATGGTTCTGGGCGTGCTGACGGTGGCGTTTCCGCTGTACGTCGCCTTTGTGGCTTCAACCCACACGGCCCAAGAGATCGTGCAGGCGCCAATGCCCCTGCTGCCGGGCGGCCACTTCTGGGACAACTACGCTGCAGCGCTGACCGGCCAGGGGGGTGGCGCCGGGTCGAATGCGCCGGTGGGCCGCATGGTCTGGGTCAGCCTGGTCACCGCCCTGGTGATTGCCTTTGGCAAGATCAGCGTGTCGCTGTTGTCGGCATTTGCGCTGGTGTACTTCCGGTTCCCGTTCCGCAGCTTTTTCTTCTGGACCGTCTTTGTCACCCTGATGCTGCCGGTCGAGGTGCGCATCGGGCCCACCTACCAGGTGGTGTCTGACCTGGGCCTGCTCAACACCTACGCCGGGCTGACGATCCCGTTGATCGCCTCAGCCACCGCCACCTTCTTGTTCCGGCAGTTCTTCTTGACCGTGCCCGAAGAACTGGTGGAGGCCGCGCGCATGGACGGCGCCGGGCCGATGCGGTTTTTTTGGGACATCCTGCTGCCGCTGTCCAAGACCTCGATCGCAGCACTGTTCGTGATCCAGTTCATCTACGGCTGGAACCAGTACCTCTGGCCGCTGCTGGCCACCACCAGCGAGGACATGTACCCGGTGGTGGTGGGCATCAAGCGCATGATTGCCGGGGGCGACTCGGGCAACGAGTGGAACATCGTGATGGCCACCGCCATCATGGCCATGTTGCCGCCGGCAGCGGTGGTGATCCTGATGCAGCGATGGTTCGTCAAGGGCCTGGTTGATTCCGAAAAATAGAAGCGCGCATGGCCTCCATCACCCTCAAGAACCTCGTCAAACGCTACGGCAGCGGCCCCAAGGCCAATGCCGTGATCCACGGCGTATCGGCCGACATCGCCGACGGCGAGTTCATCGTCATCGTCGGGCCCTCGGGCTGCGGCAAGAGCACCTTGCTGCGCATGGTGGCCGGGCTGGAGGAGGTGAGCGCGGGCGAGATCAGCATTGGCGCACGGGTGGTCAACAACGTCGAGCCGGCCGACCGCGACATCGCGATGGTGTTCCAGAACTACGCGCTCTACCCCCACATGAGCGTGTTCGAGAACATGGCCTATGGCCTGAAGATCGCCCGGGTGCCCAAGGCCGAGATCGAAGCCCGGGTGCATAAGGCCGCGGGCATCCTGGAGCTGGCGCCCTACCTGGCGCGCACGCCGCGTGAGCTGTCCGGCGGCCAGCGCCAGCGGGTGGCGATGGGCCGGGCCATCGTGCGCCAGCCGGCGGTGTTCTTGTTTGACGAGCCGCTGTCCAACCTGGATGCCAAACTGCGAGCCCAGACCCGTCTGGAGATCCAGAAACTGCTCCGTGAGCTGGGGGTCACCTCGCTGTTTGTCACCCACGACCAGGTCGAGGCGATGACGCTGGCCCAACGCATGATCGTGATGAACGCCGGGCAGGTCGAGCAGATGGGCACGCCCGAGCAGGTCTACGGCAAACCGGCCAGCAGCTTTGTCGCCAGCTTTATCGGCTCACCGCCCATGAACCTGTTGAACGGACGCGCTGATGGCTCGCGTTTTTCGGTCGGCGACGCGCTGTTGCCCTTGCCCCGTGCGGCGCCCATTGCCGGCGCCCTGGTGCTGGGGCTGCGGCCTGAACATGTTGCCATCGCCGCCGACGGGCGCTGGCCACTGGCGGTGGAGACGGTCGAAATGCTGGGTGCCGAGCGGCTGGTGCACGGCCGGCTGGGCGGCGTGCTGTTCACCGTGCGGATCGACGCCACACTGGTGCCGCCGCGCATCGGCCAGACCATCGGCCTGACCGCGTCACCCGATCACCTGCACTGGTTTGACGCCGAGACCGGCCTGCGTGTCGGCGCCTGAAATGGCGCCTTGGCCCTATCCACGCTGGGTGGCGCACCGCGGCGCCGGCAAGCTGGCGCCCGAGAACACGTTGGCGGCGTTCCGGCTGGGGGCCGCGCTGGGCTACCGGGCGATTGAGTGCGACGTCAAGCTGTCCGCCGACGGCGTGCCTTTTTTGCTGCACGACGCCACGCTCGAGCGCACCACCAGTGGCCGCGGCACGGCAGGCGACCTGCCTTGGGCCGTGCTGTCGCAACTGGACGCCGGCAGCTGGCACAGCCGGGCCTTTGCCGGCGAACCCCTGCCCACTTTGCAGGCGGCTGCCGCGTTTGTGCAGCGCAACGGCCTGGCGCTCAACATCGAGATCAAGCCCACGCCGGGTCACGAGGCGATCACCGGGCAGGTTGTGGCGGAACACGCGGCCCGACTGTGGGCCGGCCAGGCCATGCCGCCGCTGTTGAGCTCGTTCCAGCCCGACGCGCTGGCCAGTGCGCAAGCGGCCGAACCCGGCCTGCCCCGCGCCCTGCTGCTGGACACCTTGTGGGCCGGCTGGGCTGACCGGGCTGCCGCGCTGGGATGCGTGGCCGTGGTGACCCAGCATGCGCTGATGGACAGCGCGCTGTGTGAGCAGCTGCATGCCGCAGGACGGCGCGCTTTGGTCTACACCGTCAATGATCCTGTTGAGGCCCAGCGGCTGTGGGCGCTGGGCATCGACGGCCTGATCACCGACGCGGTGGACGGATTCGCGCCCGCTCTCGGGTAATCAACCCACGGGAGGTACCGGCGCCGGGGGTGATGGGTCCGCCGGCATACCGGGTTCGACCCCGGCTGCGGGCACCGCACCCAAAGCCGGCGACTCCCCCAGGGACGGGTCGGCGGGATCGGGTTCGGGCAGCGCACGCAGGCTGCGGATCAGGCCGCTGCGCCACGCCAGCACCGCCAAGGTCACCGACAGCACACCGGCGGCACCCAGCGCCGTCGGCAGGCCGAAGCGCTCGCCCAGCCAACCGCCCATCAAAGCCCCGGGGCCTGCAGGCAACATGATCAACCAGCGAATGGTGCTGGTCATGCGGCCAAGGTATGCCGTTGGCGTCACCGCCTGGCGCAGGGCCAGGAAGTTGATGAACACCAGCACACCGCCTACACCGGTCAACAGCAACATCGCCGCAAACGCCGCCACCCCGGCCGCGCCCGTCGGCGCCAGCGCCGGCAACAGCCAGCCCGTTCCGCAAGTGGCAAAGCCGATCACGATGGCCGGCCCCGGCCCGACCCGCTGGCTCAACCGGTTGCCCAGCACACTGGCCATCACCGTGCCCAGGCCCAGTACGGCGTAACACAGGCCAATGGCCTGTTCGTTCAGACCCAGGCCGCGGCTGGCATGCAGGATTTGCAAGCCCAGCACCGAGTTGTTGCAGAACTGCCAACCGCCCACCACCACCGCCAAGGTGATCAGCACCGGCTGGTGCCGCACAAACCGCAGCCCAGCGCGCAAATCGCGCCAGAAATGGACGTCGGTGCGCGCCGGGCGCTGCTCGATCAGCGGCAATTTGCGCAAGATGGCCGCCGAGATCACCAGCATCAGCGCGTCCACCAGCAAGGCCACCGGCGCGCCCAGCAAGCGGATCAACACACCCGCGGCGCCCGGCCCGGCCACGTCGGCACTGGAACTGGCAAGCGCGTTCTTGGCATGCGCCTCGACCAGGCGCTCACGCGCCACCACCTGGGTCAGCACGATCTGCGCTGCACTGCCGGCCGTGGTGGACACCGTGCCGATCAGAAAGCCCACGCCGTACAGCCAGTTCATGCCCAGCCAGCCCATCCACCAGGCCAGCGGCACCGACGCTACGGCCAGCGCAATCGTCAACTCACCGGCCACATAGACCGGCAGCTTGCGCACGCGGTCCAGCCAGACACCCGAGGGGAGGGAAAACAATGCAAACGGCAACATCTCGGCAGCGGTCAACAGGCCCATCTGCGTTGGCGTGGCATGCAGCAACAAGGCGGCGGTCAACGGCAGCGCCAGCAGCGTGATTTGTCCGCCCACCGAACTGATCAGGATGGACAACCACAGCCGCCGGTAAACCGCGTCACGCAGCAGATCGTCAGGCGCCAGCCTGACAGACTGCCACCAAGGCAGGCGCACGGCCGATGTGTTGTTGTGGTTCAAATGGTTTTCCCCGTCGGCCTGCCCGCCCTCGTGGGGCGGCGCCTGTGCCATTGTCAGCCCATGGCCGCCCCAACCGACCACGGGAGATCACCCAGCAGGCACCGACGATGCTGCAGCGGGCACAGCGCAATCAGGAGCGGTAGTCGGCGTTGATGCTGACGTAGTCGTGCGACAAATCGCAGGTCCACACGGTGGTGGTGGCCGCACCACGGTGAAGCAGCACACGTACCGTGATCTCGCTTTGCTTCATCACACGCTGGCCATCGGCTTCACGGTAGTCCGGATGCCGGCCACCGTGCTGCGCCACGAGCACATCGTCCAGGTAGAGGTCGATCAGGTGCTGGTCAAGATCATCGATGCCGGCGTAACCCACCGCCGCCAGGATCCGGCCCAGGTTCGGGTCGCTGGCAAAAAACGCCGTCTTGACCAAGGGCGAATGGGCGATCGCATAGGCCACACGGCGACATTCAGCCTCATCGGCACCGCCCTCGACCTGCACGGTGATGAACTTGGTGGCGCCCTCGCCGTCCCGCACGATGGCCTGCGCCAATTGCCGAGCCAGGTCGATCACGGCCTGGCGCAGGGCCACGCCCTCGGCGTAGTCCAGCGAGCGGATCGGCGCATGGCCGGCCTGACCGGTAGCGATCAGCATGAACGAATCGTTGGTTGAGGTGTCGCCGTCGATGGTGATGCGGTTGAAACTGGCGTCGGCCGCTTCTCGCGCCAGGGCCTGCAGCAAATCAGGGGCGATCGCCGCGTCCGTGGCGATGAAACCCAGCATCGTCGCCATGTTGGGCCGGATCATGCCGGCGCCCTTGGCAATGCCGGTGACCGTGACCGTCCGTCCGCCCAACTGCAGCCGGCGCGAGGCTGCCTTGGGCACGGTGTCGGTGGTCATGATGCCCTGTGCCGCCAGAGCCCAGTTGTCGGATTTCAGGTCGGCGATGGCCGCCGGCAATCCCGCCTCGATGCGATCGACCGGCAGGGACTCCATGATCACCCCGGTAGAAAAAGGCAAGACCTGCTGGGGCGACACGTCCAGCAGGCGCCCCAGCGCCGCACAGGTTTGCCGGGCCCGTGCCATGCCATCGGCGCCTGTACCGGCATTGGCGTTGCCCGTGTTGATCACCAGCGCCCGGACGCCTGCAGCAGCCGGGTGGCAAGCGGCCAGATGCTCGCGGCAGACCTGCACCGGTGCAGCGCAGAACCGGTTCTGCGTGAACACACCCGCAACCGACGAACCCGCATCCACGGCCAGCACCAGCAGGTCATAGCGTCCAGGCTTGCGGATACCCGCTTGTGCAACACCCAGGCGAACCCCCGCCACGGCAAACAGCGATGCGGGGTCAGGCGGCAGGAGGTCTACAGGCATAAAGGGCACCGACAAGTGGAATTCGAAGAATTGTAGGTGCGGGGTTTGACTGAAGCGTTCGCGAGCACCGCATGAAAAAAGCGGCCGAAGCCGCCTTGTCGGTGTGCCGGGTTGCCCCGGACCGCTGCCGGATCAGCCGTTCAAGCGGCGACGGGCCAGGCAGCCCACCGCGCCCAAGCCAACCAGCATCATGGCGTAGGTAACGGGTTCCGGGACAGGGGGGATCGGCACAAGGGTCGAGTTCAGGTTGTAGAAGCCACCAAACGCACACGTTGCAGCGCCCGAAACGCTATAGAAATTCTTGCCGGTGCTCAACGCGACCGAATTTGTCGTGTTGCCAGACGTCCCGTCGAACGGGTAATCGGTGCTGATCTTGACATCGTCGCCACCCCCACAGCGCCATTGCCACCCGCCGACCACAGGCTGTATGTGCCGCCGACGATGTTGAACACCGCTCCACCGCCCAGGTTGTTGGCAACGGCGGTGCTCGACCCGGTGTAAGGCACCGGTGCGATCTCAAACAAGAACGTGTACAGGAAACTGCCCATCGCCGGAACGTTCACACCGATCTCGAGCAGACCCTGAACATCCCAGTCCACCGCGGCGGACTGGGCACTGACGCCCAGCACCATCAACGCTGCTGCTGCGGAAAATTTCAATGTCATCATTCGACCTCGAAAACATGGGAAACCTACATCAGGAGAACGCACAGCCGGCAAGGCGAGAACCGAGCGCACACTGGCCAGCTCGAGATTCTCGCAATTGACATTTGTCGAGTGCAGGCCGCGCGGCTTGGCGTCGAATCCCTCAACCACAGAACTTAGGGGAGCCACCGAACTTTTGCCGTCACGGGATTCCCGCGGCGCGCGCTCATCGCGTACGACCCACTCTCAAAACTTGAGCGCGTGGGTGTCGCAATCCGTTGGACCGTCGTCCAACGGCGGCAACTGCCGGCAGTTCAGGCAAGCTTGCCGTGGCAGGTCTTGTACTTCTTGCCGCTGCCGCAGGGGCAGGGGTCGTTGCGGCCGACCCGCGGCACGTCGCCCGCCGGCAGCGCGGTGAGCGCGTCCGACTCGGCGACCTGGCTGACGCTGCCGTCTTCGTTCGGGTGGGTGTAGGTGATGTTGCCCACCTGGGAGGCCTGCACCTCCAGCGCCTCCGCCGCCTCGGCAACCTGCTCCGGGCTCTGGATGCGCACCGTCAACAACAGGCGCGTCACCTCCATCTTGACCACGTCGAGCAACTGGCTGAACAGTTCAAACGCCTCGCGCTTGTACTCTTGCTTGGGGTTCTTCTGGGCGTAGCCGCGCAGGTGGATGCCCTGGCGCAGGTAGTCCAGCGCCGCCAGGTGCTCGCGCCAATGGCTGTCGATGGCCTGCAGCAGCACCATGCGCATGAACGGGTTGAACTGCTCGAGTCCGACGATCGCCAGCTTGTTGTCGAACACCGCGTTGGCGGCAGCGACGATGCGGTCCACCACGTCCTCGTCGGTGATCGAGTCGCTCTTGTCCACTGTCGAGCTGATGTCCACCGGCACCTGCCACTCGTCCGCGAGTGCCTTTTCCAGCGCTGGCAAGTCCCACTGCTCTTCAACGCTCTCGGCCGGCACCCAGGTGCGCACTACGCCGGTCATCGCGCTTTTGCGCAGGTTGGTGATCTGGGCCAGCACCGAGTCGGATTCCAGGATCTCGTTGCGTTGCTGGTAGATCACCTTGCGCTGGTCATTGCTGACATCGTCGTACTCGAGCAGTTGCTTGCGCACATCGAAGTTGCGGGCCTCGACCTTGCGCTGGGCGCCCTCGATGCTGCGGCTGACGATACCGGCCTCGATCGCCTCGCCCTCAGGCATCTTGAGCCGGTCCATGATGGCCTTGACGCGATCGCCG
>JANMXG010000305.1:0-3853 GCA_031394235.1 Betaproteobacteria bacterium
TTGCCGTGACCAGCGCCGAGACCCACAGGCTGTTGCCCAGCGAGTCCAGCAGCGCGGGCGTTTTGGCATAGGCCACAAAGTTGGCCAGGCCGACAAAGCGGCCCGAGGCGTCGTCCAGCGCTTGTTTGAGGATGGCGCCCAGCGGCGCGGCCAAGAAAATCAGCAGCAGCAACAGCACGACGGCCAGGCCCAAGTGGGCCAGCCGGTCGGCAGGGGCGGTGCGCAGGCGTGGCGCGAACGCGTGCGGGGCTGGCGGCAGCGCCGCACTCACGCAAAGATCCTCATCCGGTCGGGCAGCAGCCGCAGCGGCAGGCGGGCCCCCACGACCAGCCCCTGCTCGGACAGGAAGTTGAGCGACAAATAAACCGACAGCCGGTGCGGCCCCAGCGCCGGGCCTGTCACTTGCACCAGACAGTACGAACCCAGGAACTCGATCTTCTCGATGCAGCCCTCAAACACATTGCTGTCGCCGGCGGCCAGCGGCCGGGCCAGCACATCCTCGGGCCGCAGGTACACCGTCACGTCACGCCCTGCCGGGCCCGGGTGCGGGCAGTCGAAGTGTGTGCCCCCCAGTTGCACGCCGCCGGCCTCAAGCCTGGCGGGCAGGGCGTTGACACGGCCGACAAAATCAGCCACGAAGGCCGAGGCCGGCTCGCGGTAGATCTGTATCGGCGTGCCCACCTGCTCGATCCGGCCGTGGTTCATCACCACGATGCGGTCGGCCACCGACAGCGCTTCCTCCTGGTCGTGCGTCACCATGATGGTGGTCACGCCCAGGCGGCGCTGCAGGCTCTTGATCTCTTGGCGCAAATGCACCCGCACGATCGCGTCGAGTGCCGACAGCGGCTCATCGAGCAGCAGCAAGCCGGGCGAGGTGGCCAGCGCCCGGGCTAGCGCCACCCGCTGCTGCTGGCCGCCGGACAACTGCGCCGGCACTTTGGCCTCGCTGCCCGGCAAGCCCACCAGCCCCAGCAACTCAGCTACCCGGGCGCGGATCTCGGCCCTGGGCCGCTGGCGATTGACCAGCCCGTAGGCCACGTTGTCCGCCACGCTCAGGTTGGGAAACAGCGCGTAGGACTGGAACACGATGCCGTAGTCGCGCTGGGCAGGCGGCAGGGTGGAGATGTCGCGCCCGGCCTGCAGGATGCGGCCGGCGCTGTGCGCCTCGAGCCCGGCGATGATGCGCAGCAGCGTGGTCTTGCCGCAGCCCGAGGGCCCGAGAAAGCAGACAAACTCGCCGGGGGCGATCTGCAGGTCCACGCCCTGCAGTGCGGTGAAGCTGCCGAAGTGCTTGGCAACGCCTTCGAGTTGCAGGTAACTCGGCTCGCTCACCCGGCGCGCCCTATTTCTTGGGTTCGGATTTGGCGCTGTAGCGCTTGTTCCACTCGGCCAACACCCGCTCGCGGTTCTCGGCCGCCACGTTGAAGTCCAGCTTGACCAGGCGCGCCTCGTAGTCCTTGGGCACGTTGGCCAACGGCGCAGCCACGCCCGGCTGGGCGGTGATGGCAAAGTTCTTGCCGTACAACAGCATGGCATCTTTGCTGCTGGCCCAGTCGGCGAGCTTCTTGGCGGCGTCGATCTTCTTCGTGCCTTTGTGGATCGCAAACGCCTCCAGGTCCCAGCCCAGGCCTTCTTTCGGGAAGACCAGGTCGATAGGCGCGCCCTTGGCCTTGTTGGCATTGCCGCGGTATTCGAAGCTGATACCCACCACGTACTCACCCGCCGCAGCCATGTTGCAGGGCTTGCTGCCGGAGTGGGTGTACTGGCCGATGTTCTCGTGCAGCGCGTCCATGTAGGTCCAGCCGCCGCCCTTGCCGTTGTCGTCGCCCCAGAGCGTCAACCAGGCGGTGACGTCGAAGAATCCGGTGCCCGACGAGGCCGGGTTCGGCATCACCACCTGGCCCTTGTAGGCCGGCTTGGTCAGGTCTTTCCAGGTCTCGGGCTTGGGGATGCCCTTCTTGGCGGCCTCGACGGTGTTGAAGCAGACCGTGGCACCCCAGACGTCCATGCCAAACCAGGCCGGCGGGTCTTTCTTGTCGCGGTATTTGGCCATGATCGCGTCGAGGTTCAGCGGCCGGTAGGCCTCGAGCATGTCGTTCTTGTCCAGCAGCGCCAGGCTGGACGCTGCCACGCCCATCACCGCATCGGCCTGCGGGTTGGCTTTCTCGGCCAGCAGCTTGGCGGTGATCACGCCAGTGGAGTCGCGCACCCATTTCAGCTCGATGTCCGGGTAGGCCTTGTTGAAACCCTCCTGGTAGGCCTTGAGCTGGTCGGTCTCGAGCGCGGTATAGACCAGCAACGGGGTCTTGCCCTGGGCCAAAGCGCCGCCGCCGATCAGGGACGCGGTCAGGGCGAGGGCCATCAGGCTGAGCAGGGCAAAGGCGCGCGGCAATCTCATGAAGTTCTCCAAATGAAAAGGGGAAGGGACAAAAACTCCTGAGCATGCACTGGCGACCGTGTCAACACGGTGACGGGATCAGATCATCTTGTCGGTGTGGTGTGGCATTGTCAATGGTAGTTTGTAGATTGTTGACAATCTGTAAAGACCGGCGTCCAATACCAATCCATGAAAGCGACGCGACAAACGCCGGGGCCATCGGCCACCCATGCCACGATTGCGCTGCTGCAGGCCCACTCACTGACCAGCGTGGTGCAGACCGAGATCGAGCGCCTGATTCTGTCGGGTGAGCTGGCACCTGGCACCAAACTCACCGAGGCCCTGCTGGCAGACCGGCTGGGCGTGTCGCGCGGGCCGATCCGCGAGGCCTTCCGCATGCTGGAGGAGGCCGGTCTGGTGCGGCTGGAGAAAAACCGCGGCGTCTTTGTGCGCAGCATCGCCATGGACGAGGCGATGGAGATTTACGACCTGCGCGCGATGATCGACGAGTCGGTCGGCCGGCAATTGGCCGCGCGCATCACACCCGATCAGCTGCAGCAATTGCGGGGCTTGGTCGAACAGATGGAACGCCTGGTCAAGGACGGCCACAACACCTCGGCCAGCGACCCGTACCACCGGCTCAATCTTGAGTTCCATGACCGGCTGGTCGAGTTTGCCGGCAACCAGAAGCTGATCACGCTGTACCGGCGTCTGGTCAACGAGCTGTCCCTGTTCCGCCGGCTCAACCTGGCGGACGGCGGCCAGATCCCTGTGTCGGTGGCCGAGCACCGCGCCATCCTGAAGGCCATTGCCGCGGGCGATGCCGACGCCGCCGGCCTGGCATTGCGGGCCCACGTGCTGGAGAGCAAGGCACGCACGCTGCGCAAGCAGCAAGCCGTGCCAGCACCTGCGCCGCCCGCCGCCCCACTACCCCTTCCGGCGCCCGCCCGCACCAGGACCAACCATGCCTGACCCCCGATCCGTGCTCGTCAACCAGCGCAGCTACCGCCTACCGACCCAGCCCACCGTGGTGGTGTGTGTTGACGGCTGCGACCCGGAGTACATCGCCCAGGCGGTGGCGGCCGGTGCAATGCCCTGGATGGCCCGCACGCTGGCCACCGGCACCGCGCTGGTGGCCGACTGCGTGGTGCCCAGCTTCACCAACCCGAACAATTTGTCGATCGTCACTGGCGCGCCGCCGTCGGTGCACGGTATTTGCGGCAACTACCTGTTCGACGTTGCCAGCGGATGCGAAGTGATGATGAACGACCCAAAGTGGCTGCGCGCGCCCACCATCCTGGCGGCGTTGTCAACAGCCGGCCAGCGCTGCGCGGTGATCACCGCCAAAGACAAATTGCGCCGCCTGCTGGGCTTTGGTATGGCGGGCATCTGCTTCTCGTCCGAGAAGGCCGACACCGCAACCGAGCTCGACAACGGCATCACCGGCGTGGTCGGGTTGGTCGGCATGGCGGTGCC
>JANMXG010000306.1:0-4727 GCA_031394235.1 Betaproteobacteria bacterium
CCGCGCACGATGCCGCCGATGTCGGTCTTGCTGTCGGCCAGTGCCAGCAAGAACATCTCGCTGGCGATGAACTGGTCGCCGCGCTTGGTGGCCTCTTTGTCGGCCGCCTGCAGCAATTGCACCAGCTCGCGCCCGGCCTGCACCGCGCCACCGCCCTGCACGCTGGGCAGCGCGGCGATGGCGGTGTCCATCGCGGTTTTGAGCGCGGCGGTGTTGGCACCGGCACGGTCGAGCAGGGCTTTCGGGCCGTCGGGTTGCACCAGCATCGCGGCCAACACATGGCTGGGCTCGATGTAGGGGTTGTCACGGGCAACGGCCAGGCTTTGGCCTTCGGACAGGGCTTGCTGAAAAGCGGTGGTGAGTTTGTCGGCGCGCATGAGAAAAGTCCTCCAGATGAATAGGGAGATTAGGCCCTTGCACCGCATTTCAAGCCCGCGCCAGGCGGCTGCACACACCGATCTTGCGCAGGATCAAACGCCGCGTCAGTCTTGCGCGGCCCCTTCGTCACTGACGCGGCGCATCGGCGAGACGGCCAGCGCCAGCATCGACAGGGCCAGCAGCGCACCGCCGGCGCTTGCAAACAGCGTGGGCAGGGCCACCCAACGCAGCAGCCAGCCGGTAGCCGCCGACGACAGCGGCGCCAAGCCCATGAAGATGAACAGGAACACGCTCATCGCCCGGCCCAGCATGGCGGGTGCCACGCGGCGCTGTATCCAGGTGAACACCGTCACCTGCATGTAGCCGCCCAGCAGGCCGATCGCCAGCAACAGCGCCAAGCCCTGCCACAGCGCGCTGATGCGCCCCATGGGCATGAACAGCAGCCCGACCAGCGCATCCACCGCCAGGATCGTCATGCCCAGATTGACCCAGCGCAGCCGTGGCCGGGCGCCCGAAACCACCATGCAGGGCAGCAGTATCCAGCCTGACGTTGGGTGAGGGTCAAACCAGCTTGGCATCCGCACCGTGCGGCAAGTTCGAGCTGCGCCGCCTGCCTAGGAGGCTGCCGGGCTTGGGGACGGGCCTGCGCCAGGGCGAGTTTCGGTGCCAGCTTAGGCGCCGGCGAGGCGTGGGATTGGCCCCCACAACGAGCCAGCAAAGTCAGATGGCACCGAAAATCGCCCTGGCCCTTCGGGTTGAAGCTGGAAATGGGCTGATCCGTCGTTGCCAATGCGCGCCATGCCGCCCGGCATGGCTGTGCTTGGCGCCAGGGCCAGGAGGCCCTGGCCTTCGCCAGGCACAAACAGTCCTCCGGACTGTTTGTGTCCGGGCTCAGCCTAGGCTGAGCCCATTTCCAGCTTCAACGCAGGTCCGTCCCCAAGCCCGACAGCCTCCTAGAATTGGCCGATGGATATCCATCAAATGCAGGTGCGTTACGAGCCCGCCGCCGACCGGTTGCTGTGGCAGGTGCGCACCGCCGGCGGCGAGTTGTTTGCGCTATGGTTGACCCGGCGCATGCTGCGCCAGCTCTGGCCGCACCTGCAGCGGCTGGTGACCCACGCCAGCGTGCTGCGCCTGGCGCCCAACGCCACGGTGTTGCCCGAGGCGCACGACATGCTGGTCCAGGCCGCCCGCAGCCGCAACCTGCCCAACACCGATTTCGCCACGCCGTTTGACGCCAAGGCCACCGCGCTGCCGCTGGGCGCACTGCCGCTGCTGCCGGTGGCCATCGACCTGGGGCCCGGGGCGGATGGCAAGGGCCTGGCACTGGCCGCCCGCGAGGCCGATGGCCGCAACATCCGCCTGGCCATGTCTGACGATCTGGCCACCGGCCTGATGCGCTTGCTGGAGCAGGCGCTGGTGGCGGCCGACTGGGGCATCCTGTCGCCCAACGCCGAGGCCGACGCCGCCCCCGATGCGGCAGGCGGCGCGTCGCCCGTCATCTGGAACTGAGCGGCCTGCCGGGACAGTCGATCCGGTCAGTCGGCCAGCGCCTGCAAGCGGCTCAGCAAAAAGGCGCGCACTGCCGGCACACCGGTCAGCCCGACCGCACGCTGCAGCGCGGCCCGCGCCTGCTCATGCTGCCCGGCGAGTGCGGCCACATGGCCCACTGCCACCCAATACGGCTGGTAGCTGGCCAGCCGGGGTGAGTCCAGCGCGGTCAGCAAACCCAGCGCACGCTGTACCTCGCCGGCCTGCCCGCAGGCCACGGCATGAGCCACCTCGGCGCCCAGGCTGGGTGCGGTGGCCAGCAGGCGTTGGTACAGCAAGACGATGCCGGCCCAGGGCGTGATGCCCGTGACCCGGCGCTGGCAATGGGCCGACTGGATGGCCGCTTCCAGCTGGTACGGGCCGGGCAAGCCCCAGGCCGCTGCACCGGCCAGCACCCGGTTGCCTTGCGCGATCAAGTCCAGCTGCCAGCGCGCGGTGTCCTGCTCGGCCAGCGGTACAAAACCGCCGTCCAGCCCACGCCGGGCCGGCGCACGGGCCTCGCAAAACAGGATCAGCGCCAGCAGGCCCTCGGCCTCGGCTCGCTGGGCATTGGCCGGCAGCAGGCTGCACACCAGGTCGGCCAGGAACAGCGCCTCGCCGCGCAGGCCTTGCACCCCCTGGCCCTCGCCCTCCCCGCCATCGGCGCTGTCGATCGCCTCCCAGCCCAGGCCGTAGGCGGCGTACACCGCCTCCAGCACGGCGTGCAGACGCTCGGGCAATTCATCGGGGCCGGGCTCGTCGAAGCGCAGGCCGGCGTCGCGGATCTTGTGTTTGGCCCGCACCAGGCGCTGCGCCATCGCCGCAGGTGAACTCAGCATCGCCTGCGCGATCTGCTGGGCCTGCAGCCCCAGCACCGCTTGCAGCATCAATGCCGGTCGCACGGCCGCATCAATCGCCGGGTGGGCGCAGACGAACAGCAGCTTGAGCCGGCTGTCCGGCAGCGCAGGTGCGCTGTCGTGCGCCGGCTCGTCGTCCAGCAGTGCCTGCACCTGCGGGCTGGCATGCAGGCGGTCGCGGCGCGCCGCCTGCAGCAGCTCGCGCCGGGCCACCGTCAGCAGCCAGGCGTCGGGGCTGTCGGGCACGCCTTGGGTGGGCCACAGCGCCAGGGCCTTTTCAAGTGCGGTGGCCAGCGCGTCCTCGGCTGCGGCCAAATCGCGCCATTGGCAGGCCAGCCAGGCCAGCAGCCGGCCGTAGGACTGGCGGGCCGCAGCCTCGGCCGCCTGCCAGGCCGGGCGGCCCGCAGTGGCTGCGGCGGGCGGGTTGGCGGGCGTGCAGTCAGATGCGGTCAACACAGCGCTCCGCCAGCCTGATCGGGCGCGAGCGCCGCGCCGCGCATCACATCACCAGCACGGGCCGGATCTCGACCGTGCCTGTCGCCGCAGTGGGGCTGCGGGCAGACCAGGCCAGGGCGTCGTCCAGGGTCGGCACGTCGATCACAAAGTAGCCACCGAGCTGCTCCTTGGTGTCGGCAAACGGGCCGTCCTGCACCTGGCGGATGCCGTCGCGCACCCGCAGCGTGGTGGCTGTTTCACGCCCTTGCAGGCCGTGCCCGGCCACGATCACGCCGGCCTGGCCCATCGCGCCGGCGTAGGCGCCCCAGGCGGCATGCAAAGCCTGGGTGGACTCGGCGCTGTGACCTTGCTGGAGGGCGGTGTCGAAAAACATCAGCATGAACTTCATGGGTTGCTCCTGGCGGGTGGGCGAGGCCGGCAAAACGCCGGTCTCTGAATGGTGATGCCCAGCGGGCTGGCCAATCGACAGCAGCGGCAAAAGATTTCTACAGCAAGACCGGCCCGACACCAGGTTGGGCAGCCCCCGTGAGATCGGGAGCCGCCGCCAAGGCGCGGCACAGCCTCGCCTTTTGCACCTTGCCCAACGCCGTGCGCGGCAGCGCATCAACCACCACGATGCGCCGGGGCTGCTTGAAACGTGCCAAGCAGCGGCCGAACTCGGCGCGCAGCCCGTCCAGGTCGATCGGCGCACCCGGCTTGGCCACCAGCACCAGCACCGGCACCTCGCCCCAGCGAGCGTCCGGCAGGCCGACCACGGCCGCCTCGGCCACGCCAGGCCAGGTGGCGGCCAGGTTCTCGATCTCGGCGGGGTGGATGTTTTCGCCGCCCGAGATGATCAAATCCTTGCTGCGGCCGACCACCCACACACAGCCCTGTGCATCAGCCCAGGCCAGGTCGCCAGTGGCAAACCAGCCGGCGACAAACCCGGTGCCGGCGGGCAGGCGGTGGTAGCCGCGCATCAGGTTGGGCGCTTGCAGCCAGATCTCGCCCACGCTGCCTTGCACCACGTCGGCGCCAAGCGCGTCCACCAGGCGCAGGCGCACACCGGGTGCGGGGCGGCCGACGCTGCCCACCAGCGTCAATGCCTGCTCAGGACGCAGCGCGATGGAAAACGGCCCGGTCTCGGTGCTGCCGTAAACCTGGGCCACCGGCACACCGCGCAGGTGAAAGGCCTCGATCAACGCCACCGGCACCACTTGCGAGCCGCAGTTGAGAAAGCGCAGGCCCGACAAGTCGGCCGATGGCCAATCGGGGTGCGCTTGAACGGCCTGCATCACCGCCGGCACCAGCAAGCTGGTAGTGGGCCGCCAGGTGACCAGGTCGTGCAGCCAGGCCGCCGCGTCAAAACGGGCGTGCAAGTTGACCGCAGCCCCCACCGCCAACGCCGGCAGCACCTGGATGCACAGGCCACCGACATGGAACAGCGGCAGCACCGCCAACACCCGGTCGTTGGCGGTCAAACCTTGCACGTCCAGCGCCATGTCGATGTTGGCCAGCATGCCAGCC
>JANMXG010000307.1:0-16994 GCA_031394235.1 Betaproteobacteria bacterium
GTGACGGTGGGCAACGGGCCGGGTGGCCGCAGGTTGATCGGCCCGAAGCCCACCACGAAGTAGGTTTCGCAACCCTGGTCGGACGCGATCCGGATAACCGAACAACCGGCCAGCATCATCCACACCAGCGCTGCTGCGCCGCGTGCCGCCCAACGGCCCGGCCCGCCGCACGCTGCCCCGCGGGGCCGCGGTACGGGCTGGGCCCGCGAGGGCTGATCGGTGCTGGACATGGCCGCAATGTGCCCGGCTTCCACCGGTGACGCATCCCCCAAGTTCACGACCTTGTCGGGGATTGGCCACACCCGCGGGCCGCGGTGGGGCAGCAGCGGCGCTGCGGGTGATGCGCTGCGCCGGCCTCAGGCGTCGAACAAACCGCCGCCCGCCGCCTGCGGTGGTGTCACGCCCAGATGCCGGTAGGCCGCCAGCGTGGCGATGCGGCCACGCGGCGTGCGCTGCAAAAAGCCCTGCATGATCAAGAACGGTTCGATCACGTCCTCGATCGTGCCGGGCTCTTCACCGATGGCTGCGGCCACGTTGTCCAGCCCGACCGGGCCGCCGTCGAAGCGGTGGATCACCGCCTCGAGCAGCTTGCGGTCCATCAGGTCGAAGCCTTCCGGGTCGACGTCCAGCATCACCAGCGCCTTGTCGGCAATCTGACGGGTGATGGTGCCGTCGCCTTTGACCTCGGCATAGTCACGCACCCGGCGCAGCAAGCGGTTGGCGATGCGCGGTGTGCCGCGGGACCGGCGCGCGATCTCGAACGCGCCCTCGGCCTGGATCACCACCTTGAGCAGCCTGGCCGACCGGGTGACGATGGTGCCCAGTTCGGCCGCGCTGTAAAACTCCAGCCGCGTGACGATGCCAAAGCGGTCGCGCAGCGGGTTGGTCAACATGCCGGCGCGGGTGGTGGCGCCGACCAGCGTGAACGGCTGCAGGTCGAGCTTGATGGAGCGCGCCGACGGGCCGTCGCCGATCATGATGTCGATCTGGTAGTCCTCGAGTGCGGGGTAGAGGATTTCCTCGACCACCGGGCTCAGGCGGTGGATCTCGTCGATGAACAGCACATCGTTTTTCTCGAGACTGGTCAGGATCGCGGCCAGGTCCTTGGGTTTTTCCAGCACCGGGCCACTGGTCTGGCGCAGGCCCACGCCCAGCTCGGCGGCAACGATGTGGCTCAGCGTGGTCTTGCCCAGGCCGGGCGGGCCGAACAGCAGCACATGGTCCAGCGCCTCGCCGCGCATCCGTGCCGCGCTGATGAAGATCTCGAGTTGCTCACGCGCCTTGGCCTGGCCGATGTACTCGGCCAGCAGCTTGGGCCGCAGCGCGCGCTCGATCGCCTCTTCTTGCGGTGAGGCCTTGGCCGCACTCACCACACGCGGGGACGCCGGTAGGTCAGCGAAGTCGTCGGTCTGTATGCCCATACAGCGTATTGTCCACGCTCAGGCGACAGGTCGGGGCGGCATTTGCTGCCCGGTCGGCTCAGCGCGACAAGGATTTGAGCGCCAGCTTGATGCCGTCGCTCACGCCCACATCGGCCGGCATCGACTTGAGCACCGCGGCGGCGTCGCGCTCGCTGTAGCCCAGTGCGATCAGCGCCTGCACGATGTCGGCCTGGGCATCGCTGACGATGGCCGCACCCGGCAGCCCCAGGTCGGGGCCGAGCTTGCCTTTGAGCTCCAGCAGCAATCGCTCGGCGGTTTTTTTGCCGATGCCGGGCACCTTGACCAGCCGGGCGGCTTGCTGCTGGGTCACGGCCTGGGTCAACTCGGCCACACTCAGTCCCGACAGCAGGCCGAGCGCCATGCGCGGGCCGACGCCTGAGATCTTGATCAGTTGCCGGAAGGCCGCGCGCTCGGGCTGGGTCAGAAAGCCGAACAGCAGCTGCGCGTCCTCGCGCACCACAAAGTGGGTCAGCAGCGTGGTGCGCTCGCCCAGCGCTGGCAGGTTGTAGAAGCTGCTCATCGGCACATCGACTTCGTAGCCGACGCCGGCCACATCGATGAGCACTTGCGGGGGCGACTTTTCCGCCAAGATGCCTGTGAGTCGTCCGATCATGGGCCGGATTGTGGCCGATGCGGCCCTGGCGATTTGCGCGCGGCCGTGTGGCCAGGCGGCGGCAGATCAGCTGCGCATCAGCCGGTCAATCAGCGCCGGAACAGCCCCAGCCGTTGCGCCTCCAGCGCCGCCTCGGCACGCGAGCTGACGTTGAGTTTGCGGTAGATCTGCTTGACGTAGTCGGCGATGGTGTGGCGCGACAGGCCCAGCTGCACACCGATCTCGGGCAGCGTGAAGCCCTTGGCCACCCGCAGCAGCACCTCGCTCTCGCGGTCGGTCAGCGAGACCTCGGGCATCGCGTTGGCCTGCGGCTTGGCCATGCTGGCAAAGTACTTGATGACCTTGCGCGCGATCGACGGCGACAGCGGCGGCTCGCCTTGCGCGATGCGCTGCAGCTGCTCGGTGATCAGCTCGCGCGACTGCTCCTTCAAGATGTAGCCGTAGGCGCCGGCCTGCAGCGCCGGAAACAAATGCTCGTCGTCGTCGTGGATCGTGATCACCACCGACAGCGCCTCGGGCTGGACATCACGCAGCTTGGCCACCACGTCGGTGCCGCTGCCGTCGGGCAGGCCGAGGTCGCACAGCGCCAGATCAAAACGCAGCGCCTGCACCTGGTGCAGTGCGTCCTGCACCCGCGAGCATTCGGTGATGCGCGCGGTGGGAAACACCTGCAACACCAGGCTCTTGAGCCAGGCACGAATCTCGGGCAGGTCTTCGAGCAGCAGGATGTTGTTCATCAAGATGGGCAGTCATTGGGCGGCGCCGAAACGACGCAAATTGATAATATCAGCGGCTCAACCGCCTGTGGTGTGGCGTTCCAGCGGTAGCGTGAGGCGTATCACGGTTCCGTAGCCTGGGCCCGATTCCACCAGGCACTGGCCCTGCAATTGTTTGGCCCGGCCCTTCATGCTGGCCATGCCGTGGCCCTTGTCGAGCCGGCCGTCCAGCTCCATCGGGATGCCCTTGCCGTTGTCCTGGATCACCAGCTGGAAGTCACCCTGGGCAATGGTGCAGCGCACCACGCATTGCGACGCACCACTGTGTTTGATGATGTTGCTCACCGCCTCGCGCAGGATGCGGGTGGTCTGCACATAGGCGCGCGACGACAAGGTATGCGGCACCTCCTCGTCGGACGGTGAGCTCCATTCGCCCTGCACGCCCGACTGCGTCAGGCGCGACACCACCTCGGCGCGCCAGTCGCCCAGCGCGTCGATCAGCTTGACCGGCTTGCCGGTCAGGCCACGCACCGACAGGCGCATCTCCTCCAGCGCCTCGCGCGCCAGCGTGCTGATGCGCTCGCTGTCGCTGGTGTGCACGATGGTCAGCAGCTTGGCGCCCAGGTCGTCGTGCAGGTCGGCGGCGATGCGCTTGCGTTCACGCTCGGTCACTTGCTCGACCTTCAGCTCGGACAGCTGTGCAAAATTGCGCTCGATCTGCGCCGTGGCCTCGCGGATGCGCACCTCCAGCTCGGCGCGGTCTTGCTCGACGGTCTGGTAGGCGCGACCGAACTGCTGCACCAGACGCAGGCCCAGTGCCAGAAAGCCCAACGCCGGGATCAGCTCGGCGACATAGCCGATGCGGACATCCAGCGCCATCATCTGCACCGTCAGGCCCACGGCCAGCGACAGGCCCATCACCGACAGCAGTGCGGCCATCGACCAGAACTGCGGCGTGTGGTGGCGCCGGGCCTCGGCCAGGTAGTAGACCGCCGCTGTGACGATCTGCGCGGTCAGCAGCAGCGTCCAGAGGCTGGCCGCGGCGTACAGCCGCTGCGGCCCGGCTGCCATCAACGACAGGGGCATCAGCACGCATTGCGCTGGCAGAGCGATATTCAGCCAGTGCAGCCGGTGCCCGGCGTAGCGCATCAGGAACTGCACTGCGGCCAGCGTGATGAAGCTCATCAGCCCGGCCAACGCCAGCTCGGTCACGCTGTTGGGCAGCGGCAGGTCGGCAGCCCACAACCGGGCCAGCAGCAGCGACCAGCCCACCATCAGCGCACCGAAGTAGGCCAGGTGGCTTTGCGCCCGGTTGAACCAGCCCATGACGAACATGAAACTGCCCATCAGCACCAGCGCGCCGCTCATCACTTCGGGCAGGCGGATCGCAAACACCAGACGGCGCGCATGGTGTGCGGCCATCTGGTCGTACGGGCCGAACTCGACCTCCGACACGCCGCCCGCCCGCTGCCGCGAACTGACCGCAGCCAGCGGGAAGCCCTTGATGCGCAAGTCCACCACATTGGCGCCGCGGTGCAACAGTGCCGCCGGCACCGGCACCAGCTGCGGGCGGTGGCAATTGCGCGTGACGGGCTCGTCAAAGCGGCCGCCGTCGTGCACCAGGTGGCCGTTCAGCCAGACCTGCAACACGCTGCAGGCACGCTCGACATACAGGCCGTAAAGCGCGGTGTCGGCGGCCGGTGCCAGCGCCGGCGCGCCGCCGGCCGGCCGGTCGAGCGCCAGCCGGTACCACACCACGCTGGCCGACCCGGCAAGGTCGCCGGACCATTCGTCGGGCAGGGCGACGCTGCGGGCCGCGGTCCAGTCGGTGGGGGGCGCGGCCGGGGCATGGGGCCGCGTCTCGGTCAGGGCTCGGGCCTGCTGCAGCCACTGCGTGTCGGCCAGCGCTGCGCCGGCCCAGCCGGCCAACAGCAGCGCGATCAACCCCGTCCGTTGCGGCCGGGTGAACTGCCAGACCCAGCGCAGGACTGCACGCAGGAGGGGCGGCACGGGCAGCGGGCTGCGGCGGGGTGGACAGGCCAGGGGCGCGGCTGACGGTGGGTGCACGGGCATGGCGGGCGGTTGTGTGGGCGTTGATTGTGTGGCAGGCGGGTCGCCGCCGTTCGTTGGAGAATCCACTGCTTACGCCACCCAAATGCGCGCCTCGGCGCGGCCTTCCGCAGTGACCCTCCGCCACGATTTCGAGCCCACCGACAACACCCGCCTGGCGAACATGTGTGGCGCGTTCGACCAGCACCTGCGGTCGATCGAGTCTGCACTGTCGGTGCAGATCGGCCGCCGCGGCGCGGTCTTCCGCGTCGATGGCGGGCCCGATCCCGCCCGCCGCGCGCTGGCGCTGCTGCAGTCGCTGTATGCCCAGGCGGCTCGGCCCATCCCGGCCGAGTCGCTGCAGCTCGCGCTGGTCGAGACCCGCGCCATGACCGATCCGTCCGACACGGCGTGCGCCTTGCTACCCGGCGCCGATCCGGTCGAGCTGCACACCCGGCGCGCCGACCTGCGCGGCCGCACGCCCAACCAGGTGCAGTACCTGCACAACATCCTCGGTCACGACATCACCTTCGGCATCGGGCCGGCCGGCACCGGCAAGACTTTTCTGGCGGTGGCCTGCGCGGTGGATGCGCTGGAGCGCAGCGCCGTGAAGCGCATCGTGTTGACCCGCCCGGCGGTCGAAGCCGGAGAGCGGCTGGGCTTTCTGCCGGGCGACCTGGCGCAAAAAGTCGACCCCTACCTGCGCCCGCTGTACGACGCGCTGTACGACCTGATGGGGCAGGACCGGGTGACCGCGGCGTTTGAGAAAGGCCTGCTCGAGGTCGCGCCGCTGGCCTTCATGCGGGGGCGCACGCTGAACCATTCCTTTGTGATTCTGGACGAGGCGCAGAACACCACGCCCGAGCAGATGAAGATGTTCCTCACCCGCATCGGCTTTGGCTCGCGGGCGGTGGTCACCGGCGATGTCAGCCAGGTCGATTTGCCGCGCGGCGCTGGCAGTGGCTTGATCGAAGCGGCGAGCGTGCTGGCGGATGTGCCGGGCATCGCGTTTTCGCATTTCAGCTCGGGCGATGTGGTGCGCCACCCGCTGGTGGCACGCATCGTCGAGGCCTACGACGCAGCCAAGGGCCTCAACACCCACCAGTCTGCCCGCAACGGCGCCAGCCCGGACACCGCGCCATGAGCCGCCCGGCGCGCCCGGCGCTCAGCCTGTCGCTGCAATTCGCCGACGCCCGCCACCGCGCGCTGCTGCCGCGCCACAAGGTGCAACGCTGGCTGCGCGCAGCGCTGGCGCTGCCGGCCGAATTGACGGTACGGTTTGTCGGGGATGTCGAGGGCCAGGCCCTGAACCGCGATTTCCGCGGCAAGGACTACGCCACCAATGTGCTGACCTTCGACTACGAACACGAACCGGTGGTGGTGGCCGACCTGGTGCTGACCGCCGGCGTGCTGGAGCGCGAGGCGGCCGCGCTGGGCATTGCGGTGGTCGACCACATCACGCACCTGCTGGTGCATGGCGCTCTGCATGCCCAGGGCTACGACCACGAGGACGACGGCGAGGAGGCGGCAGCGATGGAGGCGCGTGAAACCGAGATCCTGCGCGGCCTGGGCCTGGCCGACCCCTACGCGGGCCAGGGCACAGACACGTGACGCTGCGCTGGCGCGGTCTGCGTACGGGTTCAGGCTGGACGGCCGGCGCCGGGCAACAGGCCGATGGTCTGCTGCAGGTTTGCCAGGACGGCCTGGTGCAAGGCCTCGGGCGGCAGGTCGGCGCCCTCGCGCAGGCTCGCTGCCAGATCGGCGCTGGTGCTGGCCAGGGCGTTGGCGCCGATGCGGTGCGACACGTTGTGCAGGTCGCGCGCCAGATCGCCGGCCAGCGTCAGGTCGCCCTGGTCTAAAGCATTGGCAAAGTCCTGCGTCCAGGCTGGCAGGAACACCGCCGCGTGTTCGACCTGACGCCGGTAGGCCGCCAGGTCGCCGTCGAGCAGCGCCAGGGCCGCGGGCCGATCGATCACCGCATCCGGGGCCAACGCCGACGGGATCATGGCGGCGCAGGCCGCTGCCGACTTGCAGGCTAAGCGGCTGAGCGCCGCGTAACTGTCGATGGCCTGCAGCAGGCTGTCCTGGCTGATCGGTTTGTTCAGGTGGGCGTCGCAGCCGGCGGCCAGACTGCTGTGCTGGTCACTCTCGAAGGCTTCGGCGGTCAGCGCCAGCACCTGCGTGCGGGGTCGGCCCTCGGTGGCCTCGATGCGGCGAATCGCGCGGGTGGCGGCCAATCCGCCGATGCCGGGCATCTGGATGTCCATCAGCACCAGGTCGTAGCGGGCGTCGCGAAACTTCTGCAGCGCCACCTCACCGTTCGGTGCAACGTCAAGCGCATGGCCGCTGTGCTGCAACATGGCCTCGAACACCATGACGTTGACCTCGTTGTCTTCGGCCAGCAGGATCGAATAGCGCGGTGCGGACTCGGGCCGGGGTGCGCCGGTGGCGCCGGTCGCGGCCGGGGGTGGCGTTGCGGGCAATGTGACTTGCGGCGCCTGCACCGTGAAGTGAAAGGTCGAGCCCTGGCCCGGCGTGCTCTCGACCCAGATCGCGCCGCCCATCATCTTGATCAGCCTTTTGCTGATCGACAAGCCCAGGCCGGTGCCGCCGAAGGTGCGGGGCACGTCGCCATCGGCCTGCACGAAGGGCTCGAAGATCAGCCCGAGCTTGCTGCCCGCAATGCCGACGCCGGTATCGTGCACGGCCACCTGCAATTCGTCGCCATTGCGCGCCAGCGTGACCCGCACCGCGCCCTCGTGGGTGAACTTGATGGCGTTGCCGATCAGGTTGGTCAGCACCTGCGTCAGTCTTTGCGCGTCGATGCGCATGCCGTCGCCGGCTTGCGGTGGGCAGTCGATCGTCAGCGCCACGCCTTTTTCGAGTGCGCGCGGCTCCAACAGCATCAGCTGCTGGGCCAACAAGCGCGGCAATGAGCAATCGGCGGCATGCAATTCGAGCTTGTCGGCCTCGATCTTCGACAGTTCCAGCAAATCATTGATCAGTGCAAAGAGGTTGCCACCCGCCATGCGGAAGACCTCGACGTAGCGGCGCTGCTCCGGACGCAGATCGGTGCGCGCCAGCAATTCCGCCATGCCGAGCACTGCGTTCATCGGTGTTCGGATCTCGTGGCTGACATTGGCGAGAAGCTCGGTCTTGGCCCGGTTGGCGGCGTCGGCGACTGCGCGCTCATGGGCCAGCCGCCGGTTGGCCACCTGCATCCAGCGCAGCTGCAACAGGGTTGCCAGCACGAAGCCTGCCGCCACCACCGTCATGGCCGGCATCACGTCGGATTGCAGTGCCAGGCGTTGCAGTGCAAACAGACTGATCCCCAGAATGGCCAGCACCGCCAGCGCTGCGGCGATGGCATCGGCCTGCAGCGCCGGCCTGCCGCGGCGCCAGCACAACAGGGACGGACACACGGCAATGCACAACACCAGGGCCTGGCCGGGCCAACCCGCGGGCGTCAGCCACTCGCCCCGGGCCAGTGCGGCGTAAGCGTTGGCTTGCATCACCAGCCCCGGCTGCCAGCCAAATGGCGTCATGACACGGTCGCTGATGAAGGCCGTGCTGCCGATGAACACCGCCCGGCCCGTGAACAAGCCGCGCGTCTGCTCGTCCTGGGTCTGCCCCAGCACCTCGGACATCAAGCGGCTGAAGGGCAGGCGCAGGACGGCATCGCGGTTGGCCACTTGCCGAACCGTGACCGCACCGTGCACATCCACGGGCCAGCCGTGGGCCGACGCTGGCAGCATGTCGATGCCGCTCGGCAGTGGCGACCGGTCGGCATGGGCCGCGTCACCATTCAGGCCGGCCCGCCACAGCACCGCCAGCGGCAACGACGGCAGCAGGCGGCCACCCGCGCCATGCAGCAGCGGCCAGCGGCGCAGCGTGCCGTCGGCATCCAGCTCCGAGGTGATCACCGCCAGCGCGCTTGGCCCGGTGCTGGCCACCAGTAGCGTGCTGTTGGGCAGGGCCAGCGCCGACCAGCGGGTTGCCGGGCGCTGTGATGGGCCGGGCAGGCTCAGCCGGTCGAGGTGCGGGTTCGGTGCGTCGTCGAGGCCGATCAACTGCGGCAAACCGGCGGCGCCGAGCACGGTGTCGGGGCGCCGGGCGATGGTCTTGGCCAGCACCTCGTCACCCTCGCGCGTTTCGTCAAACACGATATTGAAGGCGATGACACGGGCGCCTTGCTCGCGCAGGTACTCGATGACCAGTGCATAAATGTCGCGCCGGTAGGGCCAGCCGCCGAGCTGTGCTTTCAGCGATCGCAGCGAAGCGTCGTCGATATCGACGATGAGCGTGTCGTCGTAGTGGGCCGGTTGCGCAACCCAGCGCAGGCTGGCATCGCGCAGGGCGTTCGACAACGCATGGTGAGGCGGTGTGAGTGACGCCAACAGACCCAGCGCCAGCGCCAACGCGGGCAGCCAGGCCAGCCGCAGCCGATCGAAGCGCCCAGGCGCGCGCCGACTGCGTGCCCGCCGGACAGTTGCGATCGCGGTCTCGGGATCGCTCACAGCATCAACAAGATCAAGCCAAAGGGCAGCAGCAGCCACCAGTTTGGGGGCGGGGGTGGCACATCGATCTGTTGCGCCGCGCCGAAGTTGCCTTTGAAGCCGTCGGCGTCGACCGTGCGCACCCGCAGAAAGTAGGGGCCAGGCGCCGGCGCTGGCAGCAGACCCTGCGGCCCGTCGGTCAACTGGTCGAGCACGATCTGCGCAAAGGCTGCGTCTGACGCCACCTGGAACTGCACCTTCTGGCCGGCCTCTGGCGCCTTCCAGCGGAAGACCAGCCCAGCGTCGTCGAGCGCGGGCGGTTCGGGGGTCGGGCTGACCGGCACGGCGCGCTGCTCAAACGGCTGGGCATCGCTGAAAGGGCCCTGGTCCTGTCCGGCGGCGATGGTGGCCACCCGCCAGTGATAAAGCCCCGGTGCCAGCGGCAGCTGGGCTTCCGTCGCCACGATGTCGGCCCGGTCGAACACCGGCGCTTTGAAATCGGCCTGCGTGGCCACCTGGAGTCGGTAGGCCGTGGCCACGCTGGAGCGTACCCAGGCGAACTGGGCCAGCTCGCCGTAAACCTTGGCCTGGGGCGCCGGCTGGCGGGTGAAGGGCGGTTCGGGCCTTGCCTTGAGGGTGAATCCGGCGCTGGCGTTCAGCCCCTCCAGCGACTGCCCGTCGAGTGCGCGCACCCGCAAGGTGTAGCGGCCGTCGGGCAGGTCGATCCAGCGCGCGGCGGGGGCGGTGAAGACGCCGTCAAGCAGCAAGCGGTCGGCCGATTCGGCGGCGAACACCTGCGCACGGAAGGCGGTGGCGCCGGCCAGTGGCGGCCAGGCCAGGCGCAGCGGTACGCGGTCCAGCAGCGATGGCACGGCGCTGAGGTCGGGCGCACCCAGCAGTGGCTGCGGCGCAGTCAGTGCCATGCCGGGCCGCGCCACGGCGCCAAAGCCGGCGTCCAGTGTCAACGTGCCTGCCGGCGCCGTGCCGGCCACGCGGCCTGCCAGCACCTCGAAACGGGTGCTGCCGTCGGCCGGGTCGATGTGGGTACGGAACTCGGTGCCGCGCACACCCAGGTTGACGGCGGGGGTCTGGATCTCGAAACGCGTGGTCTTGCCGGGGCGGGTTGCCACCTGGGTCTCGAGCTTGCCTGCCGTCAGGCGCAGGCGCGTGCCCGGCGTGGCGGCCTGGCCGTAGAGCGCAAGCCGCTCGACCACAAACTCGGTACCCGGCACCACCAACAGCCTGGAGCCATCGGCAAAGCGCAGCGTCATCGACGCCCCGGGCTCGGTGCGCACGCTGTCGCTGCCGCGCACCACGGTGCCGGCCACCGCCGCCTCGGCCGTGGCCTGGCCAGATCTGCGCACCCAGCACAGGCCCTGCACAAACACCACCTCGGCCTGGCTTGGCGTCTGGCGCATCCAGGCCAGCGGGATGCGCAGGTGGCTTCCGGGCTGGAGGCGCCGCGGATGGCGAATCTGGTTGAGCTTTTGCAGCGCGGCCCAATCGCCGGGCAGAGCCAGCTGCTCAGCAGCAATTGAGTACAGCGTTTCGCCGCGCCTGATTTGATGCTGGATTTCGTCGGCTGCCGCCGCCGGATTGGCCGATGCCGTGGAGACGTCAAGCATCAGCCCCACGACCAGGGCAGCGAGTTGGCAAGCGGTAGATCTGCTGTTGTTTTGCATGTTTCTCGCCACTGCACCCGTTGTCGTTGTTGGACCGGCCTAGGCAGGCATCGTAGCGGCTGGCAACCTGGTGCCGCGCCGACCCTCGGACCCCAAAAGCCAGGCGCAGCCGCCTGGTTTGTGGCCGCTCAGCGCTGGCGCAGCAGCCGGGCCGCGTCGAGCGCAAAGTAGGTCAGCACGCCGTCTGCCCCGGCGCGCTTGAAGGCCAGCAGCGACTCCATCATCACCGCATCGCCGTCCAACCAACCATTGGCTGCCGCGGCCTTGAGCATCGCGTACTCGCCGCTCACCTGGTAGGCGAAGGTGGGCACGTGGAAGGTGTCCTTGACCCGGCGCACGATGTCCAGATAGGGCATGCCAGGCTTGACCATCACCATGTCGGCGCCCTCGGCGATGTCCAGCGCCACCTCGCGCAGCGCCTCGTCGCTGTTGCCGGGGTCCATCTGGTAGGCCTTCTTGTCGCTCTTGCCCAAGTTGGCTGCGCTGCCCACGGCGTCGCGGAACGGGCCGTAAAACGCGCTCGCGTACTTGGCGCTGTAGGCCATGATCCGGGTGTGGATGTGGCCGTGGGCCTCCAGCGCCTGCCGGATCGCGCCGATGCGGCCGTCCATCATGTCGCTGGGCGCGACGATGTCCACGCCGGCACCGGCCTGCACCAGCGCTTGCCGTGTCAGCATCGCCACCGTGCTGTCGTTGATGATGTAGCCGGCCTCGTCCAGCAGCCCGTCCTGCCCGTGCGAGGTGAACGGGTCCAGCGCAACGTCGGTCAGCAGCCCGAGCGTGGGGAAGCGGTCTTTCAGTGCCCGCACGGTGCGCGGCACCAGGCCGTCCGGGTTGGTGGCCTCGATGCCGTCCGGCGTCTTGAGCGCCCCATCGATCACCGGAAACAGCGCCATCACCGGCACGCCCAGCGCCACACATTGCTCAGCCAGCGGCAGCAGGCGGTCGATCGACAGGCGCTGTACGCCGGGCATGCTGGCCACGTTCTGGGCCTGGTCGGTGCCGTCCAGCACAAACACCGGAAAGATCAGGTCGCTGGGGTGCAGCCGGTGCTCACGCACCAGATCACGGGTGAAAGCGTCGCGGCGCAGCCGGCGCGGGCGGCTGGCAGGAAAGGCGGGCAGGGGCGGCAGTGCCATGTCGGAAAGTCTCCTTGGTCCTTTGATTTTCGGGGGCCGCGGGCCAGCCGTGGTCCCTTGGGGTGCAAAAAATAAGGTGTGCGCTTTTCATGGTGTCGCCACAAGTCGTAGCATTTTTATCAAATAAACCTGATAGAGTCATCATGGGTTGAGCGCTGCAAGGTGCTCGCTCCCTGCTTTTCCTCCCTGAGCAGGTGTCTTGGCGTCCCCGTGGCGGCAAGGCTTACCACCCCAGTCCTGGTGACTGGGGTTCTTTTTTTTAGGGCGTCCCTTTCGACGCGGCGTGTGCCAGACCGATGCGGCGGTGACAGTCGCCGGTGCGGCCCGTCGCCCGGAGTGCGGCCTCCATAATCGGTGCATGAGCGCTGCCTACCTCTGGATCAAGGCCTTTCACTACGTGTTTGTGGCCAGTTGGTTTGCCGGCCTGTTCTACCTGCCGCGCATCTTCGTGAACCTGGCGATGGTGCCCGCCGACAGCCACGCCGAGCGCGAGCGCCTGCTGCTGATGGCGCGCAAGCTCTACCGTTTTTCCAATGTGTTGATGGTGGTGGCGCTGGCACTCGGGTTCTGGCTTTGGCTGGGCTTTGGCGCCGGGCGCTTTGCCGGTGGCTACTGGTTGCACGCCAAACTGCTGGGCGTGGTGGCGGTGATCGGCTACCTGCACCTGTGCCGCGGCCACCTGCGCCGCTTCGAGCAGCTGCGCAACCGGCGCAGCCACCGCTGGTTTCGGGTGTTCAACGAGGTCTCGGTGCTGCTGTTCACCGCCGTCGTGGTGCTGGCGGTGGTCAAGCCGTTTTGACCGGTGCAACCCGTACGACCCGTGCGCACACCGCGCCAGCCTCGTCCGGTGGCCATGCCGAGCCGTGATGCGGTGTACCGCAGTTCGGCCTGGCCGCTGGCCTGGGCCTGGATTGCGCTGATCGTCTACGCCAGCCTGTACCCGTTCACCGGTTGGCGTTGGCCGCCGGGTCTGCCGGCCGCCGGTTTGCTGCACCTGCCGTGGCCGCGCTACTTCATCCCCTTTGACATCACCAGCAACCTGCTGGCCTACGCACCGCTGGGCGGTCTGGTGTGCATCGCCCGACTTCGACACGGCGTGCCGGTGGCGCTGGCACTGGCCAGCGCGTTGCTGAGCGGCACTTGCTTGTCATACAGCATGGAGGTGCTGCAGCACCTGCTGCCGCGGCGTGTGCCATCGGCGCTGGACTGGGCGCTCAACAGCGCCGGCACCACGCTGGGCGCGCTGCTGGCGGTGGGTGCACAGCGCCTGGGCCTGCTGCGGCGCTGGCAAGTCACCCGGGAACGCTGGCTGGAGCGTGGCAACGGTGGGGCGCTGACCTTGCTGGTGCTGTGGCCGGCGGCCCTGTTGTTTCCGACGCCCGTGCCGCTGGGCGTGGGCCAGGTGGGCGAGGCCTTGCGGGCCTGGCTGGCTGCCGTGCTGGCCGACGTGCCCTGGGCCGCGCCGCTGGCGGACTGGCTGGAGTCTGGTGCGGCGCCGGACCAGCCGCTGTCGTCATTGGCCGAGGGCCTGGCCGTGGCGCTGGGCCTGCTGTCACCGTGCCTGCTGGCTTTTGCAGCGTCGCGGCCGGGATGGCGCCGGCTGGGCCTGGCGGTGACCGTGGCGGTGGTGGCGGTGCTGGGCACCACCTTGTCGACCGCGCTGAACTTCGGCCCTGACCACGCGCTGGCCTGGCGCACACCCGCCAATGAGACGGCAATGGCCGCAGCGCTGCTGCTGTCATTGGCCGGCCTGTGGCTGCGGCCGCGCCTGGCGGCGGCGTTGGCGCTGGTGTCGCTGACTGGCCTGGTGGTGCTGGTGCACGGCGCGCCGACCGACCCGTACTTCGCCCAAAGCCTGCAGGGCTGGGAGCAAGGCCAGTTTGTGCGGCTGCACGGGCTGGCGCAGTGGGTGGGTTGGCTGTGGCCGTATACCGCGCTGGCCTGGCTGCTGGCGCGGTTGGGCGAGCGCTGACGGCACCGGGGCGGCAGGCTGGTGGCCCGGGTCGGTCCTGCGGGTTTGCCCTCAGTCCCTACAATTGGCTCCCCATGAGCTATTACCGACACCACATCTTCTTCTGCCTCAACCAACGCAAACCCGGCGAGGGTTGCTGCGCCGAACAAGAGGCGCAGGCGGGCTTTGACCGCTGCAAGCAGCAGGTCAAGGCGGCGCGCCTGGCGGGCCCTGGCGGCGTGCGCGTCAACAAGGCCGGTTGCCTGGACCGCTGCGCCGGTGGGCCGGTTGCAGTGGTCTATCCCGAGGAAGTCTGGTACACCTTTGTCGATGCGGCCGATGTGGACGAGATCGTCGAATCGCACCTGAAAAACGGGCGCGTGGTCGAGCGCCTGCGCCTGCCGCCGGACGTGGGCCGTTGAGCGTGGCCTTGACACCGGCGCGGCACTCGTGATGAAACCCGTGATGAAACCCGACACCCGCCGTGACACGGTTGCCGGCCCGGCGGGCGCCATCGAGTGTGTTGTGGACGGGCCGGTTCTGGCTGACGGCGCTGCCTTACGCGGCGTGGCTGTGCTGTGCCATCCGCACCCGCAATTTGGCGGCACGATGGACAACAAGGTGGTGATCACGTTGGCGCGCGCCTTTGTGCAACTGGGCTACCGGGCGGTGCGCTTCAACTTTCGCGGTGTTGGCGGCTCGGTCGGCGCCTGGGACGAGGGCCGGGGCGAAATTGACGACGCGCTGGCCGTGATCCAGGCCCAGCGTACGTTGTCGCCCGGCTTGCCGCTGGCGCTGGCAGGGTTTTCGTTTGGCGCTTATGTCGCGGCGCAGGCGGCAGCCCGGCTGGCAGCCAGTGCGCCGGTGGAGCGCTTGGTGCTGGTCGGTCCGGCCACCAGCCGTTTCGAAATGCCGGCCACGGTGGCGCCCGACACGCTGGTGATCCATGGCGAGGCCGACGAGGTGGTGCCGCTCTCGGCCACGCTCGACTGGGCCCGGCCCCAGGTGCTGCCGGTGGTCGTGCTGCCGGGTGTCGGCCACTTCTTTCACGGCCAGCTCACGCTGCTTAAAAACCAGGTGATCCAGGCCTGGCACGGTTGAGGCTGCGGCCGGATGGCCAGTGCCTGTCCCGCGTCTGCGCCTGCAACCTGCGTTCTGCTGGCCCCTGCAACCGTTTGATTTTTCCTTGTTCGGACCCCGATGAATTCCCTGTTTGCCTTTGTACTGGCCCTGGCCACCGTCTCCGCCACCGCTACCGCCACCTGGGCCCAGGCGCCTCAAGCGCCGGAGGTGGCTGCCAAGAGTTTCCTGCTGATCGACATCACCAGCGACCAGGTGCTGGCCGAGCGTGCGCCTGATGTGCAGGCCGATCCGGCCTCGCTGACCAAGCTGATGACGGCCTGGCTGGTGTTTGACGCGCTCAAGGCCAAGAAGCTGACGCTGGAGCAGACCCTGCCGGTGTCGCTGCGGGCCTGGTCCGAGCGCAAGGGTGGCGGCTCGCTGATGTTCATCGACCCCAAGATGACGCCCAAGGTGGACGAACTGCTGCGCGGCATGATCGCTGTCTCGGGCAACGATGCGGCGGTGGCGCTGGCCGAGGGCGTGGCCGGCTCGCTCGACGGGTTTGTGGCGATGATGAACCGCCAGTCCCAGGCCTGGGGCCTGAAGAACAGCCAGTTCAAGAACGTCACCGGGCTGACCGAGGCCGGCCACTACAGCAGCGCGCGCGATCTGGGGATGATTGCGGCCCATGTGCTGCGCGATTTTCCCGAGTACTACGCCAGCTACTACGGCTTGCGCAACTTCAGCTTCAACAACATCAAGCAAGACAACCGCAACATGTTGCTGGGCCGCGACCCGTCGATTGACGGCATGAAGACCGGCTACACCGACGCCGCCGGCTACTGCCTGGTTGCCAGCGCCCAGCGCGACATGCCCAACGGCAAGCGCCGGCTGCTCAGCGTGGTGTTGGGCGCGACCTCGCGCGAGGGGCGCGCCAGCGAAAGCCAGAAGCTGCTCAACTGGGGCTGGACCGCCTGGGACGATGTGCGCCTGTTCGAGGCCGGCAAGCCGGTGGCGCAGGTGCCGGTCTGGAAGGGCCAGCAGCCCACCGCCGCGCTGGGCGCCGCCCAGCCCATGGTGGTCACCGTGCCCAAGGGCGAGGGTGACAAGCTCAAGACCGTGATCAGCCGCACCGACCCGCTGGTGGCGCCGCTTGCGGCCGGCCAACGCGTGGGCACGCTCGATGTCAGCACCGCCGCCGGCATCAAGATCGCCAGCCTGCCGCTGGTCGTGCTGCAGGCGGTGCCGCAAGCCGGCTTGCTGGGCCGGGCCTGGGACTCGATCCGGCTCTGGATCAAATGAAGTGAGCTGACGCGGGGTTCGGTCAAACCGCGGTGGCCGGCCATCGGCTAAGCTGTGTTGTGACCCGCTGCCCCACCGCGTGACGCCTTGTTGACCGCAGCACTTGCCTGAAAGGCCGCCGTGACCCTGCTCCCCGAAACCCTCTGCCACCTGAACGGCCAGACCCTGCCGCTGCGCGATGCCAAGGTGTCGGTGTTGGACCGGGGCTTCATCTTTGGCGACGGCATCTACGAGGTGATCCCGGTCTACGGCCGGCGCCTGTTCTGCTTCGACGAGCACATGGCGCGCATGCAGCGCAGCCTGGGCAAGCTGCGCATCCCCAACCCGCACACCCGGGAGAGCTGGCTGCGGCTGGTGCGTGAGCTGGTGGCGGCGCAGCCGGCCGAGGATCAGCTGGTCTACATCGAGATCACCCGGGGCGTGGCACTGCGCGACCATGTCATGCCAGAGGGCCTCACGCCCACGGTGTTCGTGATGACCAGCGCGATGAAGCCGCCAACGGTCGAGACCCGCCACAACGGCGTGGCCTGCATCACCGCACG
>JANMXG010000308.1:0-1897 GCA_031394235.1 Betaproteobacteria bacterium
CGTGGTGCGCAGCAGCACACCCCGCTCGTAACAGTCCAGAAAGATGTCGAAAGCACGCTTGGCCGGGCTGCCCGCGATGGGCGACAGCTCGACGCCGCCGACCAGGCCGATGTTGCGGATGTCGATCACATTGGGCTCGCCACGCAGCGAATGCACCGCCTCGGCAAAGTAGGCCTGCAAGTCGCCGGCCCGGGTCAGCAGGCCTTCTTCCTCGTAGGTGGCCAGCGTGCCCAGTGCGGCGGCGCAGGCCAACGGGTGGGCCGAGTAGGTGTAGCCATGGAAAAACTCGATCAGGTGCTCGGGACCGTTCATGAAGGCGTCGTGGATGCTTTGCTTGGCGGCCACTGCGCCCATCGGCACCGAGCCGTTGGACAAGCCCTTGGCCATCACGATCATGTCGGGGGTGACGCCGAAAGTCTGGGCTGCAAACGGGTTGCCGGTGCGGCCAAAGCCGGTGATCACCTCATCGAAGATCAGCAGAATGCCGTGCTTGTCGCAAATCTCGCGCAGCCGGTTGAGGTAGCCCTTGGGCTGAACCAACACGCCGGTGGAGCCCGCCACCGGCTCAACGATCACGGCGGCGATGGTGCTGGCATCGTGCAGCGCGACCAAATCTTCCAGGCTGTCGGCCAACTCGGCGCCAAACTCGGGCTGGCCCAGGCTGAAGGCGTTGCGCTTGGGGTCATGGGTGTGGCGCAAATGGTCCACCCCCGACAGCATGGTGCCGAACTGCTTGCGGTTGCCCACCATGCCGCCGACCGAGATGCCGCCGAAATTGACACCGTGGTAGCCGCGCTCACGCCCGATCAGCCGGGTGCGGGTGCCTTCGCCGCGCACCTTGTGGTAGGCCAGCGCCATCTTCAATGCGGTCTCGACCGACTCGGACCCGGAATTGGTAAAAAACACCCGGTTCAACCCGGCCGGTGTCAGCTTTGCAACCTTGTCGGCCAGCTCGAACGCCTTGGGGTGCGCCATCTGGAACGGCGGGGCAAAGTCCATCTCGGCGGCCTGGGCCTGGATTGCCTGCACGATCTTGGGCCGGGCATGGCCCGCATTGACACACCACAGCCCGGCCACACCATCCAGCACCTTGCGGCCGTCATCGGTCCAGTAATGCATGCCGGACGCCTTGACAAACAGGCGGGGGTTCTTCTTGAACTGGCGATTGGCGGTGAACGGCATCCAGTAGGCGTCCATCGACACGCCGCGCGGCGCGGTCACAAAGGCCTGCAAAGGATTGGCGGTCGGTGCGTCGAGGTCGGAGAGGCTCATGGTCGGGCTCCTTTCAGGTGTTGGGGGGCTGCGCGCAGGACACTGGCGCAACAACATGCAGTCTAGACAGGGTTGCGCGCAATGTGCTTGCGCATTGGACCTGTGTCAGCGTCAATAGCCGCATACAATTCGATTTAAACAACCGATTGCCGCACAAAATGCGAACTGTCAGCCCCAAGCCGCAACTTGATGTGATCGACAGGCAAATTCTCACCGCGCTGCAGACCGATGGTCGGCTGTCCAATGTGCAGTTGGCCGAGCAGGTGCACCTGTCGCCATCGGCCTGTTTGCGGCGCGTCAAGCAACTGGAGGACGCGGGTGTCATCGGCCAGTATGTCGCGCTGCTCAATGCCAAGGCGTTGGGCCAGCACGGCACCTGTTTTTCGATCATCAACCTGCAGACCATGAGCGACGGGGTACTCAAGGCCTTCGAGCAGGCGGTACGCGATGAGCCCGAAGTGTTGGACTGCTTTTACGTGGCTGGCAGCAACGATTACCTGCTGCGGTTCTCGTACCGTGATGCCGAAGACTTGGAGCGTGTGCATACCGAGGTGCTGATGCGCCTGCCGGGCGTGGAGCGGTCCAATTCGATGCTGGTGCTGCGCACCGTGAAAAAGACCACCGC
>JANMXG010000309.1:0-5747 GCA_031394235.1 Betaproteobacteria bacterium
GTTCCAGCGCACGTCGTCCTTGGCGTCAGGCCGCTTGTCCGCACCCTGGTAGCCGGCGTCAGCAAAGACCTCGGTCTCTTCGCCATGCAGCAATGCGTTGCCTTCAACCACGTCGTTGACGTTGCCCGAACTGCCCCGCACCGTGTGCACCAGGCCCGACTCGGCATCAACGCCGATGTGGGCCTTCATGCCGAAATGCCACTGGTTCCCCTTCTTGCTCTGGTGCATCTCGGGGTCGCGCTCACCGCTGGCGTTCTTGGTGGAACTCGGTGCGGCGATCAGCGTGGCATCGACCACCGTTCCGGCGCGCAACATCAGTCCCTCGGCACGCAACAGGTCGTTGACCACCAACAGGATCTGCGGCGCCAGCTCGTGCTTTTCCAGCAAGTGGCGAAACCGCAGGATGGTCGTCTCGTCGGGCAGGCGCGAGGTCCAGTTGTCCAGTCCTGCAAATTCACGCAGCAGCGGCGTGTCGTGCAACGCCTGTGAACGCCGGTCTTGTCCGGCGCTGTCCCCGCTGCCGTAGCGGCGCACGGCGGAGGCCCAACGCGCGGTGGGCTCGGCCGTATCGATGTTGTGCCGCCAGCTTCGCGGACACCCCGCCAGCCGTGCCCGTTGCCGCAGCGCGACCGACGCGTCCGGTGCAGCGGACGGGCAGCGCACCCGCCGAGACCCTGACCTTGGCGTGGCAAAACATCTGCGCCAGCGAAAGCCCGAAACTTGCGGAGCCGATGTCGCTACCATCTCGCGGTGCGGTACGCGGGTCTCCCACCCGACGTCCTGGAAGCTTACTGGCCGGAGCATGCAATGACCCCCGCGCGTGCCTTACCCGTGTCTCGCAGCCCGCCGAATCGGCGGCGCGGCGCCAGCGGCTCAGCCCGCCCCCGCCGTGGCTGAAACCCAGACGGCGCGACTTCGCTGGCTGCCGGCGGCCGTGCTGATGCTGAGCCTGGCCTGCACCGGCCTGCTCAGCGCATGGTCAATGGGCAACGCCCTGCGCGAGGCACGCGCCGACCTCGACCGCGACGCCTCTGCCTTCGCCACAGCGGTCAGCAGCCGCATCCAGTCGTACGTCGACACCTTGCCGGGCTTGCGCATGTTCGGCGTGGTGCAGAAGTCGCCGTCGGACGCCGAGTTTCTGCAGTACGTCCAGGCGATTTCGCTGCAAAAGCGCTTTCCGGGTCTGGCGCTGACCTTCATGGCCGACCTGGTGCCCAGCGCGCAGCGCGCCGCCTACGTTCAAGCGGTGGCGGCCGACCGCAGCCTTGTGGCGGCCGGGCACCCGGGGTTTGCGGTCCGGCCGCCGGGTGAGCGCCCGGCCTACATGGTGCTGCGCCATGCGTATCCGCTCGACCCGCTGACTTTTGGCTACGACCTGTATGACCCGGGTCAGCGCTACCGTGCTGCGATTGACGCTGCCATCGCCAGCGGCAACTACGTGGCAACGGGGCCGGTGCTGCTGGCGCGCGACCGCCTGGTCCTGAATCAGCCGCTGCTCACCAGCGTGGTCATCCGTGCCGCAATCTATGCCCAAGGCTCGGTTCCGCTCACGGCCGAGGCCCGTGCGCAGGCCGCGCAAGGCGTGGTGGGCATTTCGTTCCGTACCAATGACCTGGTACGCAGCGTACTGCCTGACAAACTCAGCCGCGGCCGCCGCATCGTCATCACCGACCCACAGGCGCGGGCGCAGGGCGCAAATGATCTGCTGTTCGACAGCGCCTGGACCGACCCGGGGGGGTCGACCGAGCTCGCCCGGTCCGGTGCGTGGCGCACCCGCATCCAGGTGGCGGACCGGGCCTGGGATGTCGAGGTGCGCAGCCTCGGACCGGCCTGGGTGATCGACCAGAGCACGGGCTGGCTGCTGGCGCTGGGGCTGGCGCTGTCAGCAGCGCTGGCCACGATGACGCGGCTGCTGGTGCAGGCCAACTTCGTGGCTGCCAGCCGCATCCGCAACGCGACCAGCGCGCTGGAGGCCGAGAAGGACAACCTGCGGCGCAGCGAGATGCGCTACCGCATGCTGTTCGCCAACAGTCTGGACGGTGTGATGCGCACCTTGCCGGGCGGCGCTGTCCTGGCAGCCAATGCCGCTGCCTGCGCGATGCACGGCCGCAGCGAGGCCGAACTCCAGTCCATCGCCCGCGAGGAGTGGGTCGACATGACCGACCCGCGAGTCGCGCTCATGGACGCACAGCGCCTGGCCACCGGCAGTGCGCAAGGCGCCATCCGCTTGCGACGCGCCGACGGCAGCACCTTCGAGGCCGAGGTGACCACCAGCACCTATGTCGAACCCGAATCGGGCGAGCCGATGGTGGCCAGCGTCATCATGCGCGACATCACCGAGCGCCAGCAGCTGACGGCGCAGCACCAGCGGCTGGCCGCGATCCTGGATGCGACGCCCGACTTTGTGGGCTCCACCGACCCCCAAGGCCGCAACATCTTCCTCAACCTGGCGGCGCGCCGCATGCTGGGTTACGGGCCGCAGGACGATACTTCGGCCCTGACCATCGCCGAATGCCATCCGGACTGGGCGGGCCGCCTGATCCTTGAAACAGGTCTGCCGACGGCCCTGCGTGACGGTTTCTGGACCGACCGCACAGCCGTGGCGGCCGCCGATGGGCGTGAGATCCCGATGCTGCAGCTCATCCTCTGCCACCGCAACCCGCAGGGCGATGTCACCCACTTGTCCACCATCGCGCGTGACCTGACCGAGCTGGAGCGGACCGAGGCCGAGCGGCGCGCGCTCGTGTTGAGCCTGGGCCAGGCGCAGAAGATGGAATCCGTTGGCACACTGGCCGGCGGCGTTGCGCACGACTTCAACAACGTGCTGGCCGCCATCCTGGGCAATGTGGCCATCGCCCGCCATGACACCGCCCCCGATCACCCGGCGCAGCGCAGCCTGGCCCTGATCCACCAGGCGGCCGCACGCGCACGCACGCTGGTGCAGCAGATCATGACCTTCAGCCGTCGCGGCCCGCAGCAGCTCAGCGTGCAGGCGCTGCGCCCGCTGGTGGAGGAGGCGGTGTCGATGTTGCGCGCCACCTTGCCCGCCAGCGTCAAGCTGGAGGCGGTGCTGGACCCGGAGCCGCTGTACGCCCGTGTTGACGGTGCCCAGGTGCAGCAACTGGTGCTCAACCTGTGCACCAATGCCTGGCAGGCGCTGTCTGGGCAACAGGGCCACGTGCGCATCTTCCTGGACCGTGTCGACGGCGCCCCGCCCTGGGCACGCCTGCGCGTCGAGGACGACGGCACGGGCATGACCGAGACCACGCGCGCCCGCATCTTCGAGCCCTTCTTCACCACCAAGGCGGTAGGCCAGGGCACGGGGCTGGGGCTAGCCGTGGTGCACGGCATCGTCAGCGCCAGTGGCGGCAGCATCGAGGTGCACACCCGCCTGGGTGAAGGCAGCTGTTTTGAGATCCGGCTGCCGCTCATGCCGGCGGTGGCCGCCGTTGAAAGCGCCGACGACGCCCCGCCAGCCACCTCGGCGGGCCGAGGTGAGCAGCTGTTGTACGTGGACGACGACGAGGTCGTTGCCATAACCATGACCGCGCTGCTGCAACGCGCGGGCTACAGCGTCACCTGCGCGCGCAGTGCGCAGCAGGCGCTGGACCTGGTGCGCGCGCAGCCCCAAGGCTTCAAGCTGGTCGTCACCGACTACAACATGCCGGAGATGTCGGGCATCAAGCTGGCCGAGGCACTGGCGCTGGCGGCGCCGGGCCTGCCGGTGGTCATCTCCTCGGGCTACGTCACCGATGAGCTGAAGGCCCAGGCCCACACGGCTGGCGTGCGCGCCGTGCTTTTCAAGGAATATGCCTTTGAGCGCCTGGGCGGCATCGTGCGCGCCATCCTCGACAGCCGGCCCGATGCCGCAGTGCCGCCGCGCTGAGGTGTGCCGTGAGGGCGCCATAGACTGTCAGGCCCTTCGCCCTGACCTCAAAGGAAACTGAAATGCAAAAGCTGGTGGTACGGGGTTATGCCCTGTCAATCGACGGTTTCAGCTCGGCGGCTGGGCAAAGCCTGGAAAACCCATTCGGCACGGGCGGCCTTGCGCTGATGGAATGGGCATTTAAAACCCGCACGATGCGCAGCATGTTTGGGCAAGAGGGTGGCAGCACTGGCATTGACGACGAATTCTTGGCGAAGGCCACAGAAAATATTGGCGCCTCAATTCTGGGTCGCAATATGTTCGGGCCGGTCCGCGGGCCTTGGGTCGGTGAGGAATGGAGGGGCTGGTGGGGCAACAACCCGCCCTACCACACGCCCGTTTTTGTGGTCACGGCTCATCCCCGTGCCGCATTGGTGATGGAGGGCGGCACGACGTTTTATTTTGTAAATGATGGTATCGAGTCAGCCCTGCGGCAAGCGTTTGCAGCCGCTCAAGGAAAAGACGTGCGCCTGGGCGGCGGCGCGACACTGATCCGGCAATATCTCAGGGCAGGACTGGTCGACGAACTGCACCTGGTGCTGACCCATAAGCTGCTGGGGTCGGGTGAGCGCATTTTTGAAGGCACGGACAATATCGCCAATGACTATGAATGCGTGGAAACCACAGGCTCCGAGACTGTGACCCATATCCGTCTCGTCAAAAAGCCCCGGACCTGATCATCCCGATCCGACCGAAGCTCCACCATGCGAGCCTTGCGCCACCACCTTGAACGCCACCGCGGCGAGCGTGTCGGCTGGCTGCGGGCGGCGGTGCTGGGTGCCAACGACGGCATCGTCTCCACCGCCAGCCTGATGCTGGGCGTGGCGGCGGCCCATGCCAGCCCGGCGGCCATCCTGACCTCGGGCGTTGCCGGGCTGGTGGCCGGCGCGATGGCAATGGCTGCGGGTGAGTACGTCTCGGTGCACTCGCAGGCCGACACCGAGGCGGCCGATCTGGCGCGAGAAGCGGCCGAACTGCAGGCTGACCCGGCGGCCGAGCAGCGAGAACTGACTGCGATCTACCTGGCCCGAGGGCTGGAGGCAGGCCTGGCGCAGCAGGTGGCGTCGCAACTCATGGCCCATGACGCACTGGGTGCGCATGCCCGCGATGAGTTGGGCATCACGGCCGCACTCAGTGCCCGGCCGATGCAGGCAGCGCTGACATCCGCCGCCAGTTTTGCGGTCGGCGCCGCTTTGCCGCTGGCCATCACCGTGCTGGCACCCAGTTCCGGCTTGTCCGCTTGGGTGGCCGGTTCCTCGCTGGTGTTCTTGGCGGTACTGGGCGTGATGGCCGCCCGGGTCGGCGGGGCGCCGGCGTGGGTTGCTGCCTGGCGCGTCACACTTTGGGGCGCGCTGGCGATGGCGATCACCGCCGCAGCCGGCGCGCTGTTTGGCGCGGCGGCCTGAGAGGCTCGCGTGCTCAGGCCACTGCAGGCTGCGGCCTGTACTTACCGCATCGCCTTCCGCCCACGCGCTGGGCAGAAGGTGCTGACGCTGCAGGGCGCTGAGCGTGGACATGGGACCGCCCCTGCGGGCGGGCCCGTGCCTCGCGAAGGGCTCGCGCTTGCCAGCGCGAGCGCGGCCTGCAAGGCATGCCCAGGGACGCGGACTTCAAGCAGCCGCTGTGCGCCGACATCGACGGTTTCAGCCAGCCGGCTTGTATCGCCGGCTGGCGTTCGGCAGGCACAAGGCCCTTCCGGGCCTTGTGTCCGGCCTCACTCTGCACGCTGCCGTGCGCTGCAGGGCTGACGACCGCCAGGCGCTGGAGCAACTGTGCCGCTACATCACCCGCCCGCCTTGCAGGCCGCGCCGGGCCAGAGGCC
>JANMXG010000310.1:0-3048 GCA_031394235.1 Betaproteobacteria bacterium
GCGATGCAGTCGGCCTGGCTGCTGTGCAGCCACCTGCTGCAGGCCAACCGGCCGACCGGGCTGGCGGCGCCGGACACGGCGGCCAGCCCGTCGTTCAGCCAATCTGTCAGCCCATCTGTCAGCCCATCTTTCAGCCCATCCTTTAGCCGCACTGCCAACAGCTCCGTCAGCAGCCCTGCCAGCAGCGCCGCCAGCAGCGCTGCAGCGCAGGCGGCGGGTCGGTGGCAGGTCGGCGTGCAGCGCCGCTACCGGGCGGATTGGCGGCGCCTGTTCGCACCCCGGTTGCGTCTGGCAGCTGCCTTTGCGCATTTGGCGATGCGGCCCGCGCTGTGGGCACCGATCCTGGCCCTGTTGCGCATGCGGCCGGGCCTGCTGGCCTGGGGTGCGCAACGCATCACGCGCTGGGCCGGCAAGCTGGACTGCGCGCTCGACCCCGCCACGGTTACCCAACTGGCCGCCAGCCCTCGCCGTGCCGGCCAACCGACGGCAGGCGCCGCGACCAGGACCTGACACCCATCCCTCTGGAGCCTGCCCATGAACACGCCCAACAGCCCGTCCTTCAGCCCGAGCATCAGCCCGGACACCAGCCCAGACACCAGCCCGACGTTCAATCAGCTGCGCCGCATCCTGCTCAGGGACTATCCGCTGGACCCCGGCGTGATCACGCCCGTCGCCGCACTGGACAGCCTGGGCATCGACTCGTTGGGCGTGGCGGAGCTGCTGTTCAACATCGAGGACGAGTTCAAGATCAGCGTGCCCGCCGAGCCGGTGCAGCTGGCCAGCGTGGGTGACGTGGCAAGCTTCATCGACCGGCTGATCGCCTCCCAACAGGCACCGGCAACGCCTGCGGATGCCGGCGCACTGCACGCGGTGTCCGGGCGATGAGACGCGTTGCGATCACCGGAATCGGCCTGGTCTCACCACTGGGCCACAGCGCTGCCGAGGTGTTCGAGGCGGCCTGTGCCGGCCAGTCTGCCATCCGCCGGCTGGGCACTGAGGCCAGCCAGCGCCTGTTGGCACCGCTGGCCGCAACTGTCGATTTCGAGGGCAGCGCGCATTTCGATGCGCCCAAGCTGCGGTTGCTGGACCGGGTCAGCCAGTTTGCAATCGTTGCCGCGCGCCGTGCGCTGGCCGACGCCAGGCTGGATCTCAGCCCGGCCGCGTGCGACGCTGCCGGTGTGTTTGTCGGCACCGGCATGGGCGGCTCGCACACCATGGACGAGGGCTACCAGACGCTGTACGGCGGGCCGTCCGACCGCATCAAGCCGATGATGATCCTGATGGGCATGCACAACGCGCCCGCCGCCTGGATCGGCATCGAGCACGGCTTTCGCGGGCCGAACCTGACCTACTCCACCGCTTGCTCGTCATCGTCGGTGGCGATCGGCGAGGCCTGGCTGCGTTTGGCCCATGGCGGGTTGGACCTGGCCCTGGCCGGCGGCGCCGAGGCGCCGCTGTCGCTGGGTTCGATGAAGGCCTGGGAGGCCCTGCACACGCTGGCCACTGCGGACCCGGTGGACGCGTCCGCCTCCTGCAAACCCTTTGCCAAGGACCGCAGCGGCCTGGTGCTGGGCGAGGGCGCGGCGATGCTGGTGCTGGAGACCTGGGACCGGGCGCTGGCCCGGGGTGCGCCCATCCACGGCGAGCTGATCGGCTACGGCCTGGTTACCGACACCGGCCACATCGCCCGGCCCAGCGTGGCAGGCCAGGCCGCGGCGATGCGTGCGGCCCTGAAGTCGGCCGCCATCGATGCCTCGATGGTTGATTCCATCAACGCCCACGGCACCGGCACCCAGGCCAACGACGGTGTCGAGACGGCGGCGATCCACGATGTCTTTGGCAAGCGCGCCGGCCGGGTGCCGATCAGCGCCACCAAGGCCCTGCACGGTCACCTGCTGGGTGCGGGCGGTGCGCTGGAATGCGTGATGTCGCTGCTGGCGATGCAGCAGGCCGTGGCCTTGCCGACGCTGAACCTGTGGTCGCCCGACCCGGCCTGCGATCTGGACTACGTGCCCAACACTGCCCGGCCCGGCGCTGCTGGCCGGACCATGTTGTCCAACTCGTTTGCCTTTGGCGGCACCAACGCCGTGTTGGCCCTGCGGGCCGCGCCCTGATCACCGCTGCGTGCCAGCGCCCTTTGGCGCAAGCCAGCCCACGCATATTCTTGCCGCCGTCGATGATCTGAAGGGCGACGGCCCAACCCTTGCCCTCAGCACCGGCCGTATCAAGCTGGGCGCCTGAACCTGGCACACCCTCGCGCACGGCCGCAGCGCTGCTGTGCGCGAGGGTGTGCTGGCGCACGGACCGACCCTGCGCACCCGCATTACGGTAAGGGCTCGGGTTGGAAACCCCAGCCCTCGTCGGCGCGCGCAGCGCGCCTTCCCCACCTCTGACCTGACTGGACACACCATGAGCTACGAAGACCGCGACCCGTACGGTATGTACAAAGTTGCTGAGGGCGACGCCATCGGCACCGAGCGCCGGCACGGCCCCGGCCCTGAACTGATGGGCGCCGACACCTTGATGGGCAATGACGTCTACAACCCCGAGGGCGACGACCTGGGCGACATCAAGGAAATCATGCTCGACATGCGCAGCGGCCGGATCGGCTACGCGGTGCTGTCCTACGGCGGTTTTCTCGGCATCGCCGACAAGCTGTTTGCGGTGCCCTGGAGCGCGCTCAAGCTCGACACCGAAAACAAGCGCTTCACGCTGAACGTGACCAAGGACCGGCTCGAAAACGCGCCCGGATTTGACAAGGAGTGCTGGCCCAACATGGCCGATGAGTCGTGGGCGCGCGACATCCACAGTTACTACGGCGTCAAGCTGAACCCGGCCGAGCCGCGTGACTGATTCCCGCTGAGCAACCGTGCCGCCCGCGACCTGCCGCGGGTGGCACCGCCCTTTCCACCGCTGCTCCCAACACCCTGACCATGACCATGAACCGATATGCGCTCGCGCTGACTGCACTGCTGGCCGCTGGTGGCACCCTGTCCGGCTGTGGGCGGAAGGATGCCCCCCCATCCGTTGCGCCCGCCGGGGTTGTGA
>JANMXG010000311.1:0-4772 GCA_031394235.1 Betaproteobacteria bacterium
CCGGTTGCGGGCGGATGGGGGCCAGCAGAACAGGCGGCGAGACCTGCGGCAGCACCGGCCGGCAGCCGGCTGCGGCGGGCGGATATGCGATCATCCTTTCATGTTGATCACCGCACCCTGCGTCGTCAGCCTGACCTGGCGCCTGGCCGATGCCCAGGACCAGGCCATCGACGACCTCACCGAACCGCTGGAGTTTTTCTTCGGCGGCCATGACCTGTTGCCCAAGCTGGAGGAAGCGCTGGCCGGCCAGCGCAGCGGCTTCGAGGTCGACCTGCACCTCGAACCCGAGCACGGCTTTGGCGACTACGACGCCGACCTGGTTTGTTTCGAGGCCCGCTCGCTGTTCCCCGATCATCTGGAGGTGGGCATGCAGTTCGATGGCCTGCCCGAGGGTGCGGCCACCACTGACATGCCGGCCGAGGCGATCTACACCGTCACCGAGGTGTATCCGTCGCATGTGGTGCTGGACGGCAACCACCCGCTGGCCGGCATTGCGCTGCAGTTGGCGGTGAAGGTCTGCGCTGTGCGCGAAGCCACCGAATCCGAGCTGGAGGCGCACAGCGTGACCGAGAACGCACTCAGCGTGGTCAGCCCAGTTCCCCCCTCGCCGCACGTGCACTGAAGCCACGCAGCGCGCACCGGCACCGGCCGCTCAGTGCTTGCCGGTCGAGCCGAAGCCGCCCTCACCGCGCTGGCTGGTGCCGAAGTCATCCACCTGGCGAAACGCCGCCTGCACCACCGGCACGATCACCAGTTGCGCAAGGCGCTCCATCGGCGCCATCGTGAACGGTGTGCTGCCGCGGTTCCAGCAGCTGACCATCAGCGGGCCCTGGTAGTCGCTGTCGATCAGGCCCACCAGGTTGCCCAGCACGATGCCATGTTTATGGCCTAAGCCGGAGCGCGGCAGGATCACCGCCGCCAGGCCGGGGTTGGCAATGTGGATCGCCAAGCCGGTCGGGATCAGCACGGTCTGGCCGGGTGCGATCACCAAGGCAGCATCCAGGCAGGCGCGCAGATCCAGGCCGGCGCTGCCCGGCGTGGCGTAGGCCGGCAGGTGCGCGGCCATGCGGGCGTCAAGTACCTTCAAATCGATGGAGGCGGCCGTCATGCCGGGCGTCCCGACCGGCCCAGCCGCTCGGCGATTTCACGTACCAGCACGCGTGCCAGACTGAGCTTGTCGGCGGTGGGCAGCGCCCGCTCGCCCAGGTCGTCGACCAGCAGCAGGGTGTTGTCGTCACGCCCGAAGGTGGCCGGTCCCAGGTTGCCGACAATCAGCGGCACGTTTTTTCGCAGGCGTTTTTCGCGTGCATGGCGCGCCAGGTCGTGGCTCTCGGCGGCAAAGCCGACGCAATACGGCCCGGCCGCGAGCTGGGCCACCGCGGCCAGGATGTCGGGGTTTTCGGTGAAGTGGATCGCCGGCACTGCGCCCGAACCATCCTTCTTGATTTTTTGGTCCGCCGCGGCAGCCGGCCGCCAGTCCGCCACTGCCGCGGTGGCGATGAACACATCATGGGCCGCAGCGCGCGGCAATACGGCATCGAACATCTGCTGCGCGCTTTGCACGTCGATGCGCTGGACCTGGGCTGGCGTGGTCAGGTGCACCGGCCCGGCCACCAGCATGACCTGGGCGCCGGCCTCTTGCGCCGCCCGGGCCAGCGCAAAACCCATCTTGCCTGACGACAGGTTGGTGATGCCGCGCACCGGGTCGATCGCCTCGAAGGTCGGGCCAGCGGTGATCAGCACCCGCTTGCCGGCCAGCACTTTGGGCTGGAAAAACCCGATCAGCGCGTCGCAGAGTTCAACCGCCTCCAGCATGCGGCCGTCACCGGTCTCGCCGCAGGCCTGGTCGCCGTGGCCCGGGCCCAGCACGGTGGCGCCGTCGGCACGGGCCTGCGCCAGATTGCGCCGGGTGGCCGGGTGGGTCCACATCTCGCGGTTCATGGCGGGCGCCAGCAAAAGCGGGCAGGTCTCGACAGGCCGTGCCACGCACAGCAGCGACAGTAACTCGTCGGCCCTGCCCTGGGCGATCTTGGCGATGAAGTCGGCCGAGGCCGGCGCCACCAGGATCGCATCGGCCGCGCGGCTGAGGTTGATGTGGGCCATGTTGTTCGGCTCGCGGGCGTCCCACTGGCTGGTGACCACCGGCAGGCCGGAGAGCGCCTGCATCGTCACCGGGGTAATGAAGGCACAGGCGGCCTCGGTCATCACGACCTGCACGCTGGCCCCGGCGCGGGTCAGCTCACGCACCAGTTCGGCCGACTTGTAGCAGGCGATGCCGCCGGACAGGCCCAGCACGATGTGGCGGCCGCCCAGCGGCAGCGGTGAATGGGGGACCGGGATCGACATGGCGGTCAGGCCTTGAGGCCGTGGTTGATGTCACCTACGTCGCCAGCGTCGCCGGGTGCACCCGCAGCGCCAGGCCCGGCGCTGAACTCAGGGGCCGCCCCGGGCGTACCGTGGCATTTTTTGTACTTCTTACCGCTGCCGCAAGGGCAGGGATCGTTTCGACCGGGCGTGGCCTCGACGCGGCGGGTTTCGGGCTTCGGGCCATGGTCCAGCCAGTACAGCCGCAGGTCCTGCGCGGCGTAGCAGGCCTCGTCGACCAACTGGTCGCGCTCCAGCGTCTCGCCGGGGTAGTAGGTTTTGGCATGCTCGGCCAGATCGGCCGGCGGCAACATCAGCGCCAACACCCGGCTCAGGCAGTCGTCGTACCAGCGGCCCTCGTCCGTCTCCATGTCGGGCTCGGGCCAGTCCTCGGCAAACGCGTCAATGGCTTCCGAAAACCCTTCGGCCCAGAGCGCGCCGGTGTGCAGCAACGCCTCCGCCTCCTCGGCGGTCATGTGGCCGCCTTCCACCACCTCGGCGCGGGCGGCTTCGTCATAACTCAGCATCAGCGGCGCCAGGCGCAGGCCCTCGGGGTCGTCGACCAGCGAGGCCGGGTCGAGCTGGCTGGCCACCACGTTCCAGCGGCCCATCAGCGCGGCCATGGCCTGCTCGACCTCGACCGGGTCGGCAAAGGCGCGCTCGAACGCATCCCCGAACATCGCCGGCAGCCATTCGGCGGCCTCTATCGCCCGGCGGCTGGACAGCAGCGCGGTGATGTAGCCGTCCACCCATTCGAGCGACACGTCGGCGCCAAAGCCGACCAGCCGCTCGCAGACTTTCTCCAGCGCCTCGATGTCGGCCTCGGTGCTGTTGCGGGCGGTGCGGCTCATGTCGGCCTCCGGGTCACTGCCGTGGCAGCTGCGGAAGTCGAAGGGGCAGCGTCGCTGCGCAGGGGTTGTCGGTCGATCATGGCGGCATCCGGGGTGCAGAGGCGCCGATTGTCGCCGGGGAAAAGACCCGGCAGGTCGACCCGATGCCAGCCGCGACCGGGCCGCAGCTCAGGCGCCCGGCGGCCAGCGCGGCGGGTTGGGGTGCAGGCGCGCCATCGACACCGAGTCCACGTACTGACCATCACGCAGCCCATAGCCGATGTGCAGGCCCTCCCGCACAAAGCCGCAGCGCTGGTACAGCGCGATGGCGCGTGGATTGTCGGCAAACACGCTCAACTCAAGCCGCAGCACCTGGCCCCAGCGGTCGGCCCAGTCGCACAGCGCCTGCAACAGTGCCGTGCCCACGCCCTGCCCTTGCGCTTCGGGCAGCACCGAGATGCCCAGCACCATCGCGTGACGGCGTCGCAGCGCCGCACTGGCCGGATGCAGGGCGGCGCTGGCCACAACCTGGGGCTCGCCATGGTCGTCGGGGCGCTCGACCACCAGCATCAAGTCGGGCTTGCCCAGGGCCAGCGTCTCGGTGAGCCGGGCCTGCCACAGCGCCTCGCTGGTGTAGGGTGTCTGCAGCAGGTTGGGCAGCACGTCCGGATGGCCCATGATCCGGGCCAGCGCGGCGGCGTCACCCAGCACGGCGCGGCGGATGTGGAGGGATGCGGTCGTCATGGCGGCGCCTGCAGAGTGGGGTTGTAGCCATGTTGTGGCACGCCGGGCGCCGGCGTCAACCTTCGGCGCTGCAGCCCGGCCGGCTGCAGCGTCTGAACGACAATACGGGTTGACCATCACCACGACAAGACAGCCACCATGAGCATGAAAAAAACCGACCTCGTCCGCCAGCTGGAGAGCAAGCTTGAGGGTCAGCGTCATCGCGCTGCCACGCCGGGCCGTTTTGGCACCGACGCGGGCGCCCCGCTGGACCGCAAGGAACAGCGCCGCATCGACTCCGCCGCCGGTCTGGTGCCATTTGCCTGCAAGCTGCCGGCCACGCTGACGGCGCAGCTGAGCGAACGCGCGGCCGCACACGCTGGCGGCATCAACGGCCTGGTAGCCGAACTGCTGACCCGCGGCCTGGCCTGATTGCAGGGGACGCCCGCACGCGTCCCCTACCTGCCGGGACGCCTTTGCCGCCGCTTTTGCAGCGCAGGCGCGCCCGCTCAGGTCCGCTCGCGCACCCAGCCCACCACCGAGGCCAGCGCTGAGGACAGCTTGTCCGGCTCGGTGCCGCCGGCCATCGCCAGATCGGGCTTGCCGCCGCCCTTGCCGCCCACCTGCTGGGCCACAAAGTTAACCAGCTCGCCGGCTTTGAGCCGGTTGCCCGGCGCGGCCAGCACACCGGCTGTGATACCGGCCGCCAACTGCACCTTGCCGCCGTCCACCGTGGCCAGCACGACCACCGCTGACTTGAGCTTGTCCTTGAGCTTGTCCAGCGTGTCGCGCAGGGTTTTGGCGTCTGCCCCTTCAAGTTTGGCGGCCAGCACCTTCACGCCGTTAACTTCAATG